>NZ_JBHLWE010000079.1:0-6816 GCF_042432925.1 Paracoccus niistensis | reverse complement strand
TGACCGAGGCCTTTGCCCATGCGCGCCCCTGGTGGTTCCTGCTCGCGCTGCTGCCGGTGCTGCTGTTTCCCTGGATCGCCGCGCCCGCCCTGTGGCGCGCGGGCGCGCGGGCAGACTGGCGCGACCCGGGACTGCGGCTCTGCCTGGTCTGGGGCGGGGCCGCGCTTCTGCTGTTCAGCCTGATCAGCGGCAAGCAGGCGCATTACCTGATCCCTGAACTGCCCGCCGCGGCCCTGCTCGTCGCGCGGCTGTCGCCCGAGCGCTTTCCGCTGCGCGTCCCGGCGCTGCTCCTGGCCGCCGCGGCCTTGGCCGGGATCGTCGTGGCGGCCGGCCTGGTGCCTTTGGGCCGGGCCGAGGCGCTGCTCCAGCCCCGCGCGGTGCCGGTGGCCGCCTGCCTGCTGGTGCTGGCTACTTGCCTTGCCGCCCTGCGGCTGCGCGGGCTGGCGGGCGGCGCGGCCCTGACGCTGGGAACGGTCCTGTCGCTGAACCTGCTGGTCGGCTTCACCGCCACCCGCCCGCTTTACGACACCCATCGCATCGCCGCGGCGATCGCCCCGTTCCAGCCCGCCGGCATCGCCTTCTACGGCCAGAGCTATCATGCCGAGTTCAACTTTGCCGGCCGCCTGACCGCGCCGGTGGCGACGCCTGCGACAGCCGGGGACCTCGCCGCCTGGCTGGCGGCCCACCCGGCGGGCGTCATCGTCGCGCGGCTGGACCGCGACCACCCCGCCTGGCCGCCGCATGAGACCATCCCCTTCCGCAACGCCCCCTATGCCGTCTGGCACGCTGCCGACGCCCCCCGACCGGAGAGTTCGCCATGACCGCGCATCCCGATATCAGCGTCGTCATTCCCGCCCGCGACGAGATCATCGCCTTGGGCCCCCTGGTCGAGGAGATCGCCCAGGCCCTCGCCGGACGCGCCTTCGAGGCGATCGTCGTCGACGACGGCTCGACCGACGGCACGCCCCATGCGCTGGCGGCGCTGCAGGCGCGCCATCCCTGGCTGCTGGCGCTGCGCAACGACCGGCCCTGCGGACAATCCGCCTCGATCCGGCGGGGGGTGCGCGCAGCCCGGGGCGCACTGATCGTGACGCTGGATGGCGACGGGCAGAACCCGCCCGACCAGATCCCAGCGCTGCTGGCGCCCTTTACGAAGCCCGGCAGCGCCGCGCTGGGGCTGGTCCAGGGCGAGCGGATCGGGCGCAAGGACACGGCGCTGAAGCGCCTGGCCTCGCGTGCGGCCAATGCGATCCGGCGGGCGCTGCTGCGCGACGGGGTGCGGGATTCGGGCTGCGGGCTCAAGGCCTTCCGGCGCGAGGCCTATCTGGATCTGCCCTGGTTCGACCACATCCACCGCTTCATGCCGGCGATGATGCTCCGCGAGGGCTGGCGCGTCGCGACGGTTCCCGTCACCCACCGCGAAAGGTGCGGCGGGACTTCGAAATACGGGGTTGTCTCGCGCGCGCTGATCGGCGTCCCGGATCTGCTGGGCGCGGCCTGGCTGATCCGCCGCGGAGGACCTTCGCACCACCAGGTATCTGACGCCGAACAAAAACGCGCACCCTCGGCACGCGGCGCTGATCGGGGTCCTCGGGGAAAACCGCTGTGCCCCTGAGGCTAACTCCCTGGCCTTATTTTTTCATGCTGGTCTCGGCGTTGTTCGCAGTCCCTCCCCTCCACAACCCCCGCGCGACCTCCCGCCCTTCCGACCCACTTACCATAACACCGGTTACGGATTTTTCAGCTATCCCCGGTTGAGCGCAGGGGGGGGCGATCAGCCGCGGCGCCAGGGCCACCAGCGGCGGGAGGGGGAGGGAGCCGGTGTGGGGTCTGGCGCAGGCGGCGCTGATGGTGCCGGCGGGGGCATCAGGGCGCGCATCTGCTCCAGCTCGCGGCGCAGGTCTGCCAGATGTGCAGCATGTGCGGCGGCAAGCTCAGCTTTCGCAGCCCGTTCGGCCTCTAGGGTTTCCCGAAGGTGGCCGATTTCCTTCTCGGCCAGTTCGCGGGCGTGGCGGGTTTCGCGCTCAGCCTCGGTCTTCAGGCGCTCGATCTCCCGCAGGGCTTCGACCAGTTCCTGCTCGGCGGTGGCAAGCGCGCGCCCTGCCCGTCCTGTTCTGGTCGCTGTCCTTGAAAGGGCCAGGGACAGCGAAGGACGTTCGGCATCGTTACTGTCCTGCCTGTCCTTGGGTGTCCTTTGATCGATAAACTGTCCGGTGTCCGGGTCCGCCTTGAGCGGGAAGACGCGATGCAACTCGGCCGGATCGATCTCGTATCCACCCGACTCGTTGCGCTCGGCGGTCAGTCGGCCATCATGGATAGCAGTGTGAATTGTGGTTTTTCCCCGTCCTGCCAGCTTTGCTGCCTCGCGCAATGACAGCTTGCTCATGTCCGTCCCTGCCCTGTCCGGTGTCCTGTACCGGTATGAGGGGCGTCGCGTTTATTGTCATGTTCTTTTCTGGTGTCCCGCCGGACAGTGCAGAAGAACGGCTTAATGGGACAGGTGAAGGACACGTTCCAGGACACTGATGAAACAATATAAAACCGGCCCTTTTCGGAGCCGTTCAGGTGTTGTCGTGCATGATTGATGGACCTGCCACAGGTGGCAGGGAAGAACTGGGGGATCAGTGGTCCGCTTTCTTGCCGCCTTCGATCACGTCCAACCGGTAACGCTCGACGGCTTGGGCGTGGTTGTTCACGTTGCCCCGGAAGGCGCCCTCGGGCGTCACGGTGATGATCTTGTTCCGGCCGCGCTTTACGCGACGGATCGCGCCGACCTCCTCTAGGAGCTTCAGTGCACTCGCCATGTTTGGCGGCTTCGTGTGCGTGATCTCGCAAAGGTCGGCCGCAGA
This sequence comes from Paracoccus niistensis, assembly GCF_042432925.1. Classification (NCBI taxonomy): domain Bacteria; kingdom Pseudomonadati; phylum Pseudomonadota; class Alphaproteobacteria; order Rhodobacterales; family Paracoccaceae; genus Paracoccus; species Paracoccus niistensis. Next base: position 3,967 of record NZ_JBHLWE010000079.1, on the reverse strand, counting down.
CTTGGTGCATTCGTAGCTCTGCCAGGACAGGTGCCGACATATGATCCAAAGGATCATGCCGGCCTCCTTGGCCTTGGTCGTCGTCGGTGCCGCCTCGAACAGGCGTTCGGTCACGGCGTCCTGATACTGGAAAGCGATGGACACGTTGCCCCCTCCGAAGAAGTCGAACTCGATCTGGTTGCTGGCCGATAGCTCCTTGGCTCCTTGGGCCAGCTCGCGGGCCATGGCTGCGCGCTCGGGGCTGCTTTCCTGCAACGCTTGTTGGTCCAACAATAGCGCAGCCTGGTCATACGTTCCACGACGACGCAGGGCGCGGTCGGTCAGGTCAGCCGGTGGGTTCGGGTTATGACGCTGGCGTGGTTCTGCAGCGCCGACCAGGACGGCGATGGACTGGACCGGAACGCCATTGCGGCGCTGCGCCTCTTGGGTGGCCTTCGCAAGCTCGATGTCCTCCTGCGACACGCCCGACCGGCGCAGCTCGTAGATGGTCGCTCTCGGCATATCGCGCTCCGATAGTTATCAGTCTGATAACGGTAGTTATCGGTGTGATAACTGTCAATCTCGATCAGGGCCAGCGCAGCAAGGCTGAAACCGTCGAATCGCTCCAGCGTATCCATGTATCCTAAGAGTATAAGAGGAGGTGTCCCTCTCCATCTTGCTTATGCCGGTCCAGATGGCGCCGCTGCAGGCTGGGGAAGAAGACCAGCTCGACCCGCTGGGGCAGGGGTCGAGCCTATGCCTGTTTACGCGGTCGACCGCCTTTGGCCCCGTTTGCCCGTGCGGCAGCTGCCTTGGCGGGCGATGTGACCTGTCCTGCCCGGCGGGCCATGTAGGCCTTCGTTCCGAACAGACCCGCCAGCAGGCCAGGCACAGAAAGATCCGCATCGAGGGCTTCCCAGTGCAGGCCATAGCCGGCACCGAGGATTTCGACCGTGGTCAGTTCGTCATCTGACGCCGTCTCCAGCCCCTGCGCCATGCGGGGCGGGAACGCGAAGGTGCAGCCGTTGGTCAGCTCGACGATGATGCGACCGCTTTTCCGGTCGTAGCGTGCAGATGTGGCGCGCGGCTCGGTTTGCTGGGCAAGGCGGCCCCGCTCCAGGGCGGCCTCGATCTCGGCGTCTGTCAGGTCAGCCATGGATTTCCCTCCATCTGGCAAGGAACTGTTCCTGCTGGTTGCGGACCAGTTGCACGGCGCGGCGCAGCTCGTTCGCCTTCATGCCTTCGGCCCAGACCAGGGTCGGACCGCCATCAGGCCCGATCAGGTTAATCTTGGCCTGTCCGTCTCCGAACACATGCACATGGGCGGGCTCGTGATCGTCCGTGAAGATGATGACGCGCAGACCATGCGCCCGGTGGATGGTGACCATGACACAATATAACCCAACACGATGGGTTTTCCAAGTAGGGCGACTTGCATTATCGGAGTCGGTGCCAGAGGGTTAGAACAGCTCCAGCTGCTTGGGCTTCAGCCAGTAGCCTCGCCGTCTTTTTGCGGCCTCCAGCTTCAAGAGCGCCCGTATCGCTTCCTCCTGCGAAGGAAAATACAGCCTGCGAACCTGCCCGGCCTGCCCGATCCGTCCCCATTCTCTTTGAAGCGACCACTCCCCGAAGAGATTGGGAAGGACCCTAAGGCTGTAGAAGCGGGCCAAGTTCTTCGCGGAATCGCGCTTTTCGAGATAGCTTTGCATCGCGTCCGGCGTATCCCTTCAAGCCCATTTCCACCAGTTCCAACCACGGGATGACGCCTGCCAACGTGCGGGCAGTGCCCGCACGTTTGTTCCTGCCAAGCATCAGCAAATGCTTTCGCAGGGAATGCCGTCCTTATCGCGGTCAAGGCGGCCGCCCCAAGAGCAGTTTTCCAGATACCAGTGCGCTTCCTGGCAGCTTTCGATCTGCGAGCAGGTCCGCCGAGGACTGCAAGAGTAGGATCGTTGAACAAGCCCTTGCAGCACCTTCGGTGTCTCAGCGGGAGCTTGCGACTTGCGCGATCCCTTGCGCCAATCCCAAGGCATATCGAACTCCGTTCGCCACATGCCCTTTCGCGCGTCGCGTGCCCGGACTTCATCAGCGACATATTCGGAAGAATACTGACGATAGGCGACTGCCAAGCCTTCACCAACCATCCACTTGTTGAGGTCTTCGCGGTTGGTGAAGCATCTTGCAACGACACGCCCATAGCGATCCACGTCGAGTTGCTCACAAAGGATGGGGGTCCGACCGATCCTTTCGGCAAGAGCCAAGGCCGCCGCCTGCCCGCAGCGCCAAGCCGATCCGTCGCGTTCCCGGCAGACCTGCCCACTTTCCGGCGCGTCGATGCCGTGCAAGCGAATGCGTGACCCGCGAACTTCAAGGGTGTCGCCATCAATGACAGACGCCACGCCTTGAGTAATATTAATTTCAGCTTCGACTGCCGTCGCTGGCGCATGAGTAGCAAGCAACAAAGCAAAGGCAATGGCAAAGGACTTCATAATATCTCCCATGGTTGCGATATTTCAGACTGCATAACTCAAAACTCTGAAAGAAAATATCTTTCCGCCCAGCCGGTGCGCAGAAATGGCACTTGCGGAATGCTGGCAAGCTCTAGTCAGGAGAGATAGCCACCAATTGAGAATTCCTACTCTGAAGGCTTATCGATCTAGACGGCCCAGAACTGTCGGCCTGTAGGTCGGATTCGTCTAGTCGAGGTCCAGATCGCGATCCTTCTCCCGATCGTGCTCGTGGGCCTTCTCGTGGAGATGGCGGCCATGCTTGAGGTATTCGGCCATGTCCTCGGGTTCGAGGCCGTGGGCCTCCGCGAAGTCGAGGGCGCGCTCGATGGTGAGAAGGTGATGCCTTTCCCGCTGGCGCGCCTCGTCCCGCCATGCGTCGCGCTCTTCTTCCAGGTCGCTGACCTGTTCCCTGAATGCGCGGTTCTTTTCGCGGAGATCGCCCAGGGTTTCCTCCAGGTCGCCGGAGAGGACTTCCTGGCGCTTGATGCGCTCGTGGGCGAGCTGGGCCTCCAGGAAGGCCGTCTGGGCCTCGTGGCGGTCCCTTTGGCGGTCGAGGGCCAGGCGGGCGCCCTTGAGGGCGTCTGTGGCGGCCTCTGAGGCCCTGTGGCGCCAGTCCTCGTCCGACTCCCCGCCCAGGCCCAGGAAGTGGCCTTTCTGGCGCTCTGGGAGCTCCACAGCGGCCTCCGGGGCCATGATGTGGGCATAGACCCTCTGGACGCGCTCGTGGGTCGCCTGGGAGCGCTCCAGGCCCCGTTCCAGCCCGTGCTCCAGGCCGACCTCCTTGGCGAAGTCGGTCTGCATGGCGGAAAGCTTCTGGCGGTTGCCGACGAGGGCGCGGGCGTTGAGCTTGCCGTGTCCGTCGAGCGGGATGGTCATGACAGTCATGTGGGGGGTGCTCTCGTCGCGGTGGACAACGGCGGAGAGGACGTTCTCGGCCCCGTGGCGTTCCTTGAGCCAGTCCAGGGCATCGCGGAAGTAGGCGTCCTGCTCCTCGCGGGTCATGGCGTGCATGGCCTCGGGGCTGGCGCCGATGAAGTACTCCAGGCCGTGAACGGCGTTGGCGCGGATCTTCTCGGGGGCGCGGTCGCGCCAGGCGTCCAGGACCGCCTCGCTGGTCTCGGGGCCGTGGAGGATGGTGTTCTCGTGCCGGCGCTTGAGGTCGGCGTTGAGGGTCTCGCGCTCGCGGAAGGTGTGCTGGAGGCTGGCGGCGAGGTTGGCAGGCTTCTTGAGCTTGGCGCAGCGGAGGATGGCGAAGCGGGGCTGGCCTCGGACGCGGCGGTGCTCCAGGCGCAGCCCGATCTCGGGCACAAGCCCCTCGTCCCCACGCGCGTGCGATCCGGCCATGGAACAGACTCCTAAGCAAAGAAGTGGGTTTATGTGTACTCACTAGACATTCCGGCACAAGGCCGGAATGTCGCTCGCCCCGCAGCAGCGGGGAGGAACACATAAACCCACGTCTTCTCGCCCCGCCCGTGACA
>NZ_JBHLWE010000078.1:0-631 GCF_042432925.1 Paracoccus niistensis | reverse complement strand
CTATGGGGTCGGTCATCGTTGTAGTGTCTGCGCCAATGCTCCAGTTTTTCGGTCGCATCGGCAAGGCTCATGAACCGGTGGGCGTTCAGGCATTCGGACCTCAGCTTGGCTCGTTGAAGGCCTCGATGAAGCCGTTGTCGGTGGGTTTGCCGGGGCGTGAGAAGTCCAGGGTGACCTGCCTGGCATAGGCCCACAGGTCGAGGTCGCGGGAGATGAACTCGCTGCCATTGTCGACCCTGATCGTCTTCGGGTAGCCGATCTTGCGGCAGATCCGTTCGAGCGTCTGGACCACATCTTCCCCGCGATATTGGAACCGGACATCCGCCGCCGGACAGTAGCGGGAATGCGTATCGACAATGGTGAGGATCCGCAGCTTCCTGCCCAGGGCCAATTGGTCGTGGACAAAATCCATCGCCCAGACATCGTTCGGTCCGACGGCTTCGGCGCGGTCATCACGCAGCTTCGCCTTGACCCGGCGCTTCGGCGTCTTGTTGCGCAGCTGCAATCCCAACGTCCTGTAAGCACTGTAGACCTTCTTGATGCTGACATCCCAGCCCTCGCGCCTGAGGACGACGTGAACACGGCGATAGCCGTAGCGCACGCGTGTCTCGCAGATCTCCTTGATCCGCCG
>NZ_JBHLWE010000077.1:2500-5631 GCF_042432925.1 Paracoccus niistensis | reverse complement strand
GGCTGCTCTACCCCGCGTCCGTGCTGCGTTTGCGCAGCGGGTTCCCCGCGGGTTTGTGGGTGCGGGGGTTTTGGTTTCATCGTGTCGGAGAGGTGCGTTTCTTTCCAGGTCTGGCGGTGACCTACTCTCCCACGTCTTGAGACGCAGTACCATTGGCGCGACGGCGCTTAACGGCCGAGTTCGGGATGGGATCGGGTGTTTCGCTCGTGCTATGGCCACCAGACCGGGGAAGAAACGCTCAGCGTCGGCCATCCTTTCGGATGGCGCGTGTTGTCCAAGTGATGCTGAGGAAGAGGACAGGGTCTGTCTTCTTCCGGATCAAATCAAGCCAATCGAGCCATTAGTACCGGTCAACTGAACGCATTGCTGCGCGTACATCTCCGGCCTATCGACGTGGTGGTCTTCCACGGCTCTCAAGGGATACCTTGTTTTGAGGGGGGCTTCACGCTTAGATGCCTTCAGCGTTTATCCTGTCCGTTCATAGCTACCCAGCACTGCCGTTGGCACGACAACTGGTCCACCAGTGGAACGTTCACCCCGGTCCTCTCGTACTAGGGGCAACTCCTCTCAAGTATCCTACACCCACGGCAGATAGGGACCGAACTGTCTCACGACGTTCTAAACCCAGCTCACGTACCTCTTTAAATGGCGAACAGCCATACCCTTGGGACCTGCTCCAGCCCCAGGATGAGATGAGCCGACATCGAGGTGCCAAACGATGCCGTCGATATGGACTCTTGGGCATCATCAGCCTGTTATCCCCAGCGTACCTTTTATCCGTTGAGCGATGGCCCTTCCACTCGGGACCACCGGATCACTATGGCCGTCTTTCGACTCTGCTCGACGTGTCAGTCTTGCAGTCAGGCTGGCTTCTGCCATTGCACTCAACGAGCGATTTCCGACCGCTCTGAGCCAACCTTCGCGCGCCTCCGTTACTCTTTGGGAGGCGACCGCCCCAGTCAAACTACCCACCACGCAGGGTCCCGGATCCGGATAACGGACCGCGGTTAGACATCAAGAGTGCGAAGGGTGGTATCTCAAGGGTGGCTCCACGGGAACTGGCGTCCCCGCTTCAAAGCCTACCACCTATCCTGCACATCCCAATCCTGATGCCAGTGCGAAGCTATAGTAAAGGTGCATGGGGTCTTTCCGTCTAACCGCGGGAAGTCTGCATCTTCACAGACAGTTCAATTTCGCTGAGTCCACGTTTGAGACAGCGGGGAGATCGTTACGCCATTCGTGCAGGTCGGAACTTACCCGACAAGGAATTTCGCTACCTTAGGACCGTTATAGTTACGGCCGCCGTTTACCGGGGCTTCAGTTCGGAGCTTGCACCCCTCCCTTTAACCTTCCGGCACCGGGCAGGCGTCAGACTGTATACGTCGCCTTACGGCTTCGCACAGCCCTGTGTTTTAAGTAAACAGTCGCCACCCCCTGGTTTGTGCCCCCTGCCGCTGCTTGCGCAACAACAGGGCCTCCTTCTCGCGAACTTACGGAGGTATTTTGCCGAGTTCCTTAAACGTGGTTCTCTCAAGCGCCTTGGTATTCTCTACCAGTCCACCTGTGTCGGTTTCGGGTACGGTCTTGTGGAGGGCTATTTCCAGGGACCCCGCAGCTGCCCGATCAATCCAGTAAGATCGAACAACCTCAAGGATCCGTCACCATCTCCTGGCCCAGGAATATTAACCTGGTTCCCATCGACTACGCCTTTCGGCCTCGCCTTAGGGGCCGGCTTACCCTGCTCAGATTAGCTTTAAGCAGGAACCCTTGGACTTTCGGCGACAGGGTCTCTCACCCTGTTTGTCGCTACTCATGTCAACATTCTCGCTTCCGATCACTCCACCGGATGCCTTACGGCCCGGCTTCACAGTCAAGCTCGCGCCTCCGCTGTTCCGAAGAACAGAAGAGGCATGAGCTTATATCACGGAACGCTCCGCTACCGCGCACTTGCGTGCACCCAAAGCTTCGGCTCGTGGCTTGAGCCCCGTTACATCTTCGCCGCAAGACCTCTTGACTAGACCAGTGAGCTGTTACGCTATCTTTAAAGGATGGCTGCTTCTAAGCCAACCTCCTGGTTGTTTTGGAAGTCTCACATGCTTTCCCACTTAGCCACGAATTGGGGGCCTTAGCTGTTGGTCAGGGTTGTTTCCCTCTCCACGACGGACGTTAGCACCCGCCGTGTGTCTCCCGATCAGTTCTTCCCGGTATTCGGAGTTTGCTTAGACTCAGTAAGGCTGTGGGCCCCCATCATCCATGCAGTGCTCTACCCCCGGGAGAATACAATCGAGGCGCTACCTAAATAGCTTTCGCGGAGAACCAGCTATCTCCAGATTTGATTGGCCTTTCACCCCTAGCCACACGTCATCCGGACCCTTTTCAACGGGTGTCGGTTCGGACCTCCAGTTGGTGTTACCCAACCTTCATCCTGCACATGGCTAGATCATCTGGTTTCGGGTCTGATCCATCTAACTTCGTCGCCCTTTTAAGACTCGCTTTCGCTGCGCCTCCACCTAACGGCTTAAGCTTGCTAGATAGACCAAGTCGTTGACCCATTATACAAAAGGTACGCCGTCACGGCTCAGGGCCGCTCCGACTGCTTGTAGGCGTCCGGTTTCAGAAACTGTTTCACTCCCCTCGTCGGGGTGCTTTTCACCTTTCCCTCACGGTACTGGTTCGCTATCGGTCAGCAAGGAGTACTTAGCCTTCGAGGGTGGTCCCCCGATCTTCAGACAGGATTTCACGTGTCCCGCCCTACTTAATGCGTCCGATCAACCTTCCCATACGGGGCTGTCACCCGCTCTGGCTGGCCTTTCCAGGCCATTCTGGTCAGTCTCACGGCTCGGCTGGTCCCCGTTCGCTCGCCGCTACTGAGGGAGTATCTGTTGATTTCCTTTCCTCCGGGTACTTAGATGTTTCAGTTCCCCGGGTTCGCTCTTATAAGCCTATGTATTCAGCCTATAAGTACCTGGTCATGTCGGTTATTGACACCGCACGGGTGACAATAACCAGCATTCAGGTGGGTTTCCCCATTCGGAGATCTTTGGATCAAAGCCTATTCCCGGCTCCCCAAAGCTTATCGCAGGGTATCGCGTCCTTCATCGCCTCTTGCTGCCAAGGCATCCACCAAACGC
>NZ_JBHLWE010000076.1:0-683 GCF_042432925.1 Paracoccus niistensis | reverse complement strand
ATGACGAGACGGAAGTTCAGCCGCGAGTTCAAAACCGAGGCTGTAAAGCTGGTGAGCGAGCGCGGCGTCGCAGTGGCGCAAGCCGCCCGTGACCTGGATGTCGCCGAGAGCGTGTTGCGGCGCTGGATGCGGGAGCTGACTGCCGCGCCAACTGCGGCGTTTCCAGGAAACGGGCAGATGCGGGCCGATCAGGCCGAGATCGCGGCGCTGAAGAAAGAGGTCGCCCGGCTCCGGGCGGAGCGTGACATCCTCAAGAAGGCGGCCGCTTTTTTCGCGCGCGAGGCGACATGAGGTTCGCCTTTATCGCCAGGCACCGCCACATCTGGCCGGTCAACTGGCTGTGCGAGGTGCTGGAGGTCTCGCGGTCAGGCTTTCACGCATGGCTCAACCGCCCGAACAGCACGCGCAAGATCCATGATGCGAAGCTCGTCGCAGCCATCGACAAGAGCTTCAAGGCCAGCGATCGGACCTATGGCGCCCGCCGCGTCTGGCGCGATGTGCTTGAAGAAGGGCTTGCCTGCGGACTGCATCGGATCGAACGGCTGATGCGCATCAACGGTCTGAGGGCACGCCCCAGACGCCGTGGAAAGCCCAAAGACGATGGGGAACGGTCGGTCGTCGCCGACAACATCCTCGACCGGAACTTCGAGGCCGATCGGCCAAACCAGAAGTGGCTGGCCGAC
>NZ_JBHLWE010000075.1:0-3716 GCF_042432925.1 Paracoccus niistensis | reverse complement strand
AGACCGGCCAGGCTGACCGGGGATTTCGTTCCGTGACGACTCCGCCCTTGGCCAGCCTAGCCAGACCACAGTAGCTGGGTTCCGGTGCCTGCTTCCGCGGCCGTGGCAGCTCAAAGAGCGCAGGATCGAGGTTGCGGCGGTACGGGTCTGGCACAGGTCCGGGAGCGCGCCCTTGAGGTCGGGCGCGTAGCCCAGGAGCTGGCTGGCCAGGCCCACGCCTGGCTCGGGCAGGTGGTCGAGCAGGCGCTGGAGGTCCTGGAGCCGGGGCCCGATGCCTGGGGGTACTTCTTCGCGGAAGCCGCGCAGGGCGGGCTGCGCGACGATCTAGGGCGCGATCTGGAGCGGGAGCGGCAGATGGCGAAGCAGGTGGAGCGTGTGCGGCAACATGAGCTGGTGAAGGAACACGAGGCCCATGGGCGCAGGGACGACGAGCTGGATCACGGGTTGTAGCTTGTGGAGCCGGGCAGGCCCGCCCCTCCGATCTGTGAGGTCTCCGGGGCGGGCCTGCCCTGCCGTCGGTTTGAATCCTTTGCCGACCTTCATCAGTTCCGCAGTGAGCGCAATTGCAGCAAGAGCACGCGGCCCTCTTAGGGCGTTCGGGTTGGAAACAGTGCCAGGGTGCAGCTTCCTCGAAGTCCACATCGGCCATTCGGGATGGCCTTTTTCCCCATCTATCTAGTCCCTGATGCAAGCGATCGGGGCGCGTTGAACCGCGCTTCGAACCCGGCCTCACGCCCTGTCGCGGGAGAATGCAGGGTCAGTGATCCGCCCGACTGCCGGGCGATGGTGTCGGCGATATGCAATCCCAGTCCGAAGCCCTGCGTCGATCGGTTCGCCCGCTGGAACCGGCGGATCAGTCGTGCAAGTTGCTGCCGGTCCAGCGGCGGCCCCTCGTTCGACACGACCAGGCACCCGTCGCCCGAGAGCGCGACTGTCACCGGCGATCCCTCGGGCGAGTGCTGGACGGCATTGTCGACGAGGTTGCCCGCCAGGATCGCGAAGGCATCCGGGTCGATGGGCGACAGCACCGGACCATCCGGCAACGTCACCCGCAGCCGCTCGGCCCGGGCCGCGTTGCGGCGGATGTCGTCGAGGACATGGTCCAGCAGCGCGCGCAGGTCATGCGGCCGGGGCCCCGCGCCGAGGCCTGCGTCGGCGCGGGCAAGCTGTAGCAACCGTTCTACGAGGCGGCTCATCCTTGTAAGCGCAGCCTCGATACGGTCGATGCGGTCGAGCGCGGGGCCGATCGCCTCGGCCCGCAGCCGCTGGGTCTGGGCCAGCGCCACGGCGACGGGGGTGCGCAGCTCGTGCGCGGCGTTGGTGGCAAATGCGCGCTCGCCGTCCAGGGCCTGGCCCAGGCGCATCATCAGGCCGTTCGTGGTGGCGGTAATCGCGCGCAGCTCCTGCGGCTGGCCGGCGGCGTCGATGGGGTCCAGCCGCCCGTCGCCCCGCGCCTCGATCTCCCCGCGCAGGCGGTTCAGGGGCCCCAGCGCCGCCTGCGCGATCCGGCCGACAAGGACATAGGCCAAGGGCAGCAGCGCCAGCATCGGCAGAAGGAAGGCCAGCAGGCTTTCGCGATAGGCGTCGCGGCGTTCATGCAGCGGGTCGCCATAGATCGCGGCCAGACCCTCCGCGTCCGGCTCGGTCACATAGAAGGCATGGGTTTCGGTCCGGACATGGCCGGGCCGGGGCGGGCCCTCGGGCAGCACCGCACCGGCCGCGCTGGGGGATCGCAGCAGGATCCGCCCGGCGGGATCGACCAGCAGGTAGACCAGCGCCTCGTCGGGGTTGCTGCTGGCCGGGGGCAGGGCGGCGGCGGCGCCGTCGGCGGCCCAGCGTTCGACCAGCACCGGCAGGAACACCCGCGCCGTTTCCCGCAGTTGCAGGTCCAGCAATTCCTCCTGCTCGTGGCGCAGGACCAGCGCCGTCGCGAGCCCCGCCAGCAGCCAGATCGCCACGAAGCCCGCGCTGGTCATCAGTGCCAGCCGCCGCGACAGGCTGCCGGGCCGGTTCATCCCTGTCCCATGCGGTAGCCGAAGCCCCGCACGGTCTCGACCGCCATGCGGCCAAGCTTGGCGCGCAACCGGCTGACATGGGCCTCAATGGCGTTGCTTTCGACCTCCTCGCCGAAGCCGTAGACAGCGTCCTCCAGCTCGGCCTTACCGACGACTTGGCCGGGGCGGTGGCTCAGGCGGTCGAGGATCGCCCATTCGCGCGGCGTCAGCGTCACGGGCGCCCCGTGCCGCGTCACCGTCCGGGCCGAGGGCGAGATGCAGAGTCCCCCGAAGCGCCGCTCGGGCGCGCGGGTGCCGTCGGCGCGGCGCAGGATCGCGTTGATCCGGGCCAGCATCTCGTTCAGGTCATAGGGCTTGACCAGGTAGTCGTCGGCGCCCGCTTCCAGTCCCGCGATGCGTTCGATGATCCGATCGCGGGCGGTGACGATCAGCACCGGGGTCGGGTCGCGGCGGTCGCGCAAGTCGCGCAGCAGGGCCAGCCCCTCGCCGTCGGGCAGGCGCAGGTCCAGCAGGATCAGCGCATAGGGCATGGCGCGGACGGCCGCCTGCGCCGCATCCAGCGTGGAGGCGTGGTCGACGGCATGGGCGGCCGCGCGCAGGTGGTCCACCACCGCCTGTGCCAGGTCCGCTTCGTCCTCGACCACCAGGATCCGCATCCGGTCCCCCCCTTTCGGGTCTTCTACGCCGCCCGTCAGCGATCCGTAAGGTTCGCCGCCTATGGCCCCGCCGACAGACAATTCGGGCAATGGAGCCGGACATGACAGAGACGTCCCTCTGGATCGGGATCGGGTTCGCGGGCCAGCTTCTCTTCACCTCGCGCTTCCTGGTGCAGTGGATCGCCTCGGAACGCCGGCGCGAAAGTGTGGTCCCGGTGGCCTTCTGGTGGTTCAGCCTTGCCGGAGGGGTGACGCTGCTGAGCTACGCCCTATGGCGGCATGACCCGGTCTTCATCCTGGGGCAGGCCATGGGGCTGGTGGTCTATGCCCGCAACCTCGCCCTGATCCATGCGAAGAACCGCGAGGCCGCGGCGTGACCGACACATCGGACCTGCAGGCGGCCCGCCTGCGCCCGCCGCGCGCGGCCTGGCGCATCCGCCTGGCCCCCGCGGGCGCCCTTGCCCTGCTGGGTTTCGCCGCCGTCGCCCTTGCGGGCGTGCTGCTGCGTCCTGCCCTGCCGATCGACGAGACGCGCTATCTGGCCGTCGCATGGGAGATGTGGGCCCGCGGCGACTGGCTGGTGCCGACGAAGAACTTCGAACTTTACGCCCACAAGCCGCCCCTGCTGTTCTGGGCGATGAACCTCACCTGGTCGCTGACCGGCGTGTCCGAGATCGCCGCGCGCCTGGTCGGACCTGCCTTCGCGCTTCTGTGTCTGCTGCTGACCGGGCGGCTTGCCCGTCGGCTGTGGCCCGAGCGGCCGGAAATCGGCGGAGCCGCAACCCTCGCGCTGGCCGGGATGACGGCCTTTGCGCTTTCCGGCGGGCTGACGATGTTCGACGCGGCGCTGGCGGCGGCGACGGTCGGCGGGATGCTGGCCTTGTGGCGCGCGGTCCATGCCGGGCGGCCCCGCGACTGGATGCTGCTGGGCCTCGCGCTGGCCCTGGGGGGCCTGGCCAAGGGGCCGGTGATCCTGATCCACCTGGGGTCGGCCCTGGCGCTGTCGCCGCTGTGGTCCGCAGGGCGGATCACCTGGCGGACCATG
>NZ_JBHLWE010000074.1:0-1214 GCF_042432925.1 Paracoccus niistensis | reverse complement strand
CGAACTGACCGAGGAAGAGCGCATGATCCGCGACACCGCGCGGAGCTATGCCCAAGGCCACCTCGCCCCCCGCGTGCGCGAGGCCTTCCGGACCGAGCACACTGACCGCGCCATCTTCACTGAGATGGGAGAACTGGGCCTGCTGGGCGTCACCATCCCCGAGGAGTTCGGTGGTACCGGCGCGGGCTACGTGAGCTACGGCCTTGTCGCGCGCGAGGTCGAGCGGGTGGATTCGGGCTACCGCTCGATGATGTCGGTGCAGGCGAGCCTCGTCATGCATCCGATCAACGCCTATGGGTCCGAGGAGCAGCGGCGCAAGTACCTGCCGAAGCTCTGTTCGGGCGAATGGGTGGGCTGCTTCGGCCTGACCGAGCCGGATGCGGGCTCGGACCCCGGCGGCATGAAGACCACCGCGAGGAAGACCCCCGGCGGCTATGTGCTGAATGGGTCCAAGATGTGGATCACCAACAGCCCCATTGCCGATGTCTTCGTGGTCTGGGCCAAGTCCGAAGCGCATGGCGGCAAGATCCGGGGCTTCGTGCTGGAAAAGGGCACCAAGGGTCTTTCGGCGCCGAAGATCGAGGGCAAGCTGTCCCTGCGCGCCAGTGTCACCGGCGAGATCGTCATGGACGAGGTCGAGGTGGGCGAGGACGCGCTGCTGCCGAACGCCGAGGGGCTGGGCGGTCCCTTCGGCTGCCTCAACCGGGCGCGCTACGGCATCGCCTGGGGCTCGATGGGCGCGGCCGAGGCCTGCTGGCACGCCGCACGCCAGTATGGGCTGGACCGCAAGCAGTTCGGCAAACCGCTGGCGCAGACGCAGCTGCACCAGATGAAGCTCGCCAACATGATGACCGAGATCACGCTGGGGCTGAACGCGGCCCTGCGCGTGGGGCGGCTGTTCGAGGCCGGGAAGATGCAGCCCGAGATGATCTCCCTGATCAAGCGCAACAACTGCGGCAAGGCGCTGGAGATCGCCCGCGTGGCCCGCGACATGCACGGCGGCAACGGCATCTCGGACGAATACCCGGTGATGCGCCATATGGTGAACTTGGAAACCGTCAATACCTACGAAGGCACCCACGACGTCCACGCCCTGATCCTTGGCCGTGCCCAGACCGGCCTGCAGGCGTTCTTCTGAGGAGATGCAGCCATGAAGCTTCTTGTGCCGGTCAAGCGCGTGATTGACTACAACGTGAAGGCGCGGGTGCGTGCGG
>NZ_JBHLWE010000073.1:0-831 GCF_042432925.1 Paracoccus niistensis | reverse complement strand
TGGGGGTGGCCGGCGAAGCGGTTCCGGGTGGGAAGCCGGCCACTGCACAGCCGCGGGGGCCGGAGGCCGGTAGCCCAGGGCTGAATGCGGGCGCTTGGTGTTGTAGTGCCGTCTCCAGTTCTCGATGACGATCTTTGCCTCGGCGAGACTGTAGAAGATTTCCCCATCGAGCAGTTCGTCGCGGAGCTTGGAGTTGAAGCTCTCGCAGTAACCGTTCTCCCAGGGTGATCCAGGCTCGATGTAGGCGGTCCTGGCACCGACGGCGGCGATCCAGTCGCGCACGGCCTTGGCGATGAACTCGGGGCCATTGTCAGACCGGATGTGGCTGGGCACGCCCCGCAGAATGAACTGATCCGACAGCACGTCGAGCACGTCCGTTGAGTTGAGCTTTCGGTTGACCTGGACTGCCAGGCATTCCCGGGTGAACTCATCGATCAGGTTGAGCATGCGGAACTTCCTTCCGTCATGGGTCCGGCTCTCGACGAAGTCGTAAGACCAGACGTGGTTCGGGCGCTCGGGCCGCAAACGGATGCACGATCCATCGTTGAGCCACAAACGGCCCTTCTTGGGTTGCTTCTGGGGAACCTTCAGCCCCTCCCGCCGCCAGATCCGCTCGACCCGCTTCATGTTCACCGTCCAACCGGCATTCCGAAGCAGAGCAGTAATCCGGCGATAGCCGTAGCGGCCATACTGGCTGGCCAACGCAACGATGTCCGCCGTCAGTGCGTCCTCATCGGCCCGCCCCCGCGGCACCTTCCGCTGGGTCGAGCGATGCTGGCCGAGCACCCGGCAGGCCAGACGTTCGGAAACGCAGAACTTCTGCCGGACATG
>NZ_JBHLWE010000072.1:0-528 GCF_042432925.1 Paracoccus niistensis | reverse complement strand
TGGTCGCTGGATTTCGTCCACGACCAGTTCGCCAGCGGCCAGCGCTTCCGGGTGCTCAACGTGGTCGACGATGTCACCCGTGAATGTCTCGCGGCAATCCCGGACACCTCGATCTCGGGGCGCCGTGTCGCGCGTGAACTCACGGCCCTGATCGAGCGTCGTGGAAAGCCCGGCATGGTTGTCAGCGACAACGGGACCGAACTGACCAGTAACGCCATCCTGCGATGGTGTTCCGAGCACAAGGTCGAATGGCACTACATCGCGCCAGGCAAGCCGATGCAGAACGGTTTTGTCGAAAGTTTCAACGGTCGGATGCGCGACGAGCTGCTCAACGAGACCATGTTCCGCAACCTGGCTCATGCCCGTGTTGTGATCGCGGCCTGGGCTGCAGACTACAATACCGAACGCCCCCATTCGGCCTTAGACTACCAGACCCCGGCTGACTATGCGCGGTCCCTGACCACCGCAATCGCCCGCCCCGCTGCGCGAGATGAAAGCTCCGCGCGTCGGGCGATTGCTCACCCTGCA
>NZ_JBHLWE010000071.1:0-1120 GCF_042432925.1 Paracoccus niistensis | reverse complement strand
TCCGATCACTCGATGATCTTCGACACCACGCCGGCGCCGACGGTGCGGCCGCCTTCGCGGATGGCGAAGCGCAGCTTTTCTTCCATCGCGATCGGCGCGATCAGCTCGACCTCGAACTTCAGGTTGTCGCCCGGCATCACCATCTCGGTGCCCTCGGGCAGCTTGACGGTCCCGGTCACGTCCGTGGTGCGGAAGTAGAACTGCGGGCGGTAGTTGGCAAAGAACGGCGTGTGGCGGCCGCCTTCCTCCTTGGTCAGGATGTAGGCCTCGGCCTCGAACTTGGTGTGCGGCTTGACCGAACCCGGCTTGCACAGCACCTGGCCGCGCTCGACGCCGTCACGGTCCACGCCGCGCAGCAGCGCGCCGATGTTGTCGCCCGCCTCGCCGCGGTCCAAGAGCTTGCGGAACATCTCGACGCCCGTGCAGGTCGTCTTCTTGGTCGGGCGGATGCCGACGATCTCAAGCTCGTCGCCCACGTTCACGGCGCCGCGCTCGACCCGGCCGGTGACCACGGTGCCGCGGCCCGAGATCGAGAACACGTCCTCGATCGGCATCAGGAAGGGCTGGTCCACGGCACGCTCGGGCGTCGGGATGTACTCGTCCACCGCCTTGATCAGCGCGCGGATCGAGTTCTCGCCGATCTCGGCGTCACGGCCTTCCAGCGCCGCCAGCGCCGAGCCCTTGATGATCGGGATGTCGTCGCCGGGGTAGTCGTAGGAGGACAGAAGCTCGCGCACCTCCATCTCGACCAGCTCCAGCAGCTCCTCGTCATCCACCTGGTCGACCTTGTTGAGGTAGACGACCATGTAGGGGATGCCGACCTGGCGGCCCAGCAGGATGTGCTCGCGCGTTTGCGGCATCGGGCCGTCGGCGGCGTTCACCACCAGAATGGCGCCGTCCATCTGCGCCGCGCCCGTGATCATGTTCTTCACGTAGTCGGCGTGGCCGGGGCAGTCGACGTGGGCGTAGTGGCGCGCCTCCGATTCGTATTCCACATGCGCCGTCGAGATCGTGATCCCGCGCGCGCGCTCTTCCGGGGCCCCGTCGATCTGGTCGTAGGCCTTGAACTCGCCAAAGTACTTCGTGATCGCCGCCGTCAGCGTCGTCTTGCCGTGGTCAA
>NZ_JBHLWE010000070.1:0-1543 GCF_042432925.1 Paracoccus niistensis | reverse complement strand
GCTTCCTCGTCCTTGTTGATGGCGACGATGACCTTGCTGTCCTTCATCCCCGCAAGGTGCTGGATCGCGCCCGAGATGCCGGCCGCGATGTAAAGCTCGGGGGCGACCACCTTGCCGGTCTGGCCCACCTGCCAGTCGTTCGGGGCATAGCCCGAATCGACCGCGGCCCGGCTGGCGCCCACGGCAGCGCCCAGCTTGTCGGCCAGCTTCTCGATCAGCACGAAGTTCTCCTTGGAGCCGATCGCGCGGCCGCCCGACACGACCCGCTTGGCCGAGGTGAGCTCGGGGCGGTCCGAGGCCGCCACGCGGTCCTCGACCCAGGCCGACAGCCCCGGATCGGCGGCGGCCGAGACGGGCTCGACCGGGGCCGGGGCGCCCTCGCCGGCGGCGTCGAAGCTGGCAATGCGGACCGTCAGCACCTTGATCGGGTCCGAGGACTTCACCGTCTGGATCGCGGCCGAGGTGTAGACCCCGCGCTCGAATGTGTCGGCGTCCACCACGCGGCTGACCTCGGGGATCACCATCACGTCCAGAAGGGCTGCCGTGCGCGGCAGGATGTTGCGCGCGTCCGTCGTGCCCGGCGCGGCGATGTGGCTGAACTGCGGGGCCAACTGCACCAGCAGCGCCGCCATCGGCTCGGCCAGGCGGTGGCTGTAGGCGGCATCCTCGGCCACCAGCACCTTTGCCACGCCCGCGATCTTCGCGGCCTCGGCGGCGGCCGCCTGCGCGCCCGCGCCCGCGACCAGCACGCTCACCTCGCCCAGGGGCTTCACCGCCGTCACGGCCTTGGCCGTCGCATCCCGGTTCAGCCCGTTCTCGGCCATCTCGGCCAGCAGCAGCACCGCCATCAGATCACCCCCGCGGCTTTGAGTTTCGACACCAGCTCATCGACCGAGGCCACCTTGACCCCCGCCTTGCGCCCCTCGGGCTCGGCCGTCTTCACGACGGTCAGGCGCGGGCTCACGTCCACGCCGTAGTCACCCGCCGTCTTCTCGACGAGCTCCTTCTTCTTGGCCTTCATGATGTTGGGCAGGCTCGCGTAGCGCGGCTCGTTCAGGCGCAGGTCGGCGGTCACGATCGCGGGCAGCGTGACCTCGATCACCTGCAGCCCGCCGTCGATCTCGCGCGTCACGCTGGCCTTGTCGCCGGCGACCTCGATCGCGCCGGCCTGCGTCGCCTGCGCCCAGCCCAGAAGCGCGGCCAGCATCTGCCCGGTGGCGTTCATGTCGTTGTCGATCGCCTGCTTGCCCATCAAGACCAGCCCCGGCTGCTCCTCGGCCACGATGGCCTTGAGGATCTTGGCCACGGCCAGGGGTTCGATGTCCTGGTGCACGTCGTCGGCCGCCACCACGAGGATGCCGCGGTCGGCCCCCATCGCCAGCGCCGTGCGGATCGTCTCGGCCGCCTGCTTCACGCCCACCGACACCACCACGATCTCGGTGGCAACACCCTTTTCCTTCAGCCGGATCGCTTCCTCGACCGCGATCTCGTCAAAAGGGTTCATCGACATCTTCACGTTCGACAGGTCCACCCCCGACCCGTC
>NZ_JBHLWE010000007.1:0-6295 GCF_042432925.1 Paracoccus niistensis | reverse complement strand
GCGGTGAGGATGCAGGCTGCGTGACGGCGGCAGAGGCATCGTTCGGCCCGTATCCGATCCAGCCAGTGGTCGCGCTATCATTTTCCACCGCCCTGTCGAAGACCGATGATCTGCCGGGTCGCGTTCGGCGTTACGACAGGCCTCGAGGATCACCTCGCATCTTCCAGCAACGGTCTGGGCCGATTCTCAGTGGAACAGACCCAAGGCTCCTGGAATGTCATGAGGACCACCTTCCAGACGTGATCCTATCGGCCGAGGAGGCAACAATATGACACGGTGGACCCACCTTGAGGGCACGGAGATCTGGAACGCGGCCCGGGCGGCCCATGCCGAGCCCAAGGGCCGACATTACCACAACTTCGATCATGTCGAGCGGCTTTACGAGATCGCGGCGGAGCAGCGCGTCCCGTACGACCTTGCCCTCGATCTCGCGATCCTGATCCATGACGTCATCTACGACGACCAGCCCGACAAGGAGCGGCGCAGTGCCGACTGGATGCTCGGCTTCGCTCCTGTGCCTCCCGATGCGGCCTGGCAGAGGGCTGCCGACCTGATCCTCAGCACCATCCACCATGGCCCCGGCGGCGACGATCGCTTGGAGTTGCTCGATCTTCATGACTTCGGCGACCTCGAGCGTGGCCTGCGCAACCGCGAACGCCTTGCCCGCGAATTCGAGGAACTCGCCGGGGTCAAGCGCGAGAGCTTCCTTGCCGGCAACACGGCCTTCATGGCGAAGATGGCCGACAGGATCGAGGAAGAGCTGGATCTTGCACCGGAGGAGACGCGCGACGACTGGGCGCGCATCGCCTTCGGCATCCGCGCGCTGCTGGCGCATGAGGCAGAATCGCAGCAGCCCGGCAGGCCCGAAAAGGGCGCCTGAGCATGAGTTCTGGCGCCAGCCCGGAGCTGGCCGCCGACAGCTATGTTGAACAAGGGCAATGCGTCGCTTGTTGCGCGACTCTCAGAGCGGACACTTGCATTACCGCGCCGCACGGCGGGAGGTTTGCTCTGGGCCGGTTACCTTCTGGCCGCTAATTTGGTGCGCTGCTCGTCCCACTCGACCGGAAGCGGTCGCAGCAGCCGAGCCAGCGTGACCTCCGGCCCTTGCCGGCCATCCAGAATGGCCTCCACGATGTCGGGCGCGAGCAGCGTCAGTTGCATCATCCGGCTGACGTAGGACACCGCGATACCCTCTCGCTCCGCTACCTCGGCGATGGTCAGGCAGGCTCCGCTGTCCAGCATCCGCCTCCACCGGAAGGCCCGTGCAAGCGCCCGGACCAGTGTGCCGTCCGTCCGGCTTGGTTGCGGTGCATCCGGAGGCAGCACCATCTCCTTGCGCCCGCCGCGCCTGGTGATGCGGAAGGGGATCTGAAGGGTCAGGGTGTCGGGCAGGGGCGCTGCGTGTCTCATGCGGCATGCTCCGGTTCGCCGGGCTGCACCCCATGCTGACCGCCTGAACATCCGTTCTGCCGGGGACGGGTTTTCAGGCGGTCGGTGACGGTGGTCAGGCGAGAGACGCGCGGACCCAAAAGGGCCAGAACGCCTGAAATTGCTGCTTTGAAGCTCATGCGGCACGCTCCGGAACACTGACGTGCGCGCCTGGCCGACCGCCTGAAAACCCGATTACCCGGCGCCGGCTTTTCAGTCGCGGGGCAGTAAGCTCCAGGCGTACCTTCAGGAGCTCGACGAGGGCCAGGCCAAGTGATGCCCAAGCAACGCCCATCATGCCGCCCGCTCCAGCTCACCGGCCTGCATCTCCCGCGTCAGCCCCACGAGCCCGTCGACCCGGAGCCGGACCGTCAGCCCCTCGGGCCCGATGTCCACGCGCTCGACGAGCAGGGAGACGATCCGCGCCTGCTCGGCCGGGAAGAGCTCATCCCAGAGCGGATCAAGCTGCTGAAGGGCCACGCGGGCATCCTCCTCGGTGATCCCGTGCGCCTGCTCCCGTGCCGCCCGCCACGTCCCGGCAATGATCTCGGGCTGGCGGAACACCGCACGCAGCTGGCCCAGCACGGCCGCCTCGATCTCGCCTGCAGGCACCCGGGCAATGGGGCAGGCGCCGGCCCCATGCTTCAGCACCGACTGGCTAACATAATATCGATAGAGCCGGTCTCCCTTGCGGGCGTGGGTGGGCGAGAAGGCGGCACCGTCGGGCCCGTAGAGCAGGCCCTTGAGGAGGGCAGGGGTGTCGGCCCGGGTGCGGGCCGCACGCTTGCGCGGACTTTCCTTGAGGATCGCGTGGATCTTGCCCCAGGTGTCCCGGTCGATGATGGCGTCGTGCTCGCCCGGATAGCTCGCCCCCTTGTGGACAGCCTCGCCGATGTAGGCGCGATTGCTGAGCATGCGGTAGAGGTACTTCTTGTCGATCCGGTTGCCGCGGGACGTCCGGAGACTGCGCTGGGCCACTTCGCGCGCCAGTTCGGTGCAGGAGCCCAGCTCGAGGAAGCGGGCGAAGATCCAGCGCACATGGCTGGCATGCTCCTCATCGACCACCAGCCTGCGGTTCTCGACCCGGTAGCCCCAGGGCGGCACCCCGCCCATCCAGATCCCCTTCCGGCGGCTGGCCGCGACCTTGTCGCGGATCCGCTCGGCGGTGACCTCGCGCTCGAATTGGGCGAAGGAGAGCAGGATGTTCAGCGTCAGCCGGCCCATGGAGGTGGTGGTGTTGAAGGACTGCGTGACCGAGACAAAGGTGACGCCGGTGCGGTCGAAGACCTCGACCAGCCGGGCAAAGTCTGCGAGCGAGCGCGACAGGCGGTCGATCTTGTAGACGACCACCACGTCGACGAGGCCGTCCTCGATGTCGGCCATGAGCTGCTGCAGGGCAGGGCGCTCGAGCGTGCCGCCGGAGACGCCGCCATCGTCATAGCGCTCCCGCACCAGCGCCCAGCCTTCGGAGCGCTGCGAGGCGATGTAGGCCTCGCAGGCCTCGCGCTGGGCATGCAGGCTGTTGAACTCCTGTTCGAGTCCCTCTTCCGAGGACTTGCGGGTGTAGACCGCGCAGCGGAGCTTGCGCACGATCTTCGGCTTGTCGGTCGCGCGCGTGCTCATGCCGCGCTCCGGTGGTTCTTGAGCCCGAAGAACACCGGCCCGCTCCAGCGGGTGCCGGTGATGGCACGTGCCACGGCGGAGAGCGAGCGATAGGGGCGGCCCTGCCACTCGAAGCCGTCGCTCGTCACCGTCACGACCTGCTCGACGCCCTGCCACTCGCGCAGGAGCCGGGTTCCGGTGATCGGCATCAGCTCGGGCTGGGCTGGACCCCAGCCCCGGCCCTTGCCCTTCTCCTCAAGCGCCGCCCCCAGCCGCTCGAGCCGGCGCAGGGTCTCAGGCTTCAGGCCACCAAAGGCCAGTTCCTGCAGGCGGTAGGCGAGCCGGCGCTCGAGATGGCGGCGGTTGAAGGACGGCGGCTCGGCTCCGAAGAGCTCGCGCCACTGCGTCTTCAGTTCAGCCGTGGTGGCGGTCTTCAGCGACGCAAGCCGCGCCGGAATGGGATCGATGTCAGTCGTCACGGGAAAACTCTCTCTTCGTCGGCATGGCGGCACTACCGCTCTGTCCGCACCCGATGTGTAGTCGGGCGGTTGGCATGGGGGCGAACTGTCTCCGAAACGTCGCGATGGCGGGCCTGCAGGCGCACCAGCCCGTAGCCCAATAGCCTGCAGAGCTCCTGCCGGCGCTCTGAGGGTGTCATGTGCGCGGGCGGCAGCGGATTGGAGCCACGGGTCATCAGGTGCTCTCCTGTTCGCGCGCGGGATGGAAACCCCGGCGGCACGGCTGGAAACCCGGCGGACACCTCGTGGAAACCTCGTGGAAACCCGCATTATCGCCTGCAACTGGAGATCTCGCGGGCAAACGCCCCCCGCAGGGAAAAAACCGCCGGAAGGACCCGGAGTGGCCGGCTGTCACCACCTCGTCCGGCTCCGGCTGTTCCCGTGAAAAGAAAAGGCGGCGGGCGGGAGAGGACTGGTCTTTCATTGTTTCCCCTTGTCCTTCTCACCCGTCAGGACATCCGGTCTGGGTCGGGCACGATCGCGGCCAAGTCTGGGAGACGGATCCTCCTCTTGCCTGAAGTGGTTTTTTTCTTTCACGGCAGATTCCAGGTTCACTTCCCGGTTCCCTTCCCGGTTTGTTTCCGACCTGCCGGAGGGGCGCTGTCCGACTGACTGGAGGGGGCCTCTCCAGCGGCCCGGAGAGGGGTGGATCGGCCGCCGCGCGCAGCCGGGCTCTGCCGACCTGCGGACCGATTGTCCTCATGCGCCTGAGGAAACTCGTACTGGGTGGTGCGGGCCGCTCCCGTCTTCGGGTCAAACCGACGAATGCGCCGGATCAGTCCCTTATCCTCGAGGATCCGCAGATGCGCATTGATGGTCGAGACCGACAGGTTGCAGGCCTGCGCCAGCCTCTTCTGGCTTGGATCGCATTGCCCGCGCTCCTTGTTGCGGCAGTCCGCGAGCTTGATGAGGACGAGCTGGGTCGTGGGGTGGAGGTCCTGCTGCTTCATCGCCCAGCTAAGCGTGTCAAACGCCATGGCGCGCTCCTTTCCGTTCGATCAGCACGTCGTTCCAGTCGCGCCCCTCCGGCGCGGGGTTCATCTCCACGCTCCAGCCGAGACGGACCGCGCGCACGCGCAGCGCCTCTCCAGCCCTGCGCCCGGCCTCGTCTCCATCCGTCGCCACCACGAGGTGGCCCGGCACCTCCGGCAGGCTGAGTGCGCCGAGGTTGGGCGCCGTCAGTGCCGCCCAGAGGGTGGCGGAGCCGATATCGAGAAGGCCCGGCAGCGACAGTGCCGTCTCGATCCCCTCGGCAACCACCATAGGACCGGGCCCTGCCTGCAGGGTCACATGGCCGCCACGAGTGCCGCCGAGCATCATCTTCTGCTCGCGCTCCGGCAGGTCGGCCCTGCCGGAGCCGTCCGGGCGCAGGTAGGTCCGCAGGACCGCGAACCCGGGCCCAGCTTCGATCAGGGCGATGAGCACAGGCAGGTTCCGGCGCGAGGGGCTGTGCCAGGTGCGGGCGTTGTAGCGGAGCGTGGGCGGCAGGGTGCCTTCGATCTTCCGGACCTCACGGAGGTAGGTCTCGGCCGGCGTGCCCGTGATCGGTGCGGACGCCTGCCACAGCTGCTTCGCGTAGCCAGAGGTCCTGGCCGTATCGGCTGCACCAGCAGAACTGCGCGGAGACCCGTCCTCGCGACGGCGCTTGCGGGCAATGCCGGCCGCGCGCAGCACCTCCGTGAACCGGCAGTCCGACTTCTTGCAGTGGAGCATCAGGCGGCCCTGACGATCGCTCAAGGTCAATGCAGTCTGATCCTTGCGGCGCTCGGGCTGGCACACGGGACAGGCGGCAGTGCCAAAGCTCCCGTACCAGCAGCCGCCCAGCGCCGCGGTGATGTCGCGTGCCTCGCTCACGGCCACACCTCCCAAGGGCTGCAGCAATCCAGCGCTGCGACACCCGGGTGTTGCCAGCGGATCCGGCACTCACGCGGGTGCAAAGGAACGTGAAATTCGTCGGCCGCTCGTCTGAACGAGAGCCATCTGCGGCGCTCTCGGATTGCGGCATGCCTTTCCGGCAGCCTCAGGATTTTCCTGGGCATTTCTGCAAATCTCCATGCGTTCTGAGCACGCTCGGGAGCTAAGCAGAGGCTAGGGGGAAGGGGTCAACCCAACGGATAGAGAGGGGCGAGGGGGCTGCTGCGACCCGAATGGGATATGCTGCAAAGTTCTGCAAATTCGTGACACGCCATGAGACGGGGTGGGACGGGTTTGCAATGTTCTGCAGCGGCCTGCAGCGTCGTGCCGTGAGGATATGATTTCCTGATTATCACGGTGATGTGATGATTGCACCTACTCCGTCTTGCCTCGATGAAGGGGTCGAAGAGCAAAGGTCAGAGTGTACAGTTCCCGATTCGGGTTCTGTGAGGCAGTTAGGGAGCCGCGATGCACCGCTCTTGCGATACGGGAAGGCACGATGGGCGAGATGACTTCTGCTCGAATGACCTTCTTACGCGCTGCAATTTATCTGAAATCCCGTGGCTTCACCTTGATCGTGTCGAGATGGAGGTCGCGGACATACATGTTGCGGGCGCGCAGCCCGGTAGAGGACCCCGCATGTGGTTCGCGCACTGCTGACGTGTTGCGGCTTTTGCGTTCGCGCTCCTGCAGCACACCATCTGCGCTCCCCTCGCACATTCCCACGCTGGCCAGTTCCCCTGACAGGTCGGTGATCCCGTGGACCACCAGATGGACGACCTCACCTTCTCGCTGAACCCGCACCTTCACGGCGATCATGGGGGCAGTGAGGA
>NZ_JBHLWE010000069.1:0-1138 GCF_042432925.1 Paracoccus niistensis | reverse complement strand
ACGCCGCCAGTTGCTCCGTCATCTCTGCCGTAGCATAGACCTCGTCAGGTGTCCTGCCGGCGAAGGTCGAGTGCGGGCGTCGCCGGTTGTAGTATTCGATCCATGAACCGATGCCGCTGCGGGCCTCGCTTCCCGTCTCGAACGCGCTGAGGAAGACGCATTCGTATTTGAGGCTGCGCCACAGCCGCTCGATAAAGACGTTGTCCATCCAGCGGCCGCGCCCGTCCATGGAGATGCGAATGCCCGCGTCCTTCAGCGTCGTCGTGAAGGCGAAGCTGGTGAACTGGCTTCCCTGATCGGTGTTGAAGATGTCGGGCCTGCCGTGGCGGGCGATCGCCTCTTCGAGGGCGGCGACGCAGAAGTCGGCGTCCATCGTGTTCGACAGACGCCAGGCCAGCACCTTGCGGCTGAACCAGTCCATGATGGCAACCAGGTAGAGGAAGCCGCGTCGCATCGGGATGTAGGTCACGTCGGCGCACCAGACCTGATCCGGCCGCTCGATCGTCAGATGCCGCAGCAGGTAGGGGTAGATGCGGTGCTGCGGATGCGGCGCGCTGGTCCTCGGAGCCTGGTAGATCGGCGACAGACCGATCTTGCGCATCAGTCGCCGGACCCGCTTGCGGCCCACGCCCCAGCCTTGGCGACGCAGATGTCGCGCCATCTGCCGGGAGCCATACCACGGCATTTCCATGAAGGCCTCATCGATGACGCGCATCAGTTCAAGGTTCTCGGGGTTCTCGCCGGCGGGCTGGCGATAGAACGACGCCCGCGAGATCGAGACCAGTTCGCACTGGCGGCGGATCGAAAGCCGTTTGTGATCGGGATCAATCATCATTCTCCTCCGATCCAGGCTCAGCGATCGAAGGCTTTGGCCAAAAAATCGCGCTCGACGACGAGCTGGCCGATCTTGGCGTGCAGCTTCGTCACCTCGGCCTCCCGACCGACCTGCGCATCCGAAGCCCTGTCGTCAAACGCCTTGGCCAAATTCTCGATCGCCTGACGTTTCCATTGCGTGATCTGGTTCGGATGAAGCTGATGCTTCGTGGCCAGTTCTGAAATCGTCCGCTCGCCGCGGATCGCCTCAAGCGCGACCTTGGCCTTGAACTCGGCCGAGAACCGTCTGCGTGTCTTCATGCTG
>NZ_JBHLWE010000068.1:0-578 GCF_042432925.1 Paracoccus niistensis | reverse complement strand
TTCCGCTGAGGGCAAACCTCCCGGCAAGGCCGCGGCTCCAGTGTAGTCGCTGACCTGGCCTGCGGTCAGGAGTTCGAGGATGAGGGATCGGTCCAGTGGACCAATCCCCTGAGAACCGGATCGGCCGCCCCTGGGCATCGGTGACGGCATGCAGCCTGGTGTTCATGCCGCCCCTTCTCGGGAAAACGATCCCGTGGATCGTTTTCTGACCCTCGAACTCCGACCGATCAGTCGGCCGCGCCCCCTTTTTTCGACCGCAGGCTGGTCGCCGTCGGGTGCGCCTTGAGGCAGGTGGCATCAATCATGATCGTCTCGGGTTCGGAGGCCTCCGCGGCCAACCCCTCCATGATACAAGCGAGGACGCCCATGTCGCCCCACCGCTTCCAACGGTTGTAAAGCGTCTTCGCAGGACCATCCTCCCGGGGAGCGTCCCGCCACCGTAACCCGTCGCGGTTGACGAAGATCATGCCACCAGAGCCACCCGCCGATCATCGACACGCGGCTTGCCATGGCTCTGCGGAAAGAAGGGCCGCAGCCGCGCCAGCTGCTCATCGGCCAGCCGGAAAAGGTTGCTCATC
>NZ_JBHLWE010000067.1:0-3657 GCF_042432925.1 Paracoccus niistensis | reverse complement strand
CGACGCCGTGGTCGCGGGCGTCGCGCACAATCTGCGCGGGTGCGTAGAATCCCATGGGCTGGCTGTTCAGGAGCGCCGCGCAGAAGACGTCGGGGTGCCAGCACTTCAGCCAGGCCGAGGCATAGGCGATCAGCGCGAAGGAAGCGGCATGGCTTTCGGGAAAGCCGTAGGAGCCGAAGCCCTCCAGCTGGCGGAAGGTGCGCTCGGCGAAGTCGGGATCGTATCCCTTCGCGACCATGCCGGAGACGAGCTTGTCGCGGAAGGCCGAGACGCCGCCGGTGAACTTGAAGGTGGCCATGGACTTGCGCAGGAGATCCGCCTCCCCGGGCGTGAAGCCCGCGCAGACAATAGCGACGCGCATGGCCTGTTCCTGGAACAGGGGCACGCCGAGGGTCTTGTGCAGGACATCCTTCAGCTCGGGGGTGGGATAGTCCACCAGCTTGGGATTGGCCCGCCGGCGCAGATAAGGATGGACCATGTCGCCCTGGATCGGGCCGGGGCGCACGATGGCGACCTGGATGACGAGGTCGTAGAAGGTGCGGGGCTGCATCCGCGGCAGCATCGCCATCTGCGCGCGGCTTTCGATCTGGAAGGTGCCGAGCGTGTCGGCGCGCCGGATCATGGCATAGGTGCGGGGGTCTTCGGGCGGGATCGTCGCCAGATCGTGACGGATGCCCTTGTGATCGGCCAGAAGGTCCAGTCCGCGCCGCATGCAGCTGAGCATGCCCAGGGCCAGCACATCGACCTTCATGAAGCGGAGCGCGTCGATGTCGTCCTTGTCCCATTCGATGATCTGGCGCCCCTCCATGGCCGCGGGCTCGATCGGCACCAGATCGTCGAGCCGGTCATGGGTCAGGACAAAGCCGCCGGGATGCTGGCTGAGGTGCCGCGGCGCGCCGTGAAGCTGGGCCGCCAATTCCATGGTCAGGCGGATGCGGCGATCGGTGGGATCGAGGTTCAACTCGCGGATCTGGGTGTCGGTGACGCCCTCCTCCGACCAGGCCCAGATCTGCGAGGACAGGGCGCGGATCAGGTCTTCCGGCAGGCCGACCGCCTTGCCCACGTCCCTGAGTGCCCCCTTGGCCCGGTAGCGGATGACGGTGGCGCAAAGCGCGGCACGGTCGCGGCCGTAGTTACCGTAGATCCACTGGATGACCTCCTCGCGGCGCTCATGCTCGAAGTCGACGTCGATGTCCGGCGGCTCGTGCCGCTCCTCGGAGACGAAGCGCTCGAAAAGGAGGTCGTTGCGGCCGGGGTCGATCGAGGTGATGCCGAGGACATAGCACACCGCCGAGTTCGCGGCCGACCCGCGCCCTTGGCAGAGGATCCCGTTCGACCTGGCGAAGCGGACGATGCTGTGGACCGTCAGAAAGTAGGGGGCATAGGCAAGTCTGCCGATCAGCCGCAACTCGTGCGCCAAGGTGGCCGCCACCTCGTCAGGGACGCCCTCCGGGTAGCGGCAGGCTGCACCCTCCCAGGTGAGCCGCTCCAGCGTCTCCTGCGGGGTGAGTGCCGGGTCGTCGCGTTCCTCGGGATACTGGTAGCGGAGTTCGTCCAGCGAGAAGCGGCAGCGGTCGGCGATCTCGAGCGTGCGGGCCAGAGCCTCGGGGGTGCGCGTGAAGAGGCGGTGCATCTCGGCGGGCGGCTTGAGATGGCGGTCGGCATGGCGCTCGCGGCGCAGGCCCAAGGCCTCGACGGTGGTGGTGTGGCGGATGGCGGTGACCACGTCCTGGAGGATGCGGCGCGAGGGCTCGTGGTAGAGCACATCGTTGGTGACCACCGTCGACACCCGCATGCGGGCGGCGAGCGTCGCAAGCTCATGCAGCCGCAGCTGGTCGTTGGGCCTCCGGCGCAGGGTCAGGGCCAGGTAGGCCCGGTCCCCGAAGGCCTCGCGCAGGCGGCGCAGGCGCATCCCGCAGGCCTCGTCGGCCAAGTCCGGCACCAGGACGGCGATCAGCCCCTCGGCATGGGCGGCGAGATCGGACCAGTCGAGATGGCACTTGCCCTTGCCGGCTCGCCCCTTGCCGAGGGTGAGGAGGCGGCAGAGGCGCGCATAGGCGGCCCGGTCGGTGGGATAGGCCAGCACCGCCATGCCGCAGGCCAGGTCCAGCCGGCAGCCCACGATGAGCCGCAGGCCGGTGGCCTTCGCCGCCTCGTGCGCCCGCACGATCCCGGCGAGGCTGTTGCGGTCGGTCACCGCCAGGGCCGCGATCCCCATGGCGGCGGCTGTGGCGAACAGTTCCTCGGCCGAGGAGGCCCCGCGCAGAAAGGAGAACTGCGAGGTGACCTGCAGTTCGGCGTAGCGCGGCCCGCTCATCCGAAGATCCCGTGGAGGAACCAGCGGTGCGACCCGGTGGCGGCGTCCTCGCCGTCGCCCGCGCGGTAGATCCAGTAGCGCTCGCCGGCGTCGTCCTCGACCCGGAAGTAGTCGCGCACCGCCGTCCGCTCGGCATCGCGCGTCCACCATTCCCCGAAGATGCGCTCCGGCCCGTCGGCGCGGCGCACGCGCCGCCGCACGCCCTTCCAGGCGAACCACGCGGGCGGGTGGTCAGGCAGGAGCGCCAGGGTCTCGATGGGCTCGGGGCGGGGCAGGAGGCGCGCAGGACGAGGCCAGTGGCTCGGCCACCCGTCGCCCGCGTCCTCGGCCAAGGCCGGGATGCGGCGCACGGATCGCTCGGGCACGTCGCTGGGGACGGCCACGATGCGGTAGACGGCCCCGGCGCCGACGCGGTTCGCCAGGGTGTCGATCAGCCCGGCCAGATCGGGCGCAGGCGCCTCCAGCAGGCTCGCGGCCTGCCGGGCCTCCAGCGGCTCGGCCAGGGTGGCCGCCAGCACCATGATCTCGATGCCATAGCCTGGGTCGATGGTCTCGATGCGGGCGCAGAGGAGCCGGGTCAGCGGCTGCGGGTCGCGGACCGGCCGGGCGAGGCCGATCCGCACCGTCTGCACCTGGTTGTCGATGCGGTGGCAGAGGAGATCGAGCCGGCGGACGCCAAGGCCCCGTTCCTCCATCTGCGCGCACAAGGCCACGACGAGCTTGCCAATATACCTGGCGATGGTCTCGGCGGCGGCGATGGGTTCGGCGAAGACGCGGCGCACCTCGACGAGGCCGTCGGGGCGGACAGGCTCGATGGGTTCGGCGGCCGTGCCCAGGGCCTGGTCGATCCTGCGCCAGAGGCCCGGGCCGAAGCGGCGGGTCAGCGGTGCGCGGGGCTGCCCCAGCAGGTCGCCGATGCGGGTGAAGCCGAGGGTGTGCAACCCGGCGACGGTAGCGGGTGGAAGCCGCAGGGCCCGGAGGGGCAGGGGTGCCAGTGCAACCTCGGCCGCGCCGGGGGCCGCAACGAGAGTGGGCGCGGCGCCGTGGCGCGCCAGGGCATGGGCTGCCCCCCAGGTGTCGGCGACCGCCGCACGGGCCGCGACACCCGACATCACCAGCCGCCCGACCAGCGCCTCCAGCATGGCCGCCTCGCCGCCCTGCAGGTGATCGGCGCCGGTCGTGTCGAGAACAAGTCCGTCGGGGGGATCGGCGGCCACCACCGGCGAGAGCCGCTGCATAACCCAGACGGCCAGGCGCTCGAGGCTGGCAGCATCGGCCGCGGGATCGGCGGGCACGACGACGAGGCCGGGCACCAGCGCCTGCGCGGTGGCGACCGGCAT
>NZ_JBHLWE010000066.1:0-9705 GCF_042432925.1 Paracoccus niistensis | reverse complement strand
TGCCCGAAGGTCTTCCTCTGCGCCATCGCGCTCGCCGCAACCATCATGTTCTGGCCATGAAACTTAATGGGTCCTTACCCTAGCAGGCTGCTGAAGAACTCGGCCCTCGACGCGGTTTTCGGGACGTGATTCATCCTCACCGCTACGTTTTGGGGGTGAGGGATGCGCGGGGCGGACGAGGTGACGGGGGCGCTGTTCAGCTATATCAGCCTTGAGGAGCGGATCCCGGCCCGGCACCCGTTGCGCAAGGTGCGCGAGATCGTCAACGACGCGCTGGCCAGCCTCGATACCGAGTTCGACCGGCTCTATTCGTCCGAGGGACGCCCTTCCATCGCGCCGGAAAGGCTGGTGCGCGCGAGCCTGATCCAGATCCTGTTCTTGGTGCGCTCCGAGCGGCAGCTGATGGAGCAGATGCACTACAACCTGCTGTTCCGGTGGTTCGTGGGCCTCGGCATCGACGATCCTGTCTGGGTGCCGACGGTGTTCTCGAAGAACCGTGACCGCCTGCTCACGACCGACATGGCCCGGAAGTTCCTTACGGCGATCCTCGCGCACCGCGAGGTCGCGCCGCTGCTGTCGGACGAGCACTTCTCGGTCGACGGCACGCTGGTGAAGGCCTGGGTGTGGCTCTGTTGCACAAATTGCCTGGAGGATTCCTCTTGTGACTCAGCGTGGTAGCTGGTCTGCATGAGCCGACCGATACCTCCCACTTACAAGACCCGGAGCTGGCCCGCCTGCAACGAAGCGCTCAAGTGCCGTGGCTCGTTGACGGTCTGGTTTGATCCCGCCATGAACTGGGAAGCCGCACCGACCGGCAAGCGGGGGCGGCAACCCGACTACAGCAAGGCCGCGATCCAAACCTGCCTGACGATGAAGGTGCTTTTCGGGATGGCGCTGAGGCAGACCACGGGGTTCGTCGAAAGCCTGTTGCGGCTCATCGGTCTGGACTGGGCCGTGCCTGACTTCAGCACGCTGTCGCGGCGCTAGAAGACCCTGAATGTGAACATCCCCCACCGCAACTCGGAGGGCCCGCGGCACCTGCTGGTCGACAGCACCGGCATCAAGGTCGAGGGCGAAGGCGAGTGGAATGCCCGCAAGCACGGCGGCCCCAAACGGCGCGTCTGGCGCAAGATCCACATCGGGATCGATGAGAAAACCCTGGAAATCCGTGCGGCCGAGTTCACCACCAGTGGGATCGGCGATGCGCCATTCGTCGGGCAAACAGTCGCCCGGACTGTTTGCTGGCCCTCCTCATTGCCCGAACTGCTCGGCCAGATCCCGCCCGAGCAGGAGATCGGCAGCGGTGAGCCCCGCGAACGCTGACGGTGCCTTCGACACCCGCAAGTGCCACGACGCCATTGCCTCTCGCGGGGCTGCGGCGATCATCCCGCCCCGCAAGAATGCGAAACCCTGGAAGCCCGACACCGCCGGGGCCATTGCACGAAACGAGATCCTGCGGACATCGAAGCGGGTCGGGCGCACCATCTGGCGGCGATGGAGCGGGTATTACCGCCGAAGCCGTGTAGAGACCAAGATGCACTGTGTGAAACTGCTGGGGCAGCGCCTGTCCGCCCGGGACTTCGACCGTCAGGTTGCAGAGTTCCAAGTGCGTGTTGCCGTCCTGAACGGCTTCACCGCGCTCGGCACACCCATGATTGAGGCCAAGGAATAACTCCCTCTGGGAAAGGGAAACTCTGGCCCTCACGAGATTTGTGCAGCAGAGCCCAGCAGAGCTGGAAACTTGCGCAAAGGACCCAACGATTTAAGAACGTTTCCCCAAGTCCCGAAAGCCGAGGCGACGAGAGTTGAAGTGCAGCGCTTTTTCTGGTAATTATGGCAAATAGGTCATTTTTACTCCTCTTTCATGGGGGAGTGAAATGTCTTGTTTGACCTCGGAGCTCGAAGAGCGTCCGAAGGATTTCGAATGGCAGAGTCTGTCCGCAATCCTGCGCGATGAGCGCACCATATGGACGAACCTCCGCGCCATGAAAGGGCGCGCCGAGGGCGAACTGACTTACAACGATCCGACAGGCGGGGAGTCTGCCGAATGAGCGGGACTGTTCGCCAGAATTGCGAATGCTGCCATCTTAGCGGGGGGGGGGCGCATGGGCGTGACCCGGACGGACATCGCGACAGTGCTGGGGAGAAGGCCGATCGCTCGAAGCCTTGTGGCTAGGCTGTGATGCCGCGCTCTGACATTTCGGCATACGCGGCAGATATGTTGGCAAAGGCCGACGCAGAACCGGCCTCCTTCGCCGTGAGCTCCCGATGTGTCATCAGAATACTTCTGGAGAGTGATCCTAGACCTTTGTTCTCGGAGCTCAGCCTGCCGTTCAGCCCGAACGCTTTGACGATGTTCCGGATGACTATCTCGGGCGCCCGCACCGGAGATGATGGGGCGGCAGAGCTCGCTCAATCCGGCTTTGACGACTTGCAGGCCCGAGGAGCAACAGGTCCCGTAGCTTAGGAGTAACGATCATGATCGATGCTGCATCCATTCGGCGTTTTGCGCCAAATGCACGGCCCGAGTTGACTCAGGCTATTGCGGCTAACTGGCACCATGCGGAGAGCGCGGAAATTGCGACGTCCCGGCGGGTGCAGCACTTCATGACCCAGATCGCACACGAGACGAACGGGCTAGCGCGCCTTGACGAGAACATGAACTATTCCGCAGCCCGGCTGGTCGAGGTGTTCCCGAGGCGCGTCACCCCGGCTCAAGCACGGATCCTGGCGGGCAATCCCAAGGCGATTGCGAACCACGTCTACGGCGGACGCTTGGGCAATCACCTCCCCAACGACGGCTGGGACTATCGCGGATCGGGGTTCATACAGCTCACCGGGCGCGAGAACTTCCGTAAGCGCGGAGCAGAGATCGGCATGCCGCTTGAAGAGAATCCCGAACTGTGCCGCGAGCCTGGACCGGGCTTTCTCGCCGCGGTCGCCTACTGGAAGGTCGCAGGCTGCAACGACCCTGCCGAGCGCGATGATGTGCGGGGCGTCAGGAAGCGCATCAATCCTGCGCTTGCGGGCCTGGCCGAGTGCAAGGTTTGGCTAGCCAAGGCCAAGCGTGTCTTCACTGACGGTGCACGCGCTTTCGAGCCGAACGCGGCTGCGAGTGAGCTGGAAGCTGTGGGCGAGATGCTAGGGACGCTCGGCTACGCTGAAGGTGTCCGGAGTGCCGATCCCGACATGTTGTTGCGCAGCTTCCAAGAGGCGCGCGGCTTGAATGCCACCGGTCGGGTGGACGATGCCACACTCGACGCGGTGATCGAGGAGATGGAGCAGTTCGACGGTGGTTCGGCCGCCTTACCCCCCGGCTCTGGGTCGGTCGCCTCTCGCTCCGCTGAACTCCTGGTTATTGGTCTGGTCGGCGTCGCATCAGGCTTCCTCCTGGCCGAAGCCTTGGGGCGTGGCGGTGAAAAGCCTTTGGCACGGGGCGGCGGACGTGATTCCACTACCCGTGGCGCATCATCGGCGGTCCAAAGCGAGTCAACGGCCGCACAGGCGGTGAGGCTGCTGGGGCTGCTACGACGGCTGCCGGAGGCCGCGCGTTCGGAGTTCTACGACGAGCAGATTGCGTCGATTCTAAACGAGCTCGCGCGGCGGGCCACCTCCTCCCGCGGTAGCGATAGCTTAACCGACTGGCTTCAGGTCCAGGCGGCAGCGGATGGGCTCGCTGCGGAGGGACTAGGCGAGGTGACGCTTGAACTCTATCAAACCAGGCGCGCGGCCTTCGACGCGGCGATGGCACAACTGTCGCTCGAGCAGCAACTCGCGTTGAAGGCGCTGACGGAAGAGTTCGAGCCGGCGAGTTCCTCCCGCGCCTTGCCGCCAGCCTTTCCTACGTTCGATCTTGAGGCCAACGCGCGGTCGGTTCCCCGCGTTCTCGCCTCCTTTGACGGAACAAGCGTGTTCACCAGCCGCCGCGGTTTCCCAGCGATCGAGGGGATACTGGCCATCCATGCTGCAGACGGTCTGGGCGAGGTTGTCTTCCAAGCGACTAGCGGAGGTGGCGCCCGGGATTTCAGGGCGACCAATGGTCCGCTGCCGCCCGGAATCTACCGTGTGAGCAACCATCGCCCGAACCGGACGACCGTCGGCATGGTTGCGCATGGCGTGGGATATTCATTCGACCTCGACCCTACAGACGGCACCCAGGTCTTTGGTCGAAGCCTATTCCGCATTCATCCTGATGGCCCGAGCCGGGGCACAAACGGCTGCATTGGCGTGGAAGGGAACGCGGCGACGCTGCGCGCCTGCGAGGCGCGGATTGCGGCAGGCTTACGTGCCGGGGGACCGTTCCGGATCATTGTGCGGCACTAGGCCGCGTATACGACAGTCTGGGAGCTAAGCCATGACCAGAACCACCTTCGAGAGTGTGACCACTAACGAGTTCCAAGAGGTTGTCGACGATTTCCCTTGGACCCGCCGGATCACCGAGGTCCACCTCCATCACACTTGGCGGCCTCGGCAGCGTGACTATCGAGGGCTGCCGACGCTGCTGGGAATGTGGCGCTATCATACCGAAACCAAGGGTTGGAGCGACATCGCCCAGCATGTGACCGTGGCTCCTGACGGCACGATCTGGATCGGTCGCAACTTCAATTGGGCGCCAGCCAGTGCAATCGGATTTAATGGCAACGCAACGTCTGGCCCTTTCATGATCGAGATGATCGGCGACTTCGACCATGGGCGCGAGAGTCCGGGCGACGACCAGTGGCAGGCCGTCCTGAAAGTCATGAAGTCTGTCCAAACACACTTCAACCTGCCTGCCGAAGCGCTGCGATTCCACAACGAGATGTCGGGCAAGACCTGCCCGGGCGAAAGCTTGGATAAGCAGCAGGTAATCCGCCAAATCGCCGATACTGCCTTGCCTTCACGGGAAGGAGGGAGGGCGAGGGAACCCTTCGACGCACGCCACGGCCGAGTCACGCAGATCCTGCGCGGCATGGAGCCCGGCGCACGGCAGACCGATGACATGTCCGGGGCCGAGCACCCCACGGGGGAGGATGACGGAAGACTGCTCGGGCGTGCCAGTTCGCTTGGCAATCTGGTCATTGACCCCGAACTGGTGAACCATGTGATCAACCTCCGGCGCGGCCGCTTCTCGTCCGGGGGGCTCATCGAGACGGACCAAGGCGATGTAGACCGCATCTTTGAGGAGGACTTGCCCGCCTACATCAACGCGCAAAAGGCGCGGCAGCGACCTGCCCATCTGCTCTTCTATGCCCACGGCGGACTGGTGCCAGAGTCGGGCGCTGTTGCAGGGGCGATGTCACAGCTTTCCTTCTGGAAGAGGAACGAAATATACCCAGTCTTCTTCATCTGGGAGACTGGGCTCGGCGAAACGATCCGTCAAATGCTCGAGGACACAGTTGCCCGCCCATTTGGCACACCCGGGACGCGGGCCTTTTTCACGGACCCGCTAATCGAGGATCTCGTCCGGGCGCTGCAAGGCGGCCGCATTTGGGACGGCATGAAGTTCAGTGCCGAGCGCGCCAGCGCCGACGACGGCGGGGCAGCGTATGTCGCTGCCAAGACGGCAGAGTTTCAGAATGCGCATCAAGACGACCTCGCAATCCACGCCGTTGGGCACAGCGCAGGCGCAATCTTCCACGCCTATTTCCTGCACCGTCTCGCGCATGAAGGAGGCAGAATAAAGACGGCCCATTTCATGGCGCCAGCTATCACTAACGCCCTGTTTCACGCGGCGCTCGCCCCGTTGCTCGGGGAGAAAGTTGGCTCCTTGACGCTCTTCACCATGCGCAAGGCGCTTGAACGCGCAGACACCGTGAGCCCGATTTATCGCAAGTCGCTCCTCTACCTCATTCACGGGGCGTTGGAGCGCGCGCGGAATACGCCGATCCTCGGGCTTGAGACATCGCTGCGGGAAGACGGACAGACGCGCCGCATCTTTGGCCTGAACGGAGACTCGTCGCCGGTCGGCTCGGTCGTCTGGTCGCAAAGCCGAGACGAGGCCGCGGGCGAGGCCAGCCTTTCCACAACGCACGGGGGCTTTGACAATGATCCTGCGACGCTGAACAGCATTGTTCGACGCGTGCTCGACCGGCAGCGTGGCGAGGACATCGTGCCCTTCAGCGATCAAGGCCGCGCGGCGGATGCCATGGATCCATGGAGCGGGCAGGTTGACTGGCCTGAGCACCTTCAGGACTTCCTGTCCGCAGCGGCCGCCATCCCGCCGCAGGAAGGCGTTTTGGGGCAAATCCCGACCAAGCCTTCGGGCACTGATGGTGGACCTGCTAAGACCCAAGTCCAGCCCGTCGCAGGCACCAGCGCGTCGGGTCGGCGAATCGCACTCTGCATCGGCATTGACGCTTACGAGCGCAGCCCTCTGAACGGCTGCGTGAACGACGCCCGGCTCTGGCTGAGGACGCTGGAGGGACTCGGCTACACAGGAGAACTCATGCTCAACGGCGAGGCGACAGGCGATAGAATCCGGCGTCGCGTCGGTGACCTCGTTACCGGGGCGCGTCCGGGTGAAAGCATCGTAATCCAGTATGCCGGTCACGGCACGACCATGACAGACAACGACGGCGACGAGGTCGAAGACCAATGCCTCTGCGCAGTGGACTGCGACTCGGCACCCGGTGGGCTGGTGGTGGACGACGAACTCAGGCAGATCTTCTCGGGCTTGATGGAGGGGGTGGCACTCACCTGCTTCTTCGATTGTTGCCATTCTGGTACGGCCACGCGTGCCGCCCTGCGGGCGCAACGAAGCCTGCGCGCCCGTTCCAGCGCGCGCGATTTGGATATCCGCCCTCGCTATCTGCCCCCCAGCGAGGCGATGAAGCAGAACTATCGCAACCGGCTGCCGGCCCTCCGTGCCGGCGCGCGGTCGGCGGCCGGACCCCAGCGTGAAATCCTGTTCAGCGCCTGCACCGCAACAGAACTTGCGTATGAGAACAACGGACAGGGGGACTTCACCCGGTATGCCAACGGGGTTCTATCCCAAGGAATCGGCGGTGTCGCCAACAGGGATTTTCTCGACCGGGTGCTTCTCGCATTCGGCGAGCCGCGCCGGCAAAACCCCTTGCTCGACTGCTCGCCGTCTCGTCGCATGGCGCCTTTGCTGGGGGTCTGATGTCGATGGCCGAGTTGCCCCCTGCACCGCAGGCGCCGGATGCCGTCACTGCCGTTGCCCAAAGCCGCGAGGCGGGCGCGGCCGGGCGGGCTGTCCCCGGAGGGAGGGTGCCGGAGCCGGGCGAGGATCAGACCTATCGCATCGGCGAGCGCGTCGAGAGGGCTGGCGGGACAAAGCTTCATACACGCAAGCCGGAAGAGCCGGTGTATCGGCCCCTCAAGATCTTTGCCGCGGACCCATCAGTTTCCCGGCTTGCCGGGGGCATAGCCGCCACCAAGGTCCAGTACGAGCCGCTGAGGAGGGGCTTCCGCGGCAAGGTGCTGGAGGTCAGCGCCAGCAGCCTGGACGGCCGAACCTGGCCAGAGGCCGAGCCCGACCATCCGCATGTCCTGCTGCGGGGTGGCTACGACCCGTCATTGTCAGATCCCCGCTTCCACCAGCAGATGGTCTATGCCGTGGCGATGACAACCTACGACAACTTCAAGGTAGCGCTCGGCCGGAACCCGACGTGGGGGTTTGACCCCCAAAACGAGCGCACGTGTCTTCTGTTGCGCCCCCACGGGGCGGAGGATGCCAACGCTTGGTACGCGCGCAGCAGCGGCGAGATCGTCTTCGGCTACTTCCAAGCAAAGGAAACGACGCCTACGGCCCAGAAGGGGGTGGGCTACGTCTTTACCTCTGCTTCCCACGACATCATCTCGCACGAGATGACGCATGCTCTGCTGGACGGAGCCCGTTCACATTTCATGATCGCCAGCCATCCCGACGTGTTGGCCTTCCACGAGGCTTTCGCAGATCTGGTGGCCTTCTTCCAGCATTTTACCTTCGAAAGTTTCGTGAAGGCCGCCGTTGCAGCCTCGCGCGGCAATCTCCTCAACTCTGGCGTTCTCATCCGCATTGCGGGCGAGTTCGGCATGGGTCTTGGCGCTGGACAAGAGGCGCTTCGAACTCTCTCCGATCTTGACAAGGAGTTTGGCCCGGAGGGGAAAGGAGGGGAGGGTCCTCGAGAAATTCTTACACTTGAACAAGCGGGAGTCTTGCCACACGAGCGGGGCCAGGTCCTTGCCCGTGCAGTCGTCGCGACCTTTCTGACGCTTTACCAGCGACGCACGCGGCGCTTTGTCAAGCTCGCCACTGGAGGGTCAGGCGAGCTCTTACCGGGCGACTTGCCTGAGGGGCTTGTTGACATCTTGGTGGCCGAGGTCCGGCGGTTAGCAAGCCAGATGCTGCAGCTGTGCATCCGGGCGATCGACTACTGCCCGCCGGTAGATATCCGCTTCGGTGACTACCTCCGCGCGCTCGTCACGGCCGACCGCGACCTGGTTGCGGATGATGACTGGGCCTACCGCGAAGCGCTGATCAGCGCCTTCGGACACCGGGGCATCTTCGGCGAGGGCACGATGCACATGACCGAGGAAGCTCTGAGCTGGGGCGGGCCGACCATACCGATGCGGCCTCTGGACGATCTCAGCTTCAGCCGCATGAAGTTCGAAGGCGATCCAGGCCAGCCGTGCAGCCCAGCAGAGCTGCGTCGGCAGGCCGGTGTCCTCGGCCTGCTGGCTGCCCGGCCAGAGAACGCGCGCGAATTTGGCCTCGTTAGTCCGGGAACCAATCAGTTTCGCTTAGGCGGCTATGAGTTGCCCGTGATCGAGTCGATCCGCTCGGCGCGGCGGGTGGGGCCCGACCAGCAGATCGCGTTCGACACGATAGCCGAGATCGTGCAGGGCCGGCGGGTCCGCGACGGGGCTGGGCGCGAGTTCACCTTCTATGGCGGCTCCACCGCAATCCTCGGACCCGCAGGAGAGATCCGCTACGTCATTCGCAAGCGCGTGGATCACGAAGGCCGGCTGCAGGAGCAGGTAAATGACATGGCGGGCAAACTCGGATCATTCTGGATCACCAGAGCGACCTCCGTCCAGCCTGACATCGCTGGCACGAAGCGGCTCTGTCAAGGTCATCGAGACTAGGTAGAGAACCCATACAGGCTTCTGATCTTCTGCGGCAATATTCTCCGTAATTGGGTTCGATGGGGAGCCGAGATCATGGCACATCTGTTCTGGCCTTCGGATAAGGCTTGGGCGGCCATTGAGCCGCGGGGGTTGCCGGGGAAGCCCCGGGTGGACGACCGTCGGGTGATCTCGGGCATTTTGCACGTGCTCAAGACGGGCTGCCGCTGGCGGGATGTGCCGGCGGCCTATGGGCCACCCACCACGATTGGCCTGCTGCCGATTTCGTGGACACCAGGTTAAGTTTGCATAATGCGGGCCTCGAATGCCACTGGGCTGAGATAGCCCAGCTTCGAATGGCGTCGCTGCGGATTGTAGAGGCGCTCGACGTAGTTGAACACGTCGGCCCAGGGGGCGTCACGCGTGCAGTAGACCTTGCAGGCAGTCCGTTCGGTTCTCAGCGAGGAGAAAAGGCTCTCCATTGCAGAGTTGTCCCATACGTTGCCGGCCCGGCTCATCGAGCAGGTGATGCCGTGGTCGTGGAGCAGGCGCTGGAACTGCTCGCTGGTGTATTGGGAGCCTTGGACGCTCTTCTAGGGTCAGGACCCATTGATTTCAGGTTATGTGCGTGATGCTGAGGTGGCGAGGAGACCTGGC
>NZ_JBHLWE010000065.1:0-11495 GCF_042432925.1 Paracoccus niistensis | reverse complement strand
AGATGCCCGAAGGTCTTCCTCTGCGCCATCGCGCTCGCAGCCACCGTTATGTTCTGGCCATGAAACTTAGGGTCAGGACCCTAAGACACCTGTCAATCTTCAATGCGCTTCCCACTTTGAGGTGCCTTTATTTTTAGCAACGACATCCTTTGAAAGTTTGGATGAAGGCACGGATGCCCACAGGGGGAATGCTGTCCCGCGAAGTGGCGTAGGTTCTGGCGGAGGTGGTCACCGCCGGTGTTCCGGTCGGGTCTGGCTGCTGACACCCACCTGGACCGGAGAACCTACACCGAGATGAGGAACCCGCAGCCGTCAGGCCGGATACATCATCAGCCAGAACATCCTCTGCGATGACCGCCCCTCCGCGGAGGTGCACTGAGCACGGAGTCGGGCAGCGGCCCGGCTTCTTGGTCTGGCAGACCACCGCAGGGCGATCTGCGGCGGTCTGCAGGGCAGGACCCCGGCCCGGCCAAGGCTGCCGGATGCCGGTTGCGGCGCTTATCCCTTGCCCAGATAGGGGATCGTTCCCGCCACATCGGTGTCGTCGATCAGGTAGAAGTTGCTGACGCTGCCTGCCTGCCGCGCTTGGCCGAAAGGCGCGTAGTCGGGATCTGCGGCGAACTCCATCGCGGCCTCGCGCGAGGGGAACTGGATCAGCGCCACCAGCGAGGCATCGGGCGCCTCGCCTTCAAGCGCCTCGATCCTGCCGCTGCGCGACAGGTAGCGCCCACCGTGGCGCGCGACGATGTCGTGGACCCTGGCGGCGTAATCCGGGATCCAGCCGTCGTCGGTGACCTTCACCTCGGCGATCAGGTAGCATGGCATCGGTTCTGTCCTTCCCTGTTGTTGAGCGATTGTTCCTATGGGGCAGGGGCGACCCTACCCCCGTGATCACGCCGCCTGCCGCTGCGACTGGTACCAGGCGGTCTCGAAATCGATGTAACCCGTGAAGGACACCGGGTCGCCGAAGGGCAGGATCTGGGTGGCCCAGAAGCCGCCAATGCCGTTCCGCCGGTCGATCCAGTAGAACAGGTTGGCAAGCCCCGCCCAGCCCAGCGCCCCCGCAGGGCGACCGGTAGGCGCCGCCTCGTCGTTGATCATGAAGGGCAGGGACCAGGACTTGGAAAGGCCGGGAAAGAACTCGGCGTCGTTCGACAGTGACGGGATCACGCCGGGCAGCATCGTGACCTTTGCGTCGCCCAGGTGGTTGCGCTCGGCCATGGCCACCGTTTCGGGCTTCAGAACCTGCCCGTTCTCGCCGCGCCCGTCGTTCAGCCACATGCGGATAAAGCGCATGTAGTCGCCGACTGTCCCATAGAGACCGTGCCCGCCCATGTGGATCTCGGGCTTGTCGGGCAGCTCGAAGTCCGTCGCGGTGAGGCTGCCGTCTGCATTGCGCGTGTGCATCCCTGCAAGGCGGGCCCGCAGCCGGTCGTTCAGCTCGAAGGTCATGTCGGCGATGCCCAGCGGCTCGAAGATGTGGGTCTGGAAGACCTCGCCCAGGCGCCTGCCGGTGATGCCCTCGACCACCTGGCCGACCCAGTCGATGTTGCTGCCGTATTCCCATTGCTCGCCGGGGTCGAACTGCAAGGGCGTCATGATGGCCGCGCGCGAGGCGGTGATCACGCTCGGCTGGCCCTTGTCCTGTGCAAGCCGGTTGTAGGTTTCGCTGAAGAAGTCGTAGCCGAAGCCTCCGGTATGGGTCAGAAGCTGCCGCGTGGTGACCTTGCGTTTCGGCGCCCGCAGGATCGGCTCGCCCTGCGCGTCGAAGCCCTCGATCACCTGCAGCGTGCCGATGTCGGGCGCATAGGTCTCGGCAGGGGCGTCGAGGTCCAGCCTGCCGTCCTCGACCAGCTGCAGCGCGGCCGTGGCGGTGATCGCCTTGGTGGTCGAGAACAGCGCAAAGACGCTGTCCACCGTCATCGGCTCGTCGCGGTCGAGCCTGCGCTGGCCTGCGGCACCTTCGTAGAAATTACCCTGCCGGTCGGTCGCCATCGCGACGACGCCCGGCACCCTCGGATTGCTGCTGACGACGCCGTTCAGCACGCGGTCGGCCGCCGCCCTGAAGTCCTCGTTCATCCTGTCCTCCCTTGTGGTTCCCGTTGTGCGGCCGCGCCGGCGCCTCCCCGCGCCGGCGCGGTCCTGTTCATGCCATTGCAAAGCTGGGATAGCCGGCCGCAGCCTCCTCGGCGCATTTGCGGCGATAGGTGCCGACGCCGCCGGTATAGGACAGCACCCGGCGCGGCTTGCCCGGCACGTTCGATCCCAGGTACCAGCTGTTGGTCTTGGAAATCAGGTTCGCGCTGGCCGTCTCGTCATGGTGCCGGACCCAGGCCTCCTCGCCTTCCGCCGTCGGCTCGATCACCGACTTGCCCTGTTCCTGCATGGTGCGGATCGCGTCGGTGATCCACTCCGTCTGCTGCTGCAGGCAGGTCGTCATGTTGCAGAGCGCGGCCGAGGGCGCGAGCGGCACCGCCGTCGTGAACATGTTCGGATAGCCATGCACCATCAGCCCCATGGTGGTGCGGATGTCGCGGCCCCACTCCTCGCGCAGCGAACGTCCGCCGCGGCCGCGGATGTCGATGCGCGTCAGGGCGCCCGTCCCGGCGTCGAAGCCGGTCGCGAGGATGATGACGTCGAGATCGTAACGGGTGCCATCCGCCAGTTCGATCCCTTCGGGCGTGATGCGGGCGATCGGGTTGTCCCTGACCGGCACCGCCTCGACATTCGGGCGCAGATAGACTTCCAGGTAGTTCATCTCCAGCGGCACGCGGTGGGTGCCGAAACCGTAGTCGGTCGGGATCAGCAGCTCGCAGAGCCTCGGGTCCTTCAGCCGGGCGCGCATCTTCTCGCGCACGAACTCGGACACCTGCTCGCTGACCTCGGGGTCGAAGAACATCTCGCCGAAGGAGGCCAGCCACAGCTTGAGCGAGCCGTTCTCGTAGCAATCCTCGAGATGCGCGCGGCGTTCCTCGGGGGTCAGGTCCTTCCACTGCTTCTCGAAGTCGTATTCGAAGCCGGTGAAGGTGTTGGGCAGCGTCTGGCGCAGCTCCTCGAAGCGGGCCTTGTACGCGGCGACCTCCTCGGGGCCATAGGAGGGGTTCTTCATCGGCAGCACATATTGTGGCGTGCGGACAAAGACCTTCAGCTCGGCCACCTTGTCGGCGATGGTCTGGATCACCTGGATGCCGGTGGCGCCGATGCCGACCACGCCGACGCGCTTGCCGGTGACGTCGATATCCTCCTTGGGCCAGCGCGACGTATGAACGATCTGGCCCTTGAAGTCGTCCGGACCGGGGAACACGTCCGCCATGGGCGCCGAC
Source organism: Paracoccus niistensis (assembly GCF_042432925.1). Lineage (NCBI taxonomy): Bacteria > Pseudomonadati > Pseudomonadota > Alphaproteobacteria > Rhodobacterales > Paracoccaceae > Paracoccus > Paracoccus niistensis. Next base: position 8,172 of record NZ_JBHLWE010000065.1, on the reverse strand, counting down.
AGCATCCCGCCGCAGGTCACCAGGAACTGGGTGTCATAATCCTCGCCCTTGTCGGTGGTGACGGTCCAGCGGTTCCGGTCCTCGTCAAAGACGGCGCTGGTGATCGTGGTCGAGAAGCTGATGTCGCGCCGCAGGTCGAGGCTGTCGGCGATATAGCCCAGCCAGCGCTCGATCTCGGGCTGCTCGGGAAAGCGCGAGCTCCATGACCAGTTCTTGTAGAGATCCTCCGAGAACAGGTACTGGTAGATATAGGCTTCCGAGTCGAACTTGGCGCCGGGATAGCGGTTCCAGTACCAGGTGCCGCCCACGTCGCTGGCCGTGTCGAAGGCCCGCACCTTGAGGCCGAGCTGTCGCAGCTGGTGCAACTGATAAAGCCCCGCCACCCCGGCCCCGATGATCAGCGCGTCCAGCACCTGCTGGCCTGCCGACGCCTCGGCCTGCGGCGAGAGATGAGAATCCAGAGCCATTTCCTTTTCTCCTCCTGGGTTGGGGGTCCCTCCCCGGACCCCCGGCCAAGGACAGCATCTGCGCCTTGGTTGACGAAAGATTATGAACCGCCCTCCGCCGCGTCTTGAACAGATGGAACAGTTCCTTGAACCATCCGGTGATCGCCGCCGTCCCGCAGCCGTCCCGGCGTGGTGCCGAGATGCGACCTGAAGATGCGGGTCATGTGCGCCTGGTCTGAAAAACCTGCCGCCGCCGCGATCTGCTTCAACGACAGCGAACGGTTGGACATCAGCGCCCGCGCCCGCTGCACCCGGCGGACGGTGACAAGGCCATGGGCCGAGCAGCCGAAGGTGCTGCGCAGCAGGCGGTTCAGGGTCCAGACGCCTACCCCCAGGACCATTGCCATCCCCTCGATCGTCAGGGCGCCTTCCAGGTTGGACTCGATGTAGTCATCCAGTCGCCGGCGCTGGGCAGGGGTCAGCTGGCGCGGCGCCTTCTCGCGGAACTGGCAGGTGGCATAGTTGCGCAGCAGGTGAACCGCGAGCTGGATCGACAGCGCCTCGGCATAAAGCGGGCTTCCGTCGCCACCGCGCCGGACCTCTCGCAGGACCTCGGCCGCGATGAGGGTCAGCGTGGGGTCGCTGCCATGCAGCACGTCGTGCAGCGTCACCTGCGCCACGTCCCGGCCCTGCATGTCGCCCGCGACCTTCGCCAGAACCTCGCCCGACAGGTAGACATGCGAGACTTCAAGCGGCTGCGTCCAGTGCCAGTGGGAATCCGTGGCCAAGCTCAGCAACGAGAAAATGCCGGGCTGGCATTCCGTCCGCGACCAGCGCCCGCCCACCTGCCGGTCCATCGGTGTGACCCCGTGCAGGTAGTGGACGATCATGTAGTGATCCATCGGCGGGATCTCGACATCGAGACCGCGATACCGATAGGTCCGCTGGCCTATGCCCCGCCACCGCAGGTTGCCGCTGTCGGTCACGATCTCGCCCGGCACCCAGAGGGGAAGATCCTCGGGAGTGATCAGTTCGGCGTCACGCGCGGCAAGGGAGCCACTCTCTTTCACGGCATCGGCTCGGCTTGGGACAAGCGACCGTCGGATTCGAGCAGGCATGACAGCAGTATCGGAAACCTCCTGTCGAGACTTGATGCGATGGACGACTCTTGCGAGGAGATCGCCGCGCCAGCCAATCACGGTCCGGTTCGGCCGCGCAATATTTCTTTCGTCTGAGGCGCCGTGCAGGTAGCAAAGTTGCGCGTCATGCGTCCAGAAGGCATTTTTTGCGGCTGCGGCGTGCCGCGCCGAGGATCGGACCAGGCATCCGAAACAACTTGCGCCTGGCGTGCGGTCATCAGCCCGAGCGGGGGTGCCGGGCCGTCCTGCGGCAAGAATTGACTCTGGCCGCGGCGCTCGGCTTAAGGTGGCTCCGAATGCCGGGACAAACTCGGTCGCAGGGGAGATCGGCGCGATAGTCGCGCTGGCTTCCCGAGCAGGCACACCACAAGGGGGGAGACTACTTCATGAAGCTGACAAGCCTTTGGCTTAGCGGATTTGCCGTCATGCCGTTCGCCGCGCATGCCCAGACCGAGATTTCATGGTGGCACGCCATGACCGGCGCGAATGCCGAGGTGGTCGAGAAGATCGCCGGCGACTTCAACGCAAGCCAGTCCGATTATGTGGTCAAGCCGGTCTTCAAGGGCACCTATCCCGAGACGCTGAACGCCGGCATCGCCGCGTTCCGTGCCGGCCAGGCTCCCGACATCATGCAGGTCTTCGATGTCGGAACGGGCGTCATGATGGGCGCGGGGGGCGCCATCGTGCCGGTCGGCAAGGTGCTGGCCGACGGCGGCTTCACCTTCGACAAGAGCCAGTATCTGCCGGGGATCGTGGGCTATTACTCGACCCCCGAAGGCGAGATGCTGTCCTTCCCCTACAACTCGTCCTCGCCGATCCTGTATTACAACAAGGACATCTTCGAGAAGGCGGGGCTGGACGTGAACGCACCGCCCCAGACCTGGGCCGAGGTCTGGGCCGCGGCCCGCAAGATCAAGGAAAGCGGGGCTGCGACCTGCGGCTATACCTCGACCTGGCTGACCTGGATCCATACCGAGAACTTCGCCGCCTGGAACAACGTGTCCTGGGCAACGAACGAGAACGGCCTTGCCGGCACGCCCGAGCTGAAGATCGACGGCCCGCTGTTCGTCAAGCACTTCCAGGAGCTGGCCGACCTGGCCAAGGAGGGGGTCTTCGTCTACGGCGGCCGGACCTCGGAAGCCAAGCAGAACTTCACCTCGGGCGAATGCGGCATCCTGACCGAAAGCTCGGGTGGCCTTGGCGACGTGGTCAAGTCCGGGATCAACTACGGCATCGGCAAGCTGCCCTATGACGAGACGGCCGAAGGCGCGCCCCAGAACACCACGCCGGGCGGCGCCTCGCTGTGGGTGATGGCGGGCAAGTCGGACGAGGTCTACAAGGGCGTCGCCACGTTCTTCAACTATCTCTCGCAGACCGAGGTGCAGCAGTTCCTGCACGAGCAGTCGGGCTACCTGCCGGTGACGATGGCGGCGTATGAAGCGACCAAGGCCACGGACTTCTATGAGAAGAACCCGGGCCGCGAGACGCCGATCCTTCAGATGTCGGGCAAGCCGCCGACCGAGAACTCGAAGGGCGTGCGCGCGCCCAACCTGCCGCAGCTGCGCGACATCCAGAACGAGGAATACGAGAAGATGCTGGCCGGCCAGCAGACCGCCGAGGAAGCGTTGAAGAACGCGGCGACGCGCGGCAACGCCGCGATCCGGGAGGCTGTGGGCGGCTGACGCCATCCCCCTGAAATGCGGATGGGCCATGCGCCCATCCGCGACCGTTCCCGTCAAGAGACACCGGATGCGAAGAACCGTCTTTCCCCACAAGCTCCTGCCGTGGTTGCTGCTTGCGCCACAGCTGATGGTCACCCTGATCTTCTTCTACTGGCCGGCAGGCCAGGCGTTCCGCCAGTCGATGCTCAAGGAGGACCCGTTCGGACTGAGTTCCACCTTTGTGGGGCTGGCGAACTTCCGCCGCGTGCTGAGCGATCCCAGCTATCTGAACGCCTTGCAGGTGACGGTGGTGTTTTCGCTGCTGGTGGCCTTCATCCCCATGGCCATCGCCCTGTTCCTTGCGGTGCAGGCCGAAAAGATCACCCGTGGCAAGGGGCTGTATCGCACGCTGATGATCTGGCCCTATGCGGTGGCCACGGCCATCGCGGGGATGCTGTGGCTGTTCATGTTCAACCCGAGCTTCGGCACGCTGGCCTGGCCGCTGAAGCAGATGGGCATCAACTGGAACCCGCTGCTGAACCCCAACCATGCGATGATCCTGGTCGTCGCCGCGGCCACCTGGAAGCAGATCAGCTACAATTTCCTGTTCTTCGTCGCAGGGTTGCAGGCGATTCCGCATTCGTTGCTAGAGGCAGCGGCCATTGACGGTGCAAGCCGCCGTCACGCCTTCTGGACGATCGTGTTCCCGTTGCTGGCACCGACCACGTTCTTCCTGCTGGTGGTCAACACGGTCTATGCGCTGTTCGATACCTTCGGCATCATCCATGCAGTGACGGGGGGCGGCCCCGGCAAGGCGACCGAGACGCTTGTCTACAAGGTCTACAACGACGGCTTCGTGAACCTGAACATGGGCGATTCCGCCGCGCAGTCGGTGATCCTGATGCTGATCGTGATCGCGCTGACCGCCGTCCAGTTCCGCTATATCGAACGGCGGGTGCATTATGGCTGACAGCCCTTTCGCCTCGCGCGGGACGTCGCGGATCTGGGCGCATTTCTGGATGGTCCTCGGGGTCATCCTGGTGGTCTTTCCTGTCTATTACGTCTCCATCGCCTCGACCCACTCGACGCAGACGATCCTGCGCCCGCCACTGCCGCTGCTGCCGGGGCCCGAGGGCCTCGCGAACTACGGCGACGCGCTTTCGGGCGGGATCGGGCAGATCGGCGGGGTCAGCCTGTGGCGGCTGCTCGGCAACACGACGCTGATCGCGGTCGGCATCGCGGTGGGCAAGATCGTGATCAGCATGGCCTCGGCCTATGCGATCGTGTTCTTCCGCTTTCCGCTGCGCATGGCCTGCTTCTGGCTGATCTTCATCACGCTGATGCTGCCGGTCGAGGTGCGCATCCAGCCCACCTACAAGGTCATGGTGGACCTGGGGCTGATCGACACCTATCCGGGACTGATCCTGCCGCTGATCGCCTCGGCCACGGCGACGCTGCTGTTCCGGCAGTTCTTCATGACCATCCCCGACGAGCTGCTGGAAGCCGCGCGGGTGGACGGGGCAGGGCCCTGGCGCTTTTTCCGCGACATCCTGTGGCCTTTGTCGCTGACCAACGTCGCGGCGATCTTCGTGATCCAGTTCATCTACGGCTGGACGCAGTACCTGTGGCCGCTGCTGGTCACCAACTCGAACGAAATGAACACCATCGTCATCGCGCTGAAGAAGATGATCTCCTTCGCCGATGCCGAGACCCCCTGGAACCTTGTCATGGTCACCTCGGTCCTTGCGATCCTGCCGCCGATCCTTGTCGTCGTGCTGATGCAGCGCTGGTTCGTGAAGGGCCTTGTCGAGACGGAGAAGTGAATGGCCCGCATCCTGCTGAACGACCTGCGCAAGACCTATGACGGGCAGGAGGTCATCCACGGCATCACGATGGACATCGCCGACGGCGAGTTCGTGGTGATCGTCGGCCCGTCCGGCTGCGGCAAGTCCACGCTGTTGCGGATGGTGGCCGGGCTCGAGGGCATCTCCTCGGGCACGATCGAGATCGGCGGCAAGGTCGTCAACGCGCTGGAGCCGCGCGACCGCAACATCGCCATGGTGTTCCAGAACTATGCGCTCTACCCGCACATGAGCGTGCGCGAGAACATGATCTACGGCCTGAAGATCGCCAAGATGCCCAAGGCCGAGATTGAGGAGCGCCTGCTGCGCGCGGCGAAGATGCTTGAGCTTGAACCCTATCTGGACCGCAAGCCGCGCGCCCTGTCGGGCGGCCAGCGGCAGCGGGTCGCCATGGGCCGGGCATTGGTGCGCGATCCGGCGGCCTTCCTGCTTGACGAACCGCTGTCGAACCTCGACGCCAAGCTGCGGCTGCAGATGCGGCTTCAGATCAAGGAAATGCATCTGCGGACCGGACAGACGACGCTTTACGTGACCCACGATCAGGTCGAGGCGATGACGCTGGCCGACCGTCTGATCGTGATGAACGCGGGCATCGCCGACCAGATCGGGACGCCGCTGGAGGTTTATGAGCGTCCCGCCACCGAGTTCGTCGCGGGCTTCATCGGATCGCCCGCCATGAACATCCTGACCGTGACCGTCAGCGAGGGTGCGGCCATCCTTCCGGGCAACCGGCGCCTGCCCCTGCCGGGCCTGCCCGGCGCGGGAGAGTTCCGGCTGGGCCTGCGGCCCGAGGACCTGCGCGTCACCGAGTCGACCGAAGGCGCGATTCCGGTCGAACTGCGCTCGGTCGAGCGGCTGGGCGCGGATGCTTTCGGCTATGGCCTGATCGAGAGCACGGACGTTCCGATGACGGTCAGGCTGCCCGGCAACTCTGCGGCCAAGCGGGGCGACCGTCTGGGCGTCCTGCCGGAACACGGCCGTCTGCACCTGTTTTCGGTCGCAACCGGAAAGCGGGTGTGACCGGGGCCCATGCTCTGGAAGGGCGCGGGCCGTCTTTCCCGGCGCGGCTGATTGACAGCGACGGGCTTTGAGCGCCCCCTGACCGGACCAACGCGGCGCATCGGCACCTCCTTGCGAACGGCCGATGTCCGCCAGACAGGGGATCGGCATGGCCGCGGGCACATCCATGATCGTCGAGCTGCTGGGCGGCGTGGCCCTGCTGCTCTGGGGTGTCCGCATGGTCAGGACCGCCGTCATGCGTGGCTGGGGCGAGCGGCTCGGCAGCTTCATCGAGCAGCGGCTGTCCAGTCGCGTGACAGCCTTCGGCGGCGGCGTGGCGGTCACGGCGCTTCTGGGCAGTTCCACGGCGATGGCGCTGATCGTGGCGGGGCTGGCCGGAAACGGAGCCATCGGGGGCCCCACGGGCCTTGCCGTGCTTCTGGGCGCGGATGTCGGCTCGGCCCTTGTTTCGGGGATCTTCGCCTCGGGCTCATCGGCGGCGGCCGGTCTGGCGCCCCTGTTTCTTTTCGCGGGCTATGTCACCTTCGGCGCCTCGACCGAGTTCCGGCCCCGCAACATCGGCCGCCTGCTGATGGGTCTGGGCTTCATGCTGCTGGCCCTGAAGGGCATTATCGGCGCCACCGCGCCCCTGCGCGAGGCCGCATTGTTCCACGAGGTGCTGGGCTCGGTCACCGGAGAGCCGGTGCTGGGCTTTCTTCTGGGGGCCGGCCTCGCATGGGCGTGCCACTCGACACTCGCGGTCGTGCTGCTCGTCGCCTCCCTGCTTCTGAACGGCAGCCTTGAGACCGCGGGCGCGCTGCCGGTCGTTCTGGGTGTCAACTTCGGCGGCGGCCTGCCGGCGGTGGCCGCCACGCTGGATCAGCCTGCGGAGGCGCGGCGCCTGCCGCTTTCGAACCTGGCCTGCCGAGGCACGCTGGCGCTTGTCCTGCTGGGCCTGACGCCCTTGCTGGTCCGTGCGGCCGATCAATTGCCGCTGGCCCCCGTCAATGTGGCGGCGGCCCTGCATGTGGCCTTCAACATCTTCTGCGCGGCGGTCTTCCTGCCCTTGTCGGGACGGGTGGTCGCGCTGGTCTCGCAGGCCCTGCCGGACCCGCCGCGCCGCGTCGATCCTTTGTCAGTGCCCCGTTACCTCGATACGGCGGCGCTTTCGTCCCCGCCCGCCGCCCTGTCGAATGCGGCGGTCGAGACGGTGCGGATGAGCGAGCTGCTGGAGCGGATGTTCGCCACGGCCTTCGACGCGCTGGACACCCACCGCCTTGAAGGGCTCAAGGAGATCGAAGCCACGGACGACCGCATCGGGCATTACCTGAGATCGGTCCATGGCTACTTGGCGCAGCTGTCTCGCGCCAGGCTCAGTCCCGACGAGGAGCGCAGATCGCTGGAGATCATGCTGTTTGCCAGCCATCTCGAGCATGCGGGCGATGTCATCAAGCACAGCCTGGCGGACCGGATCAGGGCAAAGGTCCGGCTGGATGTCGAGTTCACGCCGGCCCAGCGCGAGGCGATCGCGCAGCTTCACGCCGTGACAGCCGAGTCCCTGCGGCTGATCCCGGCCGCCGTGGCATCGAATGACGTGGGCGCGGCCGCCCGTCTGGCGCGGCAGAAGGACCTGTTCCGCCGGATCGAGGACAGGATCGTCAGCGGCCACCTTGGAAATACGGCCGAAGCCCTGGGGACCTCGCTGCGGAAAAGCGCGCTGTTCATCGACATCGTGCGCGACCTGCATCGCATCAATTCGCACATCGCCTCGGCAGGCTATCCCTCGATCCAGGCGGCCGGGCTGCTTTACGACAGCCGGATCAGGAAGCTGTAGCCGGGCGCCGGCGTCCTTGCGGCACCGGCAGCGGGTGAGATGGATGCCGCAGGTCGGCCGCGCCCCTTCGGCCCCGGACCGGCCTGCGCGTCGCGTTGTCCTCCCTCGTGCTTGAAAGCCAGCGTCGCAGGGGGGCAGGCCGGTTTTCCCGAAGAACAGGGACGGCCCTAGGCTCAGGACCCATTGTCTTCATAGCCAGAACATGACGGTGGCTGCGAGGGGTCGACGCAT
>NZ_JBHLWE010000064.1:0-4352 GCF_042432925.1 Paracoccus niistensis | reverse complement strand
TCAGCTTCGCCTGGCTGACGCTGATCGTGCTGTGCCTGGGCTATGTGGCCATGGTGATCTGGGGATGGATCGCGGCCCCGAGGCCGCCCGTCCTAGGGTCAGGACCCATTGAGTTTCATGGCCAGAACATGATGGTTGCGGCGAGCGCGATGGCGCAGAGGAAGACCTTCGGGCATCTGCCGTAACGCGTGGCGATGCGGCGCCAGTTCTTCAGGCGGCCGAACATGATCTCGATCCTGTTGCGGCGTTTGCAGGGGCGCTTGTCATACTTGACGCGCCGACCACGAGACTTTCGCGCCGGGATGCAGGGAGTGATCCCTTTGTCTTTCAGGGCATTTCTGAACCCGTCGGCATCGCAGCCCCGGTCTGCAAGCAACCATTCCGCTGAGGGCAAACCTCCCGGCAAGGCCGCGGCTCCAGTGTAGTCGCTGACCTGGCCTGCGCCGTGTCAGACCGCTGGTGAGCGCGAGGCGAACCGCATCTCGCTTGAACTCGTCGCTGTGTGTCGCTGCCATATCCAGTCTCCTTCTTGGCGAGCATTGCTCTCAGAAGACCGGAACGAAACCGGGGCAGGTCCAGGAAGTGGCCCAGCGCGGATTGCGCACGTCCCGCGGCAACCGGATCGACAAGAAGTACCTCTACCGGATGCTCGGCAATCGCGCCTGTATCGGTGAGGCCGTCCACAAGGGCGCGAGCTACCCCGGCGAGCACGTGGCCATCATCGACCGGGACGTCTGGGACAAGGTTCACGCGATCCTCAGGGAAAGCCCGCGCAAGCGTGCGGCCCGCACTCGTGCCGACGCCCCTGCCCTCCTCAAGGGGCTGCTCTTCGGTCCCGATGGTGCCGCCTTCTCCCCACTCATACGCGCAAGGGCGACCGTCTCTATCGATACTACGTCAGCCAGACGATCCTGAAGCACGGCGCCGGGGCCTGCCCCATTGCCCGGATGCCCGCCGGCGAGATCGGGGCGGCCGTGCTGGGCCAGCTGCGCGCGGTGTTCCGCCAGCCCGAGATCATCGCCGGCACGTGGCGGGCCGCACGCGCAGAGGTGGACGGGATCAGCGAGGACGAGGCCCGCAGGGCGCTGCAGCAACTGGATCCGCTCTGGGACGAGCTATTCCCGACCGAGCAGGCCCGCATCGTCTCCCTGCTCGTCGAGCGCGTGGAGATCGGCACCGAGGGGCTGACGGTCCGGCTCCGGGTGGACGGGCTAGTGGGCCTCACGCGGGAGATGCAGTGCGGCGGCGGCGACGTGAAGCGGGCGGGATGATGCGCGCATCATCTGCAACCGACACCCTCACGCTCCATGTCCCGTTCCGCATCATCAGGCGCGGCAGGCGTAGGAAGATCGTGCTGCCAGCCGGAGCAGTGTAGCCCCGCCGCACCGACAGCACCCTTGTCCGGGCGCTGGGGCGTACGTTCGGGTGGAAGCGGCTGCTGGACAGCGCGCCTGCCTGACCATTGCCGAGGTGGCGGAGCGCGAAGGCGTCGCCATGTCCTATGTCAGCCGCCTTCTGCAGCTGACGCTGCTCGCCCCCCACATCGTCGAGGCCATCCTTGAGGGCAAGCAGGGACCAGAGGTGACGCTGGCCCGGCTGCTCGAGCCCCTGCCGGTATCCTAAGGCGGAGCAGCGCAGCTTGCTCGCACCTGCATCCGGGCGGCAGGGCTCAAGCGCGAGCTGAGCCCGCGAAATCGGATGCACCCTTGATCGGTTGCAGCACCTCGACGACGCTGAAACTGGCTGTCGAACGAACCGGATGGCCTTTCTGCAACATGGCGGTGCTGCGTTGAGCGTGTCTCGACCTCTGGTTGCCGACTTTTCGATCCATGCTAGCGTTTCCCGGACCCAAGCCTGACGCCAGGGAGCCCGATGACACCGGATGATCTCGAGACTGCCCGCGGCTCGACAGTACTGGCTGACCTCCCGGGGACCTTGCAGGACAGATTGCTGGCGGTGGCTCAGCTGCAGATCCTCAAACCTGATGAGGTGGCCTTTCTTCAGGATGACCCACCGGAGGCGCTGTTCATCGTGCTGGAGGGATGGATCAGGCTCTGCCGCGTGGGGGCGAGCGGGGCCGAGACGGTGATTGATCTCCTGAGCACCGGACGCAGCTTCGGCGAAGCCTCTGTCCTGCAGGAACTGCCCCATCTGGTCACCAGCCGGGCCATGATGCGAACGAGGCTGCTGCGCCTGAAAGCCGCGGTGCTCAGGATGCTGGTCGGACAGGAGCCTGCGCTTGCGAGATCGATGCTGTGCGCCGTCCTTGATCACCTGCAGCAATTCGTGCTGCAGATCGAGGATCTGAAGGCGCGTTCCGGCGTCCAGCGCGTGACATCGTTCCTGCTGACCTGCATGGAGGAGACCACGGGCCAGCGGGAGGCAGTGCTGCCCTACGGCGAGGCGCTGCTCGCCTGCCAGTTGGGCATGAAGCCCGAGACCCTTTCGCGGGCCTTCGCGCGGTTGCGCGACCACGGCGCGCGTGTCGAGGCAACCACCGTTCATGCGGAGGACTGCGACCACCTGCACAGGTTGATGCTGGACAAGCCGGCCAGTTCCTCGATGTGCTGATCGGGCCGGACACACATTTGCCGCGCATCCGTCCTGCTCCCGGCAGGGGGAGGCCGAAGCAAAAGCTAAGCAAATCGGCACTGAGACGGCGTTGTCTTGCGATGCCCAGGCCTTGGCAGCAGGCAGGCCGTGGAGCCCGATGAGGCGCCGCTCGATGTCCCTGTCGTACAGGCTGCAGTGCAGGGAGATGCAGTCTTCTGCCTCGGCGCTTCTGCCCGGCACGCCCGATGAGGCGATCCTAACCCCTCTGCAGGACAGCGGCTTGGACGTCCTGATCATGGGCGCATACGGGCACTCACGCATTTCCAGTCTGGTAGTAGGCTCCACCACCATGGCGATCCTGCAAAAGGCCCCGGTGCCGATTCTGCTGGTGCGATGATCGAGTTCCACGCGCGCAGCGTGAGCATCATCCTTTGATTTCGACAGGCGAGAAGCCGAGCGATTATACACAGCCTGCCATGCACCTGACCTTGCGATCCTGCCGGAGTATGCTGCATCGAGCAGAAGCGACCAGCCGGGTAGCGCAGCACCCGACCTCTTGCGACACGGGTATTGATCGATGGCAATTTATGTGGATGCGGACGCCTGCCCGGTGAAGGCCGAGGTCCAGCGTGTGGCCACGCGGCACAAGCTGCGCGTGCTGATTGTCTCGATTGGCGGGATCAGACCGTCGCCGAACCCGCTTGTCGAGACGGCGATCGTGCCGGAAGGACCGGACGAGGCCGACATGTAAATCGCTGACCGCGCCGGTCTGGGAGACGTGGTGATCACCGGCGACATCCCTCTGGCGGCGAGATGCGTCCTCGGCCGGAGCACAGGTTCTCACGCATAACGGCGCGGCGCTGACTCCGGAAAACGTCGGCAATGCTTTGGCAACACGCGATCTGCTGGCCGACCTGCGAGCCGCCGATCCGTCCCGGCCAGAAGGCGGCCGCAGCTTCACGAAGGCGGACCGGTCCCGCCTCCTCAATGCACTGGAGCGAGCAGTCCGCAGCAGTGCTGGATGACCGAATAGCCCCGGCTCGCCACGCATGGCTCCGGTGCTGCTCGGTACTATGAAGATGGGCAGCACGGTCCGTTATCTCGGCATGGAGATTGAGGACGCTTTGAGCCTCTACGAGCGCATCGACCTTTGAGCACCATCAACGGGCGTCCCGCAGCAGTCGGCCCATAGCCGCTTGTCGGGCTCGACCGATACTGCAGGGCGGCATTCCCCGAAGCAGCCATTTGACACGTTGCGCAGCATTTCGATCTGAGGAGCGTCTGCGATGCGGAACAAACCTGCGCTGCGGACGTGCACTTTGTTAGGCACAGCGGAACGAGGGTGGTGCCAGCCCTCTGGACTTCCTTTCGTGTCGATATATGTGCATGTCTTGGTGCAATGGAGATAAGCGCCGACCAGCATGACAAATATATCAAGTTTTGATTTTCCGCCGCCATCTGACTGGCAAGCCTTTGAGCGCCTCATCCGGGATCTGTTCGAGCGCGAGTGGGAAACCGACGACGCTCAGGCAAACGACCGCTCCGGACAAAACAGGCGGGTGTCGATGTCTATGGAACAGATCGTCGACACAATAAATGGGTCGGAATTCAGTGTAAGGGCCGCACAGGCGGGTATAGCGGCAAAGTCACAGAGAAAGAGCTACGCGACGAAGTCGAGAAAGCCAAAGGCTTCGTGCCGAAGCTTGATAAATTTATTCTGGCCACTACCGCCCCATGGCCTGCCCCAATGAGGTGGTCCGTTTGCAATCTTAGTGCATGACGGGTTTTGGCGCTACGGT
>NZ_JBHLWE010000063.1:0-8308 GCF_042432925.1 Paracoccus niistensis | reverse complement strand
TGTTCGACTACGTCGAGCGCTTCTACAATCCGCAGCGACGCCATTCGAAGCTGGGCTATCTCAGCCCGATGGAGTTCGAAGCCCGAGCCATGCGGGCTTAACCCGCTGTCAACGAAACCGGCAGCAGGCCAGTTACGGGCGATCTGACCAAGGCCGTTCAAGGTTGGGCCGCTGAGTAAAAGATCGCTGTTGAGCGGCCGTGGCTTGACTTCGGGCCTATGATCGCTGCCCTACTCACAGATCACCTCGACTTTCACGCCGACGTCGGCACTGCTCCAGGCCTGATCGATGGTTAGAGCGGGAACGCCGAGTTCAGCCGCGAGCGCCAAGCGGCACGATCCCCAAGCGAAAGGCCGAGGGTTCGCGTATCAGGTCGTCGATGAGCTTGACCGATTGCCCGGAGCCGGGGAAAGCCGAGAAGCATTCGGGCCGACAACGTCCTATGTCGGGAAGGATTTGCTGCTTGAGGCGTTAGATCACGGGACATCCGAGCGACCGGATACCCTGAAGATGGTTGCCCAGGCGGGCTCTGCCACGGCTCTGCAGAGAGGGGTCCTTCCGCCTGGGCTCGTCCCCTCGAAGAGGGGACGATAAGGTTCGCCGGATTTGATCACGGCGTGAATGGTACGCGCCATGCTATTGCGGCGGTCAGGTGACAAGGTGCTCAACCGCGAGAGCGGCGAAGCGCCCTGGAGCGCAGTCGAGGGCACTAGCGAGCCGCACGAGATCGTCGATCCGAGCCTCAGTTGTCGCGCCCGCGACGATTGCATCTGTCCAGTCAGGCGGTGTGCCGGCCGCTTCCGCGAGCTCAGCCGGGGTAAGCCCGCGAGCGGCGAGGAGCCGCCTGAGCCGCTCCGGGAAGGGACCGCTTCCCTCGACGAGGATGCGCTTGGCCATCGCGGCTGGCAGCTCTGCGCCGCTATCGCGGCTCGGGATGAAGCCACGCCTGCGCGATAGGAAATCACGCGCCTCGGCGTTGCTGAGACCGTTGATCTCTGCCGCCTTACCTTCGTCCGCCCGTCCCCGGCCGCCTGACTCCCGAGGCGCCGTCCGTAGGCCCTCCTTGTTGATCGTCGTGCGGACGGTCTCCTCGCCGAGTCCCGAGAGGATCGCGATCTGCGCGATGGTAAGCCAATTGCCCCGGTCGAGGTCCCAGCGCGCCTCGAACATGTCGATCACGCGACGGAGCCGGCCAACCTCGCGCTTCATTTCCGGAGGGTCGTTGGGAAGAGGAGAGAAAGAACCCAACGAGCGACGCGCCGGCGTCGGAAGGCCGTTCACGTCCGTCCGCGGGAGATGATCGGCGATCGGGGCGATCTCGTGCCAGACCTCTTCGAGTCCCTGCTTGTCGGGCCACTCCCCATCCTGGAAGGCATAGGCGCGGGCGTCACGCAGGACGTTCGTCAGAGGATGCTGCTCGATCGGCATGTCCTGCCAGAGATGGTCGGCTGGCCAATTCGCGTAGAGGCCCGGCCAATCTTCCTCTGGGAGATCGACTCCGAGGAACTCATCCCGCATGGATTTCGGGAAGTGGTAGAGCGTGCCGAGGATGCCGGCCGTCGCCATGATCACATGGCGGATGTCCCGATCCAGTTCTTCGGGCGAGATGTAGTCGGGGTGCTGCTTCATGGTGGCCTCCCTCATGCCCGGCCGAGCTGCGCCACCTGCGCGCCGAGGCGCTCGGCGGCAGTGAGGAGCGGGGCCGCGCGCGTCTGGCGCGAGGCGAGATGCGCCGGCTTGCGCCCGAGGAACACCGCCACGCGCTCGGCATTGGCACCGCTCGGATGCGGCAGCCCCGAGAGTATCCGCGCCGGATCGATCTCGCCCCGGCCGGCGAGATGGGCCAGCGCTTTCCCGGCCTGCGGACCGAGGGGCAGCCAGAGCGCGTCCGGCAGGAGCCGCACCTCCTCGGCGAGATGAGTCTCGATCATGGCGCGCAGCACCGGGGTCCTGAGCATGTCGGGCGTGCCGTTGTAGTTCCGCCCGCCCAGGAAGGCCGGATATCGCAGCGCCGAGGTGAAGTGGACCCGAGACGCACCCGGAGTGAAGAGCTCCGCCGCGCTGCCGAGCCCGAGATGGCTGGCGACCCCGATCCGGTCGAGCATGGCGACGAGGTTCGCGCGCATCGCCCCCGAGAAGCTGGCGGTGAGCTTGGCGCGGGCGAGCTGTGCTTCAAGGCCAAGATGGCGCGCCTCATGGGCAGCGCGCAACGCATTCACGGCTTGGGTGAGGCCGGGGGTGATGCCGAGGATCGCGAGCTTCGCGCCGCGCTCGATATGGTCGAACGGCGCGTAGACCACGTCGATCTCGCCCTCGCGGCGAATGCGGAGCTGATCGCTCCGGCGCGGATCTGCGAGAGCGGCAGCATCGACGATGGGCAGAAAGCGACGGGCAGTGTCAAGGTTCTGCTGCATGGGCAGGACAAGGCTCCAAGTGGTGCGGGACAGGGTGGGTGAAGGAGTGCGGGTTGCAGCGTGGGCTCAGCGGCGCCGATTGCGGCGGCTGCCGCGGCCGGACCAAGGCCTGCTGCGAATGACGGTGATGATCGCGCCGTCATCGCCCTCGACCACGCGGGCGTGACGGTAGCGACGAAGGTCGGCCGCGACACGGCAGTCGCCATCCGCAGCGAGCGCGATGGCGTCGTCGTCAAGCGAGAGGCAGGTGGCGCCGCGCCGGAAGGACGGGGTGCCGCAATCGATGATGGTCTCGATCACTGCGACTGGCAGGCTGCGCTGCCGGCGGCGGTCTTCGGCGTGTCGGGTGAGTTGCATAGACGATTCTCCTCTCTACAAATCTTCTACATCAATGGAGAAAGTTCCTGCAACAAGAAAATACAATCATACTGTATAGTAGTGTAAATGCCTTGCACGCCCGAGCGGACTGGTGACCTCCCTTGCTGTTTGATGAGGCATCAAAGGCTGCGGCTGAGCGCCACCATGGCCGAGTGCGACGAGATCGAACTGATATACAAATACGCGGCGGGATCTTGTTGGAGGTGTGCCTGGATAAAGACCCGTTAGCAGCCATGCTTCGGACCCAAGATGTTCATGCACGCAGGAGGGCCATTGTGTGGCAGCCGGGGGCCGTGATGGTCTGAATGCCCCAGCCGGAGCCCAGACGCGCACTCAGAAAGCTATGCGCCAGCTTCTCCAGCCTCTCGCTGGGGCAACCGTGCGGGCAACCGTGAATCTGGCAACGTCTACCTTGACCAGGTGGTACCGATCATCCGCAATGCAGCGGTTGCGGACTGCGACTGGTGAAGGCCCGTTGGGCGATGCCGGCCCAAGCGCGGCACCTCACAACCCAACGCTATCCGGCGTGACCAATATCCGCAACATCGCCTCGCCCCACTGGCGGCGATAATTGGACCCTGCACATCACTACCTTGTGCCGCTAACCGCCTTCGCCGAAACGCTCGGCAAGGGCCGCGGCAATCAGTGGTCCGCACCTGGCGACGACGGCCGGCTTTCTTCGCCGGGATCGAGACGCAGGCTTGGCGCTCCGTCCGCAAGGTCAAGGACCGCGAGACTACCGACGACCTGTTCGCCTTTCTGACCACGCCGCCAAACGCGGAGGTCGCGCCGATCCACCCGAAGGCCATGCCCGTAATCCTGACACGGCCTGACTAGTGGGAGTCATGGCTGGCCGCGCCTTGGGTCGAGGCACGCACCTCGCAGCGTCCACTGCCGGATGGCGCGCTGCGGCTGATCGATCAGCCGAGTTGAGGAAGGCCGCGCGTGGAGCGTGCGAGCCGGCCCAGGCGGGTCGGCTCCAGTTTCTTAGGGGCCGCCCGAGCTGCTGAAACAGGGTTAGTGCGAGGCACAGCCTGGCCCACCTGTTCGGCAGACCGTCAGCCCGCCACTCCTCGAATCCGATTGACAAGAAGGTCCAAGTGCTTGCGTGCAGCGTGAATCCTGTCCAGCGCCTCGGCGATAGGCGCAAGGGCAGTGTCGAAATCTTCGTCCTCGAATGCTGCTGCCAGTGCTTCGCGCGTGATTGTGACAGGCACCGTCAGGTCACCTTTTGGGCTCCACGAAAAGCCAGATGCTCGCAAGTTTTCGAGCAAAGCTGGGTCATCGCGGACAATCGTTCTCAGTCTTCCCCTTACGGCAGCTTTGGTACCGGAGTCGCTCAGGATCTCAAACCCCATCCCTGCCCCTTCAACGCCAACAAGGTTGCCGATCCACGACTGGGTGCTCTCGCCAATCGCATCAAAAGCGAAATAGAGATCGAAGTTATCTTCCTCATCCTCCGCCTTCCGCCAGTCGGAAGGCGCGAGATACATGCTGTCCTCAAAACTCATCTCTACTTCACCGATCCAGCCGAACTCATCTCGTTTTCTTGTGAGCAACTTTCCAACAGCTTCACCAAGCGCAGGATCAATTTTGTCATCAACGTAATCATACGTTGCTTCAAGTAGGTCGATGTTGCGAACGATAGCTGCGGCTACTGAAAGATCAGCGTCAGTCATGATGGTTCTCCTGTCAGAAATCGACGATGTGATCAGCAAAGCGTACGATGAGTTGCCGGACGAAGTCGCGGTCGTGGCCGCGTGCGCCTGCTGCGCCACGTGCAGCGATGGCAACGTCCTGCCAAGACGTTGATCGTATGCCCGGCACCTCAGAGCTGAATGGCGCCAGCAGGATGACGTGCGGTGTTCGGCGGGTCAGGTTGGCAAGGCCATTCATCGCGACCAGATACCGTTCGAGCTGTTCGCGCCCCAGACCAGCATCTATCTTTATCTCGATGGCGATAAGATGTGCAGCGGTTTCGACGACCAGATCAACCCGATCGGTTCGGTCGTTCATCGGGCAGAGTTCAGTGCGGATACGGTATCCCGGCGTGAGCTCTTCACCCCAAGAGATTTCAGGAATTGCGCGGGACAGGTAAGAAGCGAGAAAGTGCCGCGAGGTCGCGCCGCCGAAATCCTCGGACCATAATCCTGCCAGTGTTGCTGCGTTCCGCAGTTCGTTGC
Organism: Paracoccus niistensis; assembly: GCF_042432925.1. Classification (NCBI taxonomy): domain Bacteria; kingdom Pseudomonadati; phylum Pseudomonadota; class Alphaproteobacteria; order Rhodobacterales; family Paracoccaceae; genus Paracoccus; species Paracoccus niistensis. Next base: position 3,333 of record NZ_JBHLWE010000063.1, on the reverse strand, counting down.
GCTTCAGCCCCGCAATCTTCCACGGGTTGAGCAGTCCGACGCGCGCTCTTTCGCGTGCCAGTGGCGCCTTCAGTTCCTCAAAGGCCTGAACCAGTGCCGTGGCCGAGGGAGCAGGCCGGACAGCCTGGCGGGCTTTGGTGCGCAGGGGAGCCAGCGTGTCGAACAGTTGCTGGAGATTGGCAGTGGTCAGCTTATCCGTACTGGAATTTTGTCGCATGGGTGCAAGCGCAGCAAAAAAGGCATTCAGTCGATTGGCGTCCATGTCATGCTTTCGGCGAAATGAGTTTCCATGTTCGGGAAGGTCATCAGCAGCGTCAATCCCCGCCCGCTCTTGCCGCCGCGGCGACACGCAGGCGCCAGGCGTCGCACAGCGCCTCGGGCGCGATGATCTGCACCCGGTCGCCCCATCGGAAGAGATGGTCGCACATCTCCTCAATGCCGCCCGCCGTAAAGCGGACCGTCAGGCTGCCGTCGGGCTCGTCGGTCAGGCTCTGGCTCGGGTGGAACTGCCACAACCGCGCCTCGGCCGCAGCCTCGGGCAGAAAGCGCCATTCGACCCTCATCGGCTCCTCGCGCCAGACGCCGAAGGATTCGGACAGCCAGTCCGACAAGATGAAGCCCTCAGGAGGCATGAAGGGCTGGTCGAGCGGCTCGACCCGGTGCAGGTTTGCCAGCCGGAACAGCCGCAGGTCATCAACGTACTCACTATAAGCCAGCAGATACTGCCGTCCCGACCCCATCAGCAGCGCGACCGGGCCGAGTTCGATGTTGCGCGACAGCCGCCACGAGCCGGCGTTGAGATAGTCGCATTCGATCCACACCCCCGCCAGGATCGCCTGGCGCAGCGCAGCCAGCAGTGGCTCGGACAGGGCCTCTCGCGGCCCGGGACGCAGCGCCACGCCATCGGCCTCGAGCAGCGCCTCGATATCCGGTGCAAGGCGGGTGCGCGCCTGCGGGCTCAGCGCCGCCTGAAGCCGATCGGCGAGAGCCGACACACGATCGGCAGCGGAACGGTCACCCTCTCGCCTCAGCAGCGCTTCGGCCCTGTGCCGCGCCGCCAGTTCCTCCAGCGTGGGAGCCAATGCACGCGACAGCGCCGGGCCTGTCAGAACCCAGCGCTTGGGAGGGCCGGGATCGCCCTCCTCCAGCTGCGGCAGGGCGCGCAGCAGCGCGTCGCGCATCCGCTCGGCGGCGCGGCGTTCGATGCCGGCGATTACCTGGATATCGGCAAGGGTGATGCCGTCGCGCCGAGCCTCCATCCTGAGGACGACCCGCAGCAGCGATTCAAGCTTGGCATAGCGCGCGTCCGTCACCTCGCCGCCTCGCGGCCCTTGCCTTCCGCAAGATCATGCAGGCGCGAAGCCGGCAGTGTCAGGGCTGCAAGCTCGGCCTGGTCCGGAGTGACGGGTGCAAAATCCCACTGATCGACGCCCACGTTCACCTGCCCGCGCGCACCCCGCCAGCGGGTGTGGACATGACCAAAGGCGTTCACCGCGCCGGTCCGCGCGCCGTTCCAGGTGACCAGCGGATAGTGACACAACACGAAGCGCTGTCCGCCCGTGTCCAGTTCGTAAAGGTCGTGGACCGACGCCCAGGGGAATGCCGAGACAAGCCAGTCGGGATCGTGATTGCCGCGGACCAGATGCTTGCGGCCGGGCAGCGCTGCAAAGGCGGCCCAAGCGGCGGCGCGGCCGGCGTCCGTCTCGCAGGCGGCGAAATCGCCGAGGATCCACAGGTCGTCGTCCGGGGCGACATGGGCGGCGCGCGCGATCATCACGGCATCCATCGCGGCCGCCGAAGCAAAGGGCCGGCCAAAGAACTGCCGCACGGGATCATCGGCAAAATGGGTATCGGCGGTGAGGTAATGCGCCATGCGGGTCTCCGGCTCGGGGCTTGCCGCAGAGTATCGGGAGGCGACCGAGGCAGGGCAAGAACGGGGGTGGGACAGCACGTCCTCGAATGACGTACTGGTTGGCTATGTTGGTCCTCATGGACGGCAACAAACGGACTCGCATGACGCTGAACCTGATCGACACCCCCGAATTTCATGCCCTGATCGATCACGAACTGGCTGCTGCAGCCTCCGTCTTGTCCCCGTGGCTGCCGGGCGCGCGGAGCTTTCTGCGAAGGCACCTCCTCGACCCGGACCATGCGACGCGGACCCGGCCGTCCAGCCTTGACCCGGGATGGGTGCGGACGCGCTTTGCTCAAGGCGAGTTGCTTCATCGCTTGGGCAAGCAGGGACTGCGGCGGGCTGCCTTGGATGTGGGCCAAATGGTCGATCTTCTGGTCGAGATCGCAACCGTGGCCGGTGAACGGGGCCATCCCCTTCGTCCCGAAGCCGCTGCCCTGTTGCGATCGCTGCCCCACGTCCGACGTCCGGCGAACGGAGCGAACGCCCCGCTCATCGCCCGGATCCGTGCCTTTCCTCGGCGCGCAAGGACAGCACTGCTCAGGGCAAGGCGGCATCAGCCGATCTGCGCGCCTGAAACGATCCGTGCCGGATTGCTGACAGGTATGCGCTGCACCACCATGAACGAGGTGCTGAACCTCGGCAGCGAGGCCCGCAACTGCCTGGCGTCGCCGTTGAAACGGCATCTCGCCATCCAGGCCGGCGAGGAGGAAATCTGGGCGCTGCGCTCGCCCAAGGGTCTGGTCGCGGTCCTTGCCATCAGGCCCGGGCCGCGGCGACTGATCGAACTGAGCGGCCCGGACAACCAGACCGGTGTGTCGGGCCATGGAGCCGATCTGGCCGACTGGTGCCAAGCCGCCGGAGTGATGGTCAGCCGCCGGTGCCAGATCCGGCTGACAGACATCCTGCCGCCCCAAATGACGCTTCCCGAGACGTTCGAGGATCTTGACGATTTCGAAGATGGTTGGGAGGAGTGGTTGGAGGCGTGCTGACTCGTCAAGGAGGCGGGAGGCGTACCGCGCAGATGACCAAGGCCCATGTCAGACCCTCGCAGTCATTACCTCAAGACGTGTATCCCCGCCTGCGCTTTCCCTTCAGGAGAACCAAGAAGGCAGCCTCTGCCTCTTGAGGCTCATTGAACCAGTCCGTCCGGCTCCGACCCGAGGTCCCGATGCGTCCCCAGTGGCGCACCACACCTCGCTCGCCGAAGAGGCTGGTGGCGAACTCCAGGCTGTAGAAACGGTGCATGTTGCAGTTGGGATCGCTTCGGGTGAGCCTGACGGGAGTCACGTCCACCCCGGCAGGCGCACCATCAAGGGCCGGCAAGGCCTCGGGAGAGCCAGGCGGATGCGCAGCAGGTGTGGTCTTGCCCCCGTTTCACCGGACACTCAGGCGGTTGCGGTTTGAGCTGCGATGAACTC
>NZ_JBHLWE010000062.1:0-693 GCF_042432925.1 Paracoccus niistensis | reverse complement strand
GTGGCGTTCGAGGCCCGTGCTATGCAAACTTAACCTGACGTCCACGAAACCGGCAGCAGGCCACCTGGCTGATCCCTGCCTTCCGGCAGACCTCAGCGACAGGCGTTCCTTCCTCGCCCTGCTTCAGAACAAACGCCTGTCTCGAGCGTCCGAAAACTTGCTCGCCTTCATGCGACTCCACTCCTCTCCCAGCCAGGAAAGCGTAGCGGAAAACTCCAGCCTCAAACGGTCCAGTTTTCGGGGTTCAGATCAGGCTTGGACTTCACCCTGTCTCTGGCCCGGGCGTCATGTGGCCTTCTGGGCTGGTTTCAGTTGAGCCGCATAGGCGCTCGGGGTCAAGTTTCCGAGCGCCGAACTTGGCCGCTCCTCGTTGTAGTCGAGCCTCCAGTCGTCCAGCCCTCTGTGAGGGACCGCGGATGACAAGTCTCAGAAATCGGCAGGTGCCTCATGATCGAGGCGAGTGCACTGCTCTGGTAAGATCGGGCATTTGTCGCGCGACCAGCACAGTCATTGTCTTCAATGACTGCAACCGACTTGGGCGGAAAAGAGGCCTTGAACCGAGCCATAGCTCTCTTTTGCGCAAGGGACATGCCCGCCATCCGGACGCGCGTCCCTTGCGCGGACCCGTACTACCAGAGGAAGTCGTCGGAGCTGAGGTCGGAGAGCTTCGTCCATTCGATCTTCAGCGTGTGG
>NZ_JBHLWE010000061.1:0-19995 GCF_042432925.1 Paracoccus niistensis | reverse complement strand
ACCAGCCCCGCAACCTCGCCAAGTCGGTGACAGTCGAGTGATCACCGCCTGATTCCGGCGGGCGTGCGCCGGCTCAACGCCTCGTAGATCGGTCGCGAGCTCTCCGTTACCAGTGCTGAACCGATCGAAGGGCACCCAACGGGAGAGCGGGATGGCCAGAACGGCGTTCGGTGATGAAAAGCCTTCACGCCCGTGACGGAAAATTCGTGTTACTTCTCAGGATGTGATCGCCTCTAAGGCGATCACCCTTGCAGCATGAGGCGTGGAGCGAAGCGGTTGTTCGCCGTGATCAGGCAGCGATCCATCCGCTCGGCCAGCCCCAGGTAGAAACAGTCATAGACCGGATGGCCGAGCTCCAGTCCCAGATGCAGCGCCCCCCTTTCCAGGGCCTCGTCATGGTCGACAATGGTGACAGGCGCATTCTGGAGAAGGGCAAAGGGATCGAGAGCCTCGTCTGCTGTTGCCGACTGACGGGCAGCCAGCGTGCGCAGAACATTGGCGGTCTCGATCTGCAAAAGCGCCGGTGCCGCGAGATCCCTGTCCCTCAACGTGAAGGCAGCTTCGCTCCCGTCCTCATCGACGAGCCATTTCATTGCCACGAACGCATCGATGACGCGGCCGGCACCCATAGTCTGGGTCAAGCTCATGCCTCGTCACGATCGCGATCCTGCCGCAGCAGTTCCGTAGTGTCCGGAAAGTGTGGGGGTAGTTTGATGCGGCGACGGCGGGCGGCCTCGAAGAAGTCTCCCTTGCTCGCGGGCCGAAGAGCCTCTTCGAGGATCCGGCGATGCTCCGCCTTGGCGGATCGCCCCGCACGGGCCGCGCGCGTCTTGAGAGCAGCTGCGATCTCATCGTCGACGCCTCTGACAGTAAGCTGAACCATGATCGCGCCTGTGCTGTCATTATGTAGGCAATATGCAGATCTCAAGTGATCTCACGCAAGACAACAACACCTCTCATCCGGCGTGTCCGAAAGGGGATCGTCCAGCGGACAGCCGCGAGCGCAATGAAGGACCCTTGCCCAAGCAGGCGAAAGGTCGTCTCATATGACTAGTACGATATTTGTCTCAGTCAGGGGAGGAAAAACGGACGAAATGAGCGGCACCTTCATCGGCTATGTCCGCTGTTCGACCGACAAGCAGGACCTCGCCGCGCAGCGGGCGGCGCTCGAGACCCTCGGAGTGGCTCCTGACCGGGTCTATGTCGACCATGGCCTCTCGGGGACCAGTCGCGCCCGGCCCGGTCTCGACCAGGCGCTGGCGGCGGTCAGGGCAGGGGACACGCTTGTGGTCTCCAAGCTCGACCGTCTCGCGCGCTCGGTCCCCGCCGCCCGTGCTATCGCTGACCAGTTGCTGTCCCGCGGGGTGAAGCTGCAGCTCGGATCCAGCGTCCACGACCCGCATGACCCCATGGGCCGAATGTTCTGCAACATCCTGGCCACATTCGCCGAGTTCGAGGCCGACCTGATTCGCCTGCGCACCCGCGAAGGCATGGCCCTCGCCCGCGCCAAGGGCCGGCTCAGGGGCAAGCAGCCCAAGCTCTCGGAACGCCAGCAGAAGGAGCTCAGACGGATGCACGACACCGGCACCTACAGCATCAGCGATCTGGCCGAGCTGTTCTCCGTCTCTCGTCCTACGGTCTATCGGACGCTCAAGCGACAGTCAGGTACTACTTAATGCAGGAAAAACCCGGCCATGGCCCACGCGTCACCCTGACCAAGAACAGAGCTGCCAGTTGGTAAAGCAGCCGAAGTAAGAATTTCACCTCGGCGCCTCCGAGGAAAATTCATTCATGATTGGGAAGTAAATTCAGCAGGGGGAGCGCAGTCTGCGCCGCGCTCCTCTTTACTTCATGAAGCCATTTCGCTCAGCGTACGGCCCGCTTCCACGGCATCATTGACCCATTGCGGGCGCCGGCCTCGGCCGCTCCAGGTCTGCTCTGTATTCTCGGGGTTTACGTACTTTGCACGTCCCCCAGTCGATTTCCGGCTCCGACTCAATTTCCTTTTTCCAAACAGCTCCGAAAGTTTGAATCCATACTCCTTAGCTGTCTGCTCCACTGCAGAAAGGGCCTCCTTTCGCTTTCGGGACTCGTAGCTGACAATGGCGCGATCGACCTTGCTCAAGAGCTCCTTAAAGCTTTGGACATCCATCTCTTCCAGCATATCAGTCAACCCATACCCACTTTCACTCATGCCAATTATACCTATTATCCTTTGGTTTTCGCTCAGAACAACACAGCAACGACAATGATTTACAGCAAGGGTATATATTCTCAGATGAACCAAGGAGGCAACGCCATAGTTCCAGTTCACAAAACAGAAGGATAATTTCACCTGCTTCAAGCCATGTTTCCGATTTGGTTGCTGTGCAGTGCTCTGGTGTCATGGGTGTGTCGTGGTCCGCCCAAGCTTCATCTCTGATGCTCGTCCATAACCACATAAATACGCTTCTTCGAGTTCACCATGCTGCGGTAAATCCCAAGGAGGGGAGCCAACCAGGCAGGATCAGCTTCATCACATGCGGTGAGGTGCTGCGAGTTTCAGTCTGTGCTCGCATGACCACAGTTTTTCAAGACCGCAACGAGGCGTGGGCCAAATGCTGCAGCAATCTCCGGCTGTCGCACGACTCCTGAGCGGAATAGTCCCTGAAGCTGGGCCGGATAAATGTTGTGCCCCCCTGTTTGACGCAGGCCCGCGCACACAGAGGTTTCTGTGCAGAGGGGGCAAGAAAAGACACTCTCCCGGTTGAGTAGGCGAGCCCAAGGATGTAGAGCGAGGCAGCGCTGCCAATGCCAAGCCTGCGTGTATGAACTGCTCCAGATCAGGACAATTTACAATGAACCCATCTCAGGCGCGTATTGCCGTCATAGGCCTAGGTTATGTAGGTTTGCCGTTAGCTGTTGAATTTGGCAAGTACTACGATACGGTAGGTTTTGACATTTCCGCGCAGAGAGTAAACGAGTTGCGCGCAGGAACCGACCGCACTGGAGAAGTTGACGATCTTAAAGTGTCACCTAGGCTGTCTTACTCCTCAGACCTTGACGATATCCGGTCCTGTAATGTCTACATTATCGCCGTACCAACTCCGGTCGACAGCAACCATCAGCCTGACTTGACGCCACTAATCTCTGCATCACGAACTGTGGGGCAAGTCATTTCAGCAGGCGATATCGTCATTTATGAGTCGACCGTCTATCCAGGCGCAACCGAAGACGATTGCATCCCGGTCGTTGAATCGGTCTCCGGACTGAAATTCAATCAGGACTTCTTTGCGGGATATAGTCCCGAGAGGATCAATCCGGGCGACAAGTCGCGCCCACTTACAAAGATCGTCAAGGTCACTTCTGGCTCCACGCCTGAGATCGCTGATGTTGTGGATGGTCTATATGCATCGATCATTCCGGCGGGTACGTTCAAGGCCAGCTCGATCCGCGTGGCAGAGGCCGCCAAGGTGATCGAGAATACTCAGCGCGACGTGAACATCGCCCTGATCAACGAACTGTCAATGGTGTTTTCGCGTCTGGGGATAGACACGGCAGACGTGATTGATGCGGCATCGACGAAGTGGAACTTCATGCGCCTCAAGCCAGGTCTTGTCGGAGGGCATTGCATTGGGGTCGATCCCTATTACCTGCTGCACCGTTCGGTAAGGGCCGGGCATATTCCTGACATCATCCGCCTCTCGCGCCAGATCAATGATGGCATGCCGCGCGAGGTTGCGCGTCGGCTGGTACGGGCGATGATCGGCAAGAATCTTCCAGTGCAGGGCGCACGTGTGATGATTTTGGGCGCGACCTTTAAGGAAGACTGCCCTGATATCCGCAATACCAAGGTAGTGGAACTGGCTTCGGCGCTCGTCGAGTGGGGTATCGAAGTTGAGGTTGACGATCCCCATGCTGATGCAGAAGAACTGTCGCATGAGTATGGCTTGAGCCTGACCACGCCGCAGCCGGGTAGCTATGATGCCGTCGTGCTAGCTGTTGCACATCAGGAATATGTGCAACTCGGTGTCGAGTCAGTACGCAAGTTGCTGAAACCCGGCGGAGTGCTGTTTGACATGAAAGCCGTGTTCGACAAATCAGCAACCGATCTGAGGCTGTAATCTAGTGGTTCTGTCTGCGCTCAATTGCGGCTGAGCGCAGACCTCACCTTCCGCATCGGCGCGGTCACCCTCCAAGAGGTGCTGTTCATCAAATCATCGACTCGCTGAGACAGCGCAATATTCTCTTCCTTTAGACGTTGGATTTCATCCTGCAACCGTGCTGCAAAGGCCTCTTCAGCCTCTTCAGCATTAAGCAGCGCCTTCAGCTTCTGAATTTCATCTTGCAACCGCGCCGCAAAGGCCTCTTCAGCCTCTTTCGCGTTACGCAACACCTCTAATTGCGCAGTCAGCGCCGCAGTCTCATTAAATCTGGTTGCGCGCTCACGCACTAATTCAGCACTGACCTCAGTTGCTAACTGACGGGCCCCGCCCAGCTCTTGCTGCAGGTCGCTGATCTGAGCCTGCACAACTTCTGCAGTAGCCTTTGCATCAGCCAGCGACATTTCATGCTGTTGGCGGTCAGCCTCCAACTGCGCAGTCAGCGCCGCGGTCTCATTGAAGCGGGTGGCGCGCTCACGCTCTAATTCAGCACTGACCTCAGTTGCTAACTGACGGGCCCCGTCCAGCTCTTGCTGCAGGTCGCTGATCTGAGCCTGCACAACTTCTGCCGTAGCCTTTGCATCAGCCAGCGACATTTCATGCTGTTGGCGGTCAGCCTCCAACTGCGCAGTCAGCGCCGCGGTCTCATTGAAGCGGGTTGCGCGCTCACGCTCTAATTCAGCACTGATCTCGGTTGCTAACTGACGGGCCCCGTCCAGCTCTTGCTGCAGTTCGCTGATCTGAGCGTGCACAGCCTCCGCCGTAGCCTTTGCATCAGCCAACTGCAGCTTTAGCTGAGTCAGCTCATTTCGCCCGTCGAAAAGCTCTGCCTGTAAATTAGCGAGTTTGCGGCTGCGAGCCTCATACGCATCGCGCAACTCTTTCTCCACATTTACTATTTCATCGCGCTCATGCTGCATGGCACTAAGCGACAATGTCAGCTTATGATTCTGTCCTGAAAGTTCGGTCTTCTGAGCGACGGCCAAATGTCCTTGACCGAGACGGCGAAAGAACAGCCTTACTTCTCCTGGTAGCACACCTTGGTGGCTGATTTCCAGCAAGGCGCGTAGCCTAGATGGCTGTTCGTCAGTGAGCGGCAGAACCGCCAACCCGGGCTCATCGGGAAAAAGAATGATAGACCGCCCAGCTGATAGTGCTTCCAGAGCGCCGCCCGGACTGTCCGCAGACGCTAGCTTGCCATAAACCACGATGATACCGTCCCGATGCAATGGCCTCAGCCAATCCTCCGCAAGTGGAAACTCGCCACTAGGAAGATTACTGGCATCAATGAACAGAATATCGAGACTGCCAGGCGCAATCTCAGCCAATGCCTCATGTACCGATCTGTCGCAGCACCAATGCACGAGATCATCGTAAAGCTGGCTGGCATGATCGCGTAAACCGGCAGGTACCAAACCTCTCTCATCTATCTCGTCATTGGTCCAAAACCCAATGCCAAGACAACGCCCAGGTATGTTTAGCTTGTCCATTGCCTGACATAGCGCAAACAAGGCTACCCCATCATGGCTGCCAAACACCGCAATGTTGCGCGGGCGAACAGCTCCCACTAGCCAAAACAGGAAGGGCACATGCTGCATCATCGGAGTATTGCTGCTGAAGCGGGGATGCCAGAACACAGTTTCATTGGTTGCTGACGCAAAAAATGTGTCAGCGCGCTGTGGTAGCTGATCATGCGATCTGGAGGATTCTATCATCATCATCCTTTTCCCCCTTCGTTATTAATTGGGCTCAGGGCGACAGCTGCTCCCACACCGTTTCCCTGCTACCCTCGAGCGCGATAAGCTGTCTGAACATCAACCGCAAGCTCGCATAGAAGGTTGGAGAGAAAGCAACGTGTCGAACAGAGCCTGCTCAGGAAGCTAGCCCCCCGAACGTCCCTCACGTAGTCTCACTAGCACACAGCCTTCATGGTAGCACCCTGACCTCGTTACGAAGTGCTGTCGAACCGACCCGTCCTCTGCTCCAGCACGGACGCCATGGCGCAGCGCCGAGAACTTGAACATCTTCACCCGAGATCGTATGGCCTCATCTGCAAACAAGAGAACACCTCTGATGACGGAAGGTGGGTGACAGCCGACAGGTCTCTGGAAGCCAAAGCCCACTATCCTCGTCACAAGAGAATCTTAGATTTACGGAGAGCCAAGCCATGGCTGTTTTAATCACAGGCGGAGCTGGCTACATCGGCTCACACATCGCACTAAATTTCCTTGACCAGGGACGCAAGGTTGTAATTGTTGACGACCTTAGCACCGGCCGGATTGAGCTGGTACCAAATAACGCACTATTCGTGCGGACTGACATTCGAGATACGGCCACCTTGGTACGTACTATGCAAGCGCATCAGATAGAGGCTGTTGTTCATTGCGCCGCATCAACCGTAGTGCCAGACTCCGTAGCGAAACCGCTCGATTACTACGAAAACAACGTTGGCGGGACTATTTCATTGCTACGCGCGATGAAGCAAAGCAGTGTCAATCGGATAATTTTTTCCTCAACGGCTGCAGTCTATGGTATTGGGGATGGCACGCCACTGAATGAAGAGAGCCCCCTCGATCCCGCCTCTCCTTATGGGACAACGAAACTAATAGCAGAAAAGATAATCCGAGATATTGCTGCTACTAATAACCTAAGCTTTGTGATCCTTAGGTATTTTAACGTTGCCGGCGCAGACCCCTTAGGGCGGGCTGGACAAGCAACTCCAAATGCAACGCATCTAATAAAGCTTGCCTTGGAAGCAGCTTGCGGAATACGACCGAACATGACGATCTATGGTACCGACTGGCCAACACATGACGGTACCGGAGTGCGCGATTTTATTCACGTCTCTGATTTAGCTAGCGCTCACTCCGAAGCAGACGCCTACTTATCTGCAGGGGGCGATAATCAGATTCTAAACTGCGGCTATGGTCAAGGCTATAGTGTAAAGCAAGTTGTCGACGTGGTTCAATCTGTCAGTGGCACAACGCTACAGCTACTCCTAGCAGACAGGCGCCCCGGTGACCTGCCCCAAGTAATTGCTGACCCAACTCGTTTGATGACCTTGCTAGACTGGAAACCGAGATACAACAGCATCGAAACGATCATCCGCCACGCTTTCGCTTGGGAGTCAATGCGCGCGGCACTACAGCAATAAGGCTACCTGAGTCATGAAAGTTAAAATCAACAGACAGAGTTCAAAGCGAATCGATTTTACCTTCGAGCCAAACATCGGCGATGCAATTCCCCCTATGTCGTCCGTTTTCCTGACGGGGCATAATTTGCACAGGCTCCGTGACGGGATGCTAAGTTTGCTCTGCTTCTTGATGGCGCGAGATCTTATTTCAGACAGCCTGATCTTAGAAGGCGCCGAAGTACCCGCTTATCAGGCCGCCATTTTTCAGAATCATTTCGGAAGTTTACCGTTCATGTGCCATCCAATAAGTCACGTAGATCGCGCAATTCTACCTAGCATGTCGCCCCGGACTCAACAAATCACTGAGATAGCCGACACTGATTGTCGGGCCGATATCGCCGTGAGCGACACGAATTTAGGCTTTGAAATTAAATTTTGCGAAGGGGAAGAACGAGAGCGAATAAGCTTTATTTCGTCGATCCCGCTATTTTGTTCTATGGCTAGCAGAGAGCCACGCATCGTTCTTCACGCTATAAAGACAATTATAGCTTTCGAATTGGTCGGTGCAACAACACTCCTAGATCCAGATGGCTATCTGAACTCCAGTCCAATTCGGCAAATCATCGTTGATAGCGGCATAGCTGTGGCTCGGTAGTAAAGAATATGAAGAAAATCAGCGTTGTTATTGGGTTCCGCGACTGGGGTCTTGATCGCCTCCTAACGAACGTACGGCTGCACCTCGCGCACTGCGTAGACCACGACATTGAAGTTATCGTGTCGGATTACGGATCGAACAATTCTGACATGATCCGCGCAGCGGTCAAGCAAGTCGGCGGCATCGTAGTCCGAACGGAAAGTAGTCATCTGAACTGGAACCGATCAGCCGCCTTGAATGCGGGGATCGCAGTCGCATCCGGCGATGTTATTATCACAACGGACGCTGATATATTCTTTTCCCCAGAATCATATCGGGCCGTTGTAGAAAAGACGACGGCCAACCCTGATGCACTCTATTTGATTCAGTGTCGCGATCTACCCAAGAGTCTTGATGTTGACGCTGTAAATAAAATCATACGCGATCACGGCCGCATCGATTTTAGCCAGGTACACGACGTAAGTACCCTACGTCCGAGGTGGGGAATGGGCGGCATGGCCGCATTTACACGCGCAGCTTTCGATCGGCTAAATGGCTATGAAGAACGCATGGAACTATGGGGCAAAGAGGACACCGACTTCGCAAAGCGCTTTCATTTAAATCGCATGCCACGGCGCTGGATCTCTCAGCGGGATGTTGGAATTTACCACATCTGGCACGAATCGAGTCAGAAAAAGGCCAATGAAACAGATGAGGGTCGCGCACTGCTGGCTGAAAACCAGCGCATCCTAGATCATGATCATACGCCTATGCGTAACCGTCACAAGGTTTTCGGATCTACAGTGCCGCCGGTATCTATCATCATTCCGACCTATAATCGTGCAAAATTTTTGCGTTCGTGCTTAGAGTCTGTCAAGCGGCAGTCCTTCTCCAACTTTGAGGTGATTGTTGTAGAAAATGGTGGAACACGGGAGGCGGAGCCGATCGTCGGCTCGATGCGTGACCATCGATTCCGCTATTTGTTCACCCCCAAGAAGGGGGCAGCAGCCGCTCGCAATATTGGCATTGACAACGCGGTAGGTCGCTATGTCGTTATCATGGATGACGACGACCTGATGGTTTCGACTCGCGTTGAGGATCACTTGAGCGCCATCAATGGAGGTACGGCGCACGGGAGCTATGGCGGGTGGATCGATTTCGATGACGAAAGCGGCGAGATTATCGCTCTCAACCCCGGCAAACAGCATAGCATGGCGGCCATGTTCGCAACCGGGAAAGTTATTGTCCATGCCGGGCTGATGGTCGAAAAAAATATATTCCAGGTGTTCCGTTATGATGAGACTCGCAATGCTGGCATTGACTACGCGTTGCTGCTGCGGTTGACGTTCCTAGGGCTACAGCTAACGCACACCGGCCGATTTGCGTTACTGCGGCGCATGCACGGTTCGAACATGACATCAACTCTGTCGGCGGAGCAGAAGGAATCGGCCGTTCATGGCATCAGCGAGCTAAAAGCCGCAATCAGTGAGGCTGCGCAGGATGATTTGCGTCGGAGAGGCCGAAACACACCCTTTCTGGAGTGCAGCAACAAAGCCTCCGCGTTACTCGAATTGAGGAATGCTCGCCGCGTCGAGGCGGAGATCGCGAGCCTTATAGCAAGCGGAGCTTTGAGCCCGAGATTCGATGCGGAACAATACGTGGCCCGATACCCAGATGTAACCCTTTCAGGGATGGATCCCTTGCATCACTATATCAGATATGGCCTTATTCTTGGACGAACAATGTAACTTGTACCGGCTCCTACGAACCGAGGGCCTAACGACGTTGATGATTGACTTGGGTTTGATATGAAAACGGACGACTGGCCACAACTCTCGTTTCCGAGGCTTGAAAGCGAGCGTCTACGCGAGGAATACAGCAAAGCCAACATTATTTTAGAATATGGATCGGGGGGATCCACGATGTTGGCTGCCCGCATGAAAGACAAGTTGGTCTTTAGCGTTGAGAGCGACAGACGCTGGGCGCAACGGCTGCAGCAAGTTACGGACAATCCAGATTTGCCGTCTCAGGCGATTTTGCACTATGTTGATATTGGTGAAACCGGAGAGTGGGGACGTCCGAAGAATGAGACGATGTGGCGGCACTTCCATCGATATCCCTTATCCATCTGGACCAGCCCTTATTTTCGGCAGCCTGATGTCGTACTGATCGACGGGAGATTTCGCCCGGCGTGCGCCGTGGCGACATTTGCTTTAACTGCCAAGCCTGTGATAGTTTTGTTCGACGATTATTTGGATCGTTTATCTTACCACGGCATCGAAAGCTTCGTGAAGCCAGTCGAAATGGTCGGCCGGATGGCTGTATTTGAAGTTCTTCCCGGCCAGGTGATTCTGAGTGACCTTCCCATGATCATGGATCTGTTCAGTCATGTCACAATCGATGGCCAGCCCACGAATTATGGATTACCGCATCCGTTGAAATCTTAGAAGATCAAGACACTTGATCAAGCGGCAACTCTTGACGGTGCCGCCGATGTACCTCTCGCCTTACTTTGAGCAGCCGCTACTGTAAACGACCAAGCATATGGCAGAATGCAGAAGAGCGAACCTCTCGGCGCCTCAATGGAAAATGGTTTTGGAAGGTGCTGCTTATTTTACGTCGTTTGGGATCGTAACCGCGCCTACCTCCCGGGGTATATTCTTTGATGCAAATATGCGTAGTGTCAACTCCGCCGGTGTGGAAATTATTATGATGACATTTCTTCGGGAGCACGGGTTTAAGGATGTTTCCTTGAAGACAAAGCACGCTGCTCAGATCGAATCACCTGAGGGAATAGAGGGCGATAAGGATGACGGCATAGCTTGCGAGGAGGCTCTGCTTGAGGTCTTCGCTCCGCAATAATTTGTTATCGAACGGGTTTCGATTCAAATCTTTTAGAATGCATTCTTTTCCGACCACGTCCTACACCTTGCGAGCGGCGAAGCAGGGTATTCTTCTGGGTGACCGCCCTGTAGGTCGCGCGTTTTGAACCTTTTCTCCCGAAGCTTCATGGCAAGCCTGTTCGGCATGGCAAGCATCGCAACCGAGGCGAGATAATGTTCGACGACTGGAGGACTCGCACCGGCTCGCAACCTGCTAGGACGGATGCGTAAGGTCTTTCAGTCGACCGTCATCTCTTGGGTTTGACCGTCCATGAGTCTGGACCCGCTACTGGTAGTCACCTCAGATAGCGCTTCAAGCGCTGAGTAGGTCGCGGGAAATAATTTAGGGTAATCTGCTCGTTAAGGAGAAATACAGAGGGCGGAGTTTCGTATTGCGAGTCGAAGATTGAAGAGTTTGCCCTGACAAGATTGAGGCCGCTACGGTGAGAATAAAAGGTGGTTTCAGCGGTTGACAATCGGGGAGCTAGGTCGTTCATGCCATTATGTCACGCGAAATTCCCGGCTCGCTAGAAACCAGACCAAGCCAGGGGCTGGATCATGCTCTGCAGTCTTTCCTGCGGGCGGAGATACTTGCCTTGGAGGACCAGCTTGCCGAACGCGATGCTGAAATTCTGGTCCTCCGCCACCGGATTGAGGCACGGCCTGTCGCACGGTGCCGTAGGGTGTTTGCCGCCTGTTGTCTATGGCTGCTCCTGCACCTCCGCCCTGCACTTAAACGGCAGGTTAGGTTGCTGGAAAGCAGCTGCTACTTTGACGCAGTCTGGTATGCTCGGCGTCACCCTGAGTGCTGCAGCTCTTCCTTATCTGCCATCTACTATCTGCAAGTAGGGGCGTTCCAAGGCCATGATCCGGGTCCTGATTTCAGTACCTCAACCTACTATCGAGCCAATCCTGACGTTGCTGCTGCGGGCTATCCAGCACTATCTCACTACCTGATGTATGGCCGCCACGAAGGACGGCTTTTATGCCCGGTACCAACGCGACATTCCGTTGATAGATAATCCTACGAGTGAATAGGTATTGTATGAGGAGCGGATAATGAATTCGGTCCAACCTGACCTGCCGCTGTCGGAAGAAGAGTTCGACGGTGCTTGGTATCTTGACGTGAATGGAGATGTCCGCGCGGCTGGGCTAGACCCATGGGAGCACTACGTCCGGTATGGACATCGCGAAGGACGGTTGGGTGCACCTGTGCGTGCGTTGGAACTTGACCATATCCTCTGGCGAGGGTTTGCACGCGAAGCCGAAGCCGAACTACGATTGCTGCTGCGTAGCAGGAAGCCCAGGGAGCGTGCGGCAGCTGGGTGGACTTTTGCGCGTCATGCAGCTTCCAAGGGCAAATGGCACACGGCACTGGGCACGATCCGCAAGTTCTGTGACGTGCCTTCGGAGATGCAGGTCATTTCTCATCCGGGACCTTGGCTTCTCGCCATTCAGGCCGCAGCCCGGCTGGGGGATTTTGACGCAGCCCGATGCTGGCTTGGGGAAGCGCGCACCAGATTTCCGGCCAATGGCAATCTTGCTGCTGCAAGCATGGAAATCGCGCTTGCCGAAAGGGCTAATGAAGAAGTTGTTTCTGGCTGTTTAGCAGCTCTGTATTCCGGAACTGGATTGAAGCCAATTTGCTTGGCTGCCTCAGGTGACACTCTTTTTGACAGGCTATGCACGACGTGGGCCCCGGCCGAGGTGGCCGATGGTCCCACGGTCAGCATTATCGTTCCAGTTTACAATGCTGAGCAGACGCTGCGAACTTGTTTGCGCAGCTTGATAGCGCAAAGCTGGCGAAACCTCGAGATTATTGTCGTGGATGACTGCAGCACCGACGATACTGCAATGATTGCCGAAGAGGAGGCGCGCCGGGATTTAAGAATCCGGCTGATACGGCAATCATCGAACAAAGGAGCCTATGTTTCTCGGAACGCAGGGCTCATGGTAGCGTCTGGGGCTTTCTATACCGTCCACGATGCCGATGATTGGTCACATCCGCAAAAGATCGAGCAGCAGGTAAGACCATTGCTTGAACGACCGGAGCTGTGGGCTACGTTTTCGCACATGCTCCGTGCAGATGATGGTTTGCGCATGTCGGTGTGGCGGATGGAGGAAGGTTGGGTTTACCGCAACACCTCATCCTTGATGCTGCGGGCAGAGGTGCGTGACCTATTGGGGTTCTGGGACCGCGTTCGAATGGGTGCGGACACTGAATACTATCACCGAGTTCGCCTAGCCTTTGGCGCAGATACCATTGCCGATGTACACCCAGGTGTTCCATTGAGCTTTGCACGGACCAGCAGCAGATCCCTTACCCTGCAGACCACCACTCATCTGGCAACTCAGTTTGCAGGAGCACGGCGGCAATACCTGAATGCTGCCGACGACTTGCATCGCCGCCGCATCGCGGAACTTCCCGATCAGAGTTGTATCGAAGCACGCGCCCGTGCGCTCTACCTGGAAAGCTGCCCACGGCGCCGGCCCTTTTCAGTTCCAGTCGAGGCAAGTCCGGCCGATCCTTTCGATCCTCCCGATGACTACGGTAAAGTGGCGACCTCGCCCTACTTCGATGGGGGTTGGTATCTTCGCTGCTATCCGGATGTTCTCAAAGCGGACGTTGATCCAGTCCGGCACTACCTTGATTATGGCGCACGTGAAGACCGTGATCCCGGGCCCCTCTTCGCGAATGCCGCTTGGCGGCAGCTGGCTGAGTTAGACTCGGATACTATCCCCCTGCTAGAGCTTGAAAACGATATCGAACCTGCTTCTTCACCATGCTTTTCAGGCGCCCTGACGCGTACACGCCGACCGATTGCCTTGGTGTTCGCACATGCAGCGGAGCGGACGATTTTCGGTGCCGAGCGAAGCCTCCTGATCACCCTTGAGCGTTTGGCCAGTGGCTATTCGGGCTGCGCTTTTGATCCGGTGGTCGTACTGCCTTCAGCGGTCAATGAGTGGTACCTGCAGCAGGTTCGAGACAGAGCAGTCTCTGTCGAAATACTTCCGCAATTATGGCGGCATCGTTTCCGGCCTGTGCCGGAACAGACCGTTGAGGCCATCCGGGGAATGATCCGACGTTATCGCCCTGCGCAGGTCCATGTCAACACGATCGTCCTTGACGCTCCAAGCCTGGCGGCGCGGCAGGAGGGTTGCCAGTGCGTGATCCATGTCCGCGAGCTGCCTGCGCAGGACCCGGACCTTTGCCGACTTCTTGGAGATACGCCGGCTGGCCTGAGACGCCGTATCGTGGCGGAGGCCGACAGTTTCATAGCCAACTCTCAAGCCGTAGCTGACTGGATCGGCTGCCCCCAGCGAACGGAGATCTGGCAGAATTCAATCGACCCGGCACTGTTCAATCTGCCTTTCAGCCCGGAACCACGCCTCCGTCTTGCCCTTGTCAGCAGTAACAGAGCCAAGAAAGGGATAGCCGATCTTGTCGAGATTGCGAGTAAGGTCAGGCGCTTAGAGGAGATAGAGCAGGTATCCGCTTTCCGTCGCTGCCGTTTTCTTTTGATTGGGCCTTCTACCCCGGACCTTGATGCGCTCGGACCGTTGCCCGAGAATGTCGAGCATGCAGGCTATGCCCCTGATGCAGTGGAAGCAATGAAGCAATGTGATGCCGTTTTGATCCTCTCCCGGGTAGCAGAGTCCTTCGGGCGCACTGCTTTGGAATCCATGGCGGCAGGTCGACCTGTGATATGCTATGATCGCGGCACACCTCCAACCTTCATTACCTCGGGAAAGACAGGTTTTGTCGTTCCTGCAGACAATACGGAAGCCGCTGCAGAAGCAGTTATGGCACTTTCCCTTGCTCGCAATCAGATGATGAGGATGAGTGAGGAAGCCCGTCTGTATTCACGGAGGAAACTAGAAGATATGGCGCGAAGGTGATAGTGGTGAATTACTTTTCGGTCACGCTTCCGCGTAGATAATGTGCCGTATTCTCTCAGAAGATACCTACATTTTTCAGATTCCAACCTCCTTGAACGATCATTCATGCTGAGATAGCATCTCAGCTCTTGCGGCATTGATTTCCTTTAAAAAGCCTTGGTTCTCGGCAGAGAATCTTTTGGAGAACTCATCATTCTTGTTCGTTGCAATCTTACGATGCCCAGATGAAATATCTCCTAGGGTCGGAAGATTTACTTCTAACTGAGACGCAAAGATGCCTACGACCTCTTGCGCTCCCATAGATACCATTCCTTCATAGGACAAGCGTGTCGGACGGAGACCATATTCAGATATCATTTTCTCCGTCTCAATTTCAGCGGCACGAATGTGCTTGATCCATTTCTTGATACGGCCGGAATCGTAGATGTAATGATCGTCTCGGCTTCCAATTTCACTTGCGTCAATATTAGGCGCATGGCTGATATTGGTTTGCACCATCTTATCCAATGAAACGCCTTGGGATACAATATCTCGCCGTATGAGCCAAAAGAAGGTTGCATCAGAAAAGCGAGACATAAAGTTGCCACAACTTCCGAACACAGCGGAAAGCTGATGGAATGTGATTTCAAATCCAAAAATCCCCCCATGAATTCTATGACGACTGATTGCCTCAATAAACTGGTCTAGGCTCCTCGCCCCTTTCGAGCGCGTACTCGATGGCATTAGCTGAGGGTTAAACCATTCTTCTGGAGTCCCCATGGCCTTAGTCTCGGTGAGTATACTTGTTAGCCAACTACTGCCACTTCTCGGGGTGAACAATATCGAGTAAATTTTAGTTGGGGCTTCTGCCTGAATAAATCGTTCGTATCTTTTTTGATCCGCTTCAGGATCGAATATTCCAGCATTCATTTACTGATTCACTCTTCAATTTGAAGAAGTTCGGCATCTTTGCTGCCGAGGCTTCAAACTCACCAACCGTTCGCCGCGTTGTCGTAGTAGCCTGCGCACTTGCAGGCAACCTTGGTATCGCCCCGAGCGTAACGCCACCGGGCACCTCTCCGGGTCTTCATCACTCCAGCTACGTCAGGTCTTACGCCGGCTGTTAAGAGACTGGTAGCAGTCATGTATCGCTGCGGGATCGGGCTCGACGATGTGGCCGTTTGCGGCGGCGCGCACCGCTTCTGCCTGCGCGCCAAGGTCGAATGCCATCACCGGCAGGCCGGTCGCCAGCATCTCGCGGGTGGTGAAGGAAAAGGTCTCGGGCCAAACTGAGGGCATCAGCCATGCCGTGATGCCGTAAGACGAAAGCATCTTCGGCAGGATTGTCGGATCATATCGTCCGGTAACCTTGACCGAAGGCGGCAGGGGAAAGCTGTGGTCGAACTCTCCCACGATCACCAGCTTCGGGGCATCGCGTTGACGCTCCAGGTGATAGGCCAGATCCGACACGATCTGCGCCCCCTTGACCGCCCCGATTGCTCCGAGAACCCCGATGACGCCCTGTCTCTCATCTTCAACCATTGGCATAGTCGGCATACCGAAAAGCACTTCATGAGGCTGGCAGACGATCTTGCCGCGGGCCGCGGGCCAGACGCTCCCGACGATTTCCAAGCTGCTGTTCGAGAAGACGGTCAGCTGTTCCGCCCGGGCCACAGCCGCGCCCCAGTGTTCTCTCCATGACCTCAGGGGAACATGGACATCCGCAGACGATATCTGATGCGCCGGGTCCGTCGAATGCGTCGGCGGCACTCCGGTGTAGCTGCCGTCCGCGTTCAGGAGATTCAGCGAGGGGCTGAGAGGGAAATAGTCGTGAAACAAGACCTCGAGCGCCGCATCCTCGTCGCCGGAAAGATCGCAGAGCAGGCGCGGCAGCTCCCACGGGCGCTCGTCGCCGACACCACAAGAATAGACGATCCGCCGCCGCGGCATCGTCAGGATCAGCTGCCGGACAAGCCAGATCTCGTCCGTTTCGCCTGACAGGACGGCCCCTTCGGCATGCAGCTCGACGGCAAAGCGTCGCTCTCCGCCGACTCGGAGAACAATCGTTGGCCTCCTCTCGCGGGCCCGCTCGGCGATGCGTGCGGCCAGCCAGTGCTCGGCCCCGCCTCCTAGCGAGTGGCCCAGATAGACATGGATCGGGTCGGGGTCCATCTGGGCCGCCCAGGTCAGGGCAAGGGCCAGACGTGCCGTCAGCAGCGGGTCCGTGTCGATGAAGTGGCGCACCTCGTCGTCGAACGCGGGATAGCGGGCGCTGATGATCCGGGCCGAGCTTTCCAGCGCCTCGGCCTTGGCGGCACTGCCAAAGGACTCTCCGCCGCGATGCTCGACGAAAAGATTGCCGATGCCGAGGTGGATCATTCCGGCTGCTGCGGCCTTGCGGCACCAGTCCACTTCTTCGCCGTAGCCGCGGCCGAAGGCGGAATCGAGCGCGGGCACCCGGTCCAGTGCGCGGCGGCTCATCGCCATGCAGAAGCCGACTCCGGTCGGAATCTGCGCCCGGGCCCGCGGGGACAAGCGCCGCGCCGCTGCGTCGATCCCGTCGGCGGCGGCGGCTGGCAGCGTAATGCGACCGGCGATCCAGGGCACAGTCAGGATGGTGGCGTCGTTCGACATTGGCGTGACGCTGGCTACGCGGTCGTCCTCTAGCATCGGTCGCAGCAAGCGTGAGGCCCAAGCTGCGGGCACTAGGGCATCACTATTCAGTAGGATCACCGGCCCGCCACGCCCTGCGGCGGCTTGCAGGCCACGGTTGACGCTGCCGATGAAGCCCAAGTTTCGGTCGTTCAGCAGCAGGGTCACGCGGTCCGCTCGCTTCGCCGCCCAATCCCGCAGCCAAGGCCGAACCCGTTCATCCGGAGAGGCATCCTCGATCAAGACCAGATGCCAAGGCACGTCGGTGTGGAGGTGGACCCGCTCCAAGGCCTCGGTCAGCAGCTCGAAGGCGTTGTAGACTGGCATGATAATCGTCGTCGCGGGGTAGCGGCAGTCCTGCGCGCAATCGGGCGCCAGGAAGGCCGGATCAAGGGGAAGTCCCCGTGCCGGCTCGTCATCAAAGCCCATGATCTCGCGTAGGCAGTCCCGATCGATCTGCCGGCGTCCGCCCAGCAGATAGCGCAGGCCGATAGGGGTTGCCCGCAGGACATCGCGCAAGAACTTCACTCGGGTGCGGCGACGGGCGGAGCGGATCGCGCCCTTGCCCGGCACCGGCAGGCTCCATGATCCGCCCTCCGGCATGTCCTCGGCAATCAGTCTGACGGCACCGCGCGTCCACGGAAGCTTGAGATCGAAGCCGACCCGCCCGTGCTGGTTGTCGGTCGCCAGCATTTGCGCGCCCATCGCCACAACCACGTCGCCGCGCTGGATGCGCCTGGGCACCGGATGGCGCATATCGCCGATCTCGAGGCTCAACCGATGAGACAGCGACCAGCCCCGCAGCCTCACCCAGTCGCGGGTGAAGACGCATTCCTCCACATAGCCCACAATCTTGCCGCCGTGATCCAGGCGGATCCCAGAAGACCGGCATGCGGTACGCAGAAAAAGATAGCGGCGGTAAAGGCGAGTAAATTCAGTCATCAGTTGCATGAGGATAATGTACCTAAGCTAAGCCCACGCATCCTCTTGCCGCGCAGGGGCAGCATCAGCATCCGTGGAAGGATGGTTTCCTCGATCCGCATTCTCAACCTTTCGTCCATGCGGAGCTCGCTTGCCACTTTTCGGCGAGAAGGGAAAGCCGCCTGCGGCTGAGATGATCATCCGCTTCAACCAAGGATACGGCCTGGGATACGGCCTGCAGGCTCATTGGTAGCCGCCATCAGGGCAAGGACGGGATCTAACATCTGCCCGGGAAGGAAAAACGTTTCCACAGGGCCTCCCTTACTAAGAATTTTTTGCGATCAGGCTTGCCACACTCAAATCATGGCGGCACCAAATCTTGGCTGCCGTCCATCAACGCATTCTCTTTCCCTCTTTCCTTTATCATTTCGACGATTATTACCTAAGCTGAAGTAGCTCTCCTTTGAGCAAGCTTCAGTGAAGTTCCAGCAAGGCGCGGTAGCGCCGCCACAGCAGCAGCAACCCAGATAAAATCGTGATTAGGGAGACGGTAAGGATATAACCCTCACTGACGTAGTCAGCCCGATAGACGCCATATATGCCGTGCCGCATCAGCCCGACGAGATGTAGAATCGGATTCCACCACAGCACGTCTTTCACGATCTTCGGCATCAACTCGTAGGTGAAAAAAATGCCTGACATCAGGAATAGCGGCCTGTTTAAAATCGACCAAGCCCGTTCCCACACCGGGAAGCGCATTACCAGAAAGCAGTTCAACGTGCCGATGCCCGCACCCAAGAGCGCTGTAAGCGCCAACGCATGTAACACGACACTGACGTCCAGCACCATCGGGATGCCTTGAATAATGGCAATCCCACTAACGATGACAATGAAGACTACGACATGTAGCATACTGTTCAGGATCAGCCGTGCAATCAGCGCATCGATAAAGGTAACTGCCGGATAGGCCAACAGCGGACGCGAGTACCGTAGGCTCTGTGCCATTTTATTGTTTATATCGTTATACATCACAAAGGGAATGTAACCCGAGGCATAGAACAGCGGGAAACTGGATCCTATCGGGGGGCTGGTGTTTCCAAGCGCGTATTGGAAGACCAGTGTCAGCAGCGCGACCCCCAGAATTGGATCCGCCAGTGCCCAGATATAACCGCCCGGAGAGCGCCCGTAGGTCGTTGCGATCTCGCGCAGGATCAGCGCGACCACTGTTCGGACCATGCGGAACAGCCCGTTCGAGGGCGCTTGCGCGTTCCCGGCCGGTCCTCGCGTTGGCTTCAAAGATTGAGGGGGGTCGGTCATTTTACCGCCGAGCTGATGCAGACAAGAGGGCTCTGCACCAATCGTCTGGGATTTGAAAGCAGCGAAGGCCGGATGTTCAGGATCATCCGTGGCCTGCTACCGGGAGCACGGCAGCGACATGAATTGACGAAGCCTGACAGCTTTGATGATGATGTAACCGCTCCGGACAGCATCGATGTGCCGAGGGCTGCCACGGGACGATGCGATCTCTGCAGCCCTCACGATGGTGCTGATCCTCACGCCTTGTCAGGCTGTTTCGCCGTGAGACCATCAAGCCCGCAGAACTGATCGAAGCTCATGAACTCTGGGTGCGCCTTTGACGGGCACAAAACCGAACGTGCAATGACCTGCCCTTTCTGCAAAGGCTCCTGCTACCAGAGGAAGTCGTCGGAGCTGAGGTCGGAGAGCTTCGTCCATTCGATCTTCAGCGTGTGG
>NZ_JBHLWE010000060.1:0-18944 GCF_042432925.1 Paracoccus niistensis | reverse complement strand
ATCTTCCAGGTCGCCGATTACGGACTGGTCGGCGATATCTTCACCGTCCTGCCGGAACTGACGGAGAAGATCTGAGCATGAGCCAGTCCGCCCCGGACAACGTTCCGGCTGAGGTCTATCGCTACAGCTACCACATGGGCTTCGGCGACTGCGACCCGGCCGGGATCGCCTATACCGGGGCGCTGGTGAATGCCGCGCTGCGCGCCATCGACCGCTTCCTGGGGGACGTGACGGCGGGGCGGGGCTGGTATGCCATGTCGGTCAGCCTGGGCGCGGGGATGCCCTTCGCCCATCTGGACGTGGACTTCGTCAGCCCCGTGCGGGGCGACGCGGACCTGGATTTCACCGTGGAGGTGACCCGGCTCGGGCAGACCTCGATCGGGTTCCGGGCGACCGGATGGCAGCGCAGCGAGGCCTGTTTTTCGCTGAACAGCGTCAACGTCTTCATTTCGCGCGGGGAAGGCAAGCAGCCGCTTCCGGACTGGCTGCGCGCGGCGCTTGCGCCGTATCTGGCCTGACCGGCGCGCAGGCTGCCAGAGATGTGAGACAGCAACCGCCGGACCGCCCTTTCCGGGCGGTCTGGCCGCCTTGTCAGCGGTTCCTGAACTCCGGCTTCCGCTTCTCGCTGAAGGCGGTCATGCCTTCGCGGCGGTCCTCGACGGCGAAGGTCGAATAAAGCAGGCGGCGCTCCAGGTGGATGCCCTCGGCGAGATGTGTCTCATAGGCCTTGTTCACGGCCTCCTTCGCAATCATCACGATGGGGCGCGAGGAGTGGGCGATCTCCTGAGCGACCTCGATGGCCACCGGCAAGTGCTGGCCATCGGGCACGACGCGGCTGACGAGGCCGCAGGCGCGGGCCTCCTCGGCCGTCAGGCGCCGGCCGGTCAGGATCATGTCCATCGCCAGCGCCTTGCCCGCTACCCGTGTCAGCCGCTGCGTGCCGCCCGCGCCGGGTATGATGCCAATTTTGGTTTCCGGCAGGGCAAAGCGGGCGCATTCGGCGGCGATGATGATGTCGCACATCATCGCCAGCTCGAACCCGCCGCCGATCGCATGGCCCGACACGGCAGCGATGGTCGGCTTGCGGCAGCGGGCGATGCGTTCCCAGGTTGCGGTGATGAACTGCTCGTCGAAGACGTCGATGAAGCTCTTGTCGCGGATTTCCTTGATGTCGGCGCCCGCGGCGAAGGCCTTGTCCGAACCTGTCAGGACGAGGACATTGATCCCGTCATCTTGCTCCATCTCGTCCACCGCCTGGCCGAGTTCGGTGGTGATCCGGGCGTTGAGGGCGTTCAGCGCCTCGGGGCGGTTCAGGGTGATGATGCCGACGGTGCCGTCGCGGGCGGTCAGGATGGTCTGGTAGCTCATGCGGCCCCCTGCGGTTCGGCGATGGAGATGACGATCTTGCCCATGCGGTCGGCTTCCTCGAGCCGGGCGAAGGCGGCAGGGACCTCGGCCAGCGGATAGACGCTGTCGATGGGGGGCACGAAGGCGCCGGTCTCGAAGGCACGGACGAGGCGGCGAAATTCTTCCAGGCTGCCCATCGTCGAGCCGTGGATCGACAGCTGCCGCACGAAGAGCCGCTGGATGTCGGCCGAAGGATGCGCGCCGGTGGTGGCCCCGCAGGTCGCCAGGTGCCCGCCCCGCGCCATGATCCGCAGCGAGGCGCCCCAAGTCTTTTCCCCCACGTTGTCGATGACGAGGTCGGCGCCCTCGTCGTCCGTCAGGGCCAGGACCTGTTTCACCATGTCGCTGTCGCGGTAGTCCACGGCCTCGACGCCAAGGCTGCGGAAATGGGCCAGCTTCTCTTCCCCCGAGGTGGAGACGATGACGCGCGCCCCGGCCATCCGGGCCAGCTGCATGGCGGCATAGGCGACGCCGCCGCCCGCGCCCTGGATGAAGACGATCCGCCCCGGGCCGATGGCCACCTTGCCGAAGACCATGCGCCAGGCGGTCAGATAGGCCACGCCCAGGGTCGCTGCCTGATGCAGGTCGGCATCGGGCGACAGTCGGACCAGCGCGCGTTCGGGCACGGCCATGACCTGCGCGAAGGTGCCGTCGACATGTTCCCCGAAGATGTGTGCGCGGGTGCAGAGCGGCTGGTCGCCCGCGAGGCAGTAGCGGCACCGCCCGCAGAAATCGTAGGGATACAGGATCACCCGGTCCCCGGATCGGAAAGCCGAGCCGGGGCCGGCTTCCAGCACCTCGCCCACGCCGTCGACGCCCATCACCAGCGGCAGTTCGTGGGTGATCCCCGCACCCGAATCGCGCATGTAGAGATCGACGCGGTTCACCGAAGCGGCCAGCATCCTCACCAGCACACCATCCTCGGACCGGGACGGCGGATCGATTCGCGTCAGGCGCGGACCCGCGGCGCCCTGTTCGTGCAGCACGACGGCTTCCATCTGCTCTCTCCCTTACAGATAGATCAATGTATTGAGATAGAAGCTATCAATGCTGATCCATCATGTCGAGCGTTACAACAAAGCAAATCGATTGATTGGGAAGTTGTATGACAGTATATTGTCTTAATTAGTGGAGGAGCGACCATGGCCCTTGATCCCGACACCCGAGACCAGCTTATCGCCGGCATCCGCCGCTTCGTGGACGAGCAGCTGATCCCACGCGAACCCGAGGTGGCGGAAACCGACGCTATCCCCGCCGACGTGGTCGAGGGGATGCGCGAGATGGGCCTGTTCGGCCTGTCGATCCCCGAGGAATATGGCGGTCTCGGCCTCACGATGGAGGAAGAGGTGCTGGTCGGCTTCGAGATCGGCCGCGCCGCTCCCGCCTTCCGGTCCATGTTCGCCACCAACGTCGGCATCGGCAGCCAAGGCATCGTAATCGACGGCACCGACGAGCAGAAGGCGAAATACCTGCCCGGCCTTGCCTCGGGCGAGATCATCGGCTCCTTCGCGCTGACAGAGCCGGACGTGGGCTCCGACGCTGGCAGTGTGCGAACTACCGCCCGGCGCGACGGCGCCCATTATGTCCTGAACGGCACCAAGCGCTTCATCACCAACGCGCCGCATGCGGGGCTGTTCACCGTCATGGCGCGCACCGACCCCGAGAAGAAGGGTGCGGCGGGCGTCTCTGCCTTCGCCGTCGAGTCGGGGACGCCCGGCCTGTCGGTGGGCAAGCCCGAGAAGAAGATGGGCCAGCAGGGCGCCCATGTGGCCGACGTCATCTTCCAGGATTGCCGCGTGCCCGCCTCGGCCCTCATCGGCGGCGTCGAGGGGCAGGGCTTCAAGACGGCGATGAAGGTGCTGGACAAGGGCCGGCTCGGCATCGCCGCCGCCTGCACCGGCCTGGCGGAACGGATGATCGACGACATGGTCGCCTATGCCACAGAACGGAAGCAGTTCGGCCGCGCCATCGCCGACTTCCAGCTGATCCAGGCGATGTTCGCCGACAGCAAGGCCGAGGCCATGGCGACCCGCGCCCTGGTGCTGGACGCCGCCCGCCGCCGCGACGCGGGCGAGGACGTGTCCATGGCCGCGGCCTGCGCCAAGATGTTCGCCTCCGAGATGGTGGGCCGGGTCGCCGACCGCAACGTGCAGGTTCACGGTGGCAACGGCTATATCCGCGAATACCGCGCCGAGCAGCTGTTCCGCGACGCCCGCCTTTACCGCATCTATGAGGGCACGACCCAGATCCAGCAGACCATCATCGCGAAGGCTCTCGTCGCCGACGCAAGAGAGCGGCTTGGTGGCTGATCTGAGTGCTTGATGGTGTGAGCCGGTGGCTGCCTGCTGCTGGACGAGCCGACCGAGGGGCTGGCGCCCGTCATCATCGACGCGATCGGCCCGGTCCTAGGCGCGGGCATCGTGATCGCGCTGCAGAACCTGCTGGCGACCTCGGCCTTCCCGGTGACGATCATCACCGGGCTGGTCTTCATGGTCTGCGTCATGCTGTTCCGCCGCGGGCTGATCGGAGAACTGGCCCATTCCCGCCTCGGCCGCGCCCTCGGCCTGCGCCCGCCGGGGTGAGTATCTTTCTGAACCTGGAAGCGGCCACTTAGCTTTGCAACCCAGAATTCGTCAGCATTTTCGCCACGGATATAAAGTGAAACACCAAGATGGGAGTAGGCCGAGCTGGAACATCTCGCTATGCATACGGTGCACAATCTTCTGAAAGATCCAAGGAGCTGGATCGCTTCCCAATCAGCGCGGGGCTGGATGAGCGATACGGCAGCCGACATCATGGTGAAGACCAAACGGTGATCCGGCAGCGGCGACATGGAGCGGTGATCTCCTGACAACAGAGAAGGGCAGGGGGTGACTGTAAGGTTGCACGCTTTCTCTGGGTGTCCCACGCCGGAGTGTCGCGGGACACACCCAGGCTAACCCATTGTCCCTATTACTCCCCATTTTGTCTTTGAGATTGGACATTACAGCGGTAGATGCCGCTTTCCCGAAAAGCCACGTCGATGTGGTCGCGCCCGATACGATAGGCCGCGACGCCCGAATCCGGCTTGGGGTAGGGCGTGAAGCCTGCGGGCAGGTCAGGCGGCAAAGCCGCGTCCCCGGCCCAATACCGGGTCGCAGTCGGGCCGGGGCAGGGCAATCGAGGGATCACCCGGACCTTCCTGCATGTCGGGGACAAGGCCGCCCGGATAGGCGCCGACCACGGCAAAATCCTCGCTTTGTCCGCGATTGCAATGGGCGAGCCCCGCGGGAATCACGACGACGTCGCCGGCCTCGATCCGGTGGACCTCGCCCTCGGGGCCGCCCAGCTGGAGGTCGGCCCAACCGGCGTAGCAGCCCAAGCTCTCATGCGTGGTCGCGTGGTAATGGTGCCAGTCATAGACGCCATTGCGCCAGGACCCGGTCCAGCCGTTCGCGGCGAAGGTATCCTCGAACCACTCGGGGCGCGGCTCGCCCGCGCCCTTGTGGATCAGCGGCCCGCTCACCGCCGCAGCCGGGCGATCAGGGACGAGGTGTCCCAGCGACCGCCCCCCATCTGCTGGACGTCCTTGTAGAACTGATCCACCAGCGCGGTGACGGGCAGGCTCGCGCCCGTCTCGTCGGCCGTGGAAAGGCAGATGCCCAGATCCTTGCGCATCCAGTCCACCGCAAAGCCGAAGTCGAACTTGCCCTCGGCCATTGACTTGTGGCGGTTCTGCATCTGCCAGCTTCCGGCGGCGCCCTGGCTGATGACCTCGACCACCTCGGGAATGGACAGGCCCGCGCGCTCGGCGAAGTTCAGCGACTCGGCCAGGCCCTGCACCAGCCCGGCAATGGCGATCTGGTTGCACATCTTGGTCAGCTGGCCCGCGCCGCTGTCGCCCATGCGGCGGCAGATGCGGGCGTAAGCCGCCATCACCGGCTCGGCGGCTGCGTAATCCTGTTCGGAGCCGCCGCACATGATGGACAGCTGCCCGTTCTCGGCCCCCGCCTGTCCGCCCGAGACGGGAGCGTCCACGAAGCCCAGCCCCGCCTCGCGCGCGGACTGCGCCAGCTCGCGCGTGACCTGCGCCGACACGGTGGTGTGATCGACGAAGATCGCGCCCTTGGCCATCCCGGCAAAGGCGCCGTCCTCGCCGGTGCAGACCTGCCGCACGTCGTCGTCGTTGCCCACGCAGGCCATCACGAACTCGGCACCCTTGGCTGCGGCGCGGGGCGTCGTCGCGTGCCGGCCCTTGTGGCGGCTGGACCAGGCCTCGGCCTTGGCGGCGGTGCGGTTGTAGACGGTCACCTCGTGGCCCGCGGCGGCCAGATGGCCCGCCATCGGGAAGCCCATCACGCCCAGTCCCAGAAACGCTACTCGTGCCATCCCGTCCCCTTGGTCTGCCGCGTTGAAAAGGCGCGGCCTCTGCCCTATCAGCCTTGCACATTCCATTGCCCCCGTGCCCCGGTCAACCGGCGCCCCTCGTTTTCAAGGACGTCCGCCCCTCATGCTTTCGCTGTTTCGCTGGCTGGTCCGGCTGACCATCGGCCTGATGATCGGCTTCGTGGGTGCGGCGGTGCTGACCTGGTATTTCGCCGTCCGCTCGCTGCCCGATTATGACGCGCAACTGGCGCTGCCGGGGATCGAGCAGCGGGTCGAGATCGTCCGCACGACCGAGAACGTTCCCCATATCCTGGCCACAACCGACCACGACGCCTTCTTCGCGCTGGGATTCGCCCATGCGCAGGACCGGCTGTTCCAGATGGTGGTGCTGCGCCGCGCAGCGCAGGGACGGCTGGCCGAGATGTTCGGGGAACGCGCCTATGCGACCGACGACCTTTCCCGGCGGCTGGGGCTGTGGCGCAACGCCGAGGCCTCGCTGGAGGCGCAGGACGAGCCGACCCGCGCCGCGCTGCAGGCCTATGCCGACGGCGTGAACGCCTGGGTCGAGCAGGTGAACAAGGGCGCCCTTGGTCGCGGCGCGCCCGAGTTCTTCCTGCTGCCGGGCGACATCGCCTATTGGCAGCCGGCGGATTCGCTGGCGATCCTCAAGCTGGTGGCGGCAGGCGCCTCGGGTCAGGTCGCGGCCGAGGTGACGCGGGCGCGCGTCTCGCTGGCAGTGCCGGAACGTGCGGCGGATCTGACGGGCGCCGTGGGCGAGCCTCCGCTGCCGCCCTACGCGTCGCTGTTCGGCGGCGGGGCGCGCTTCGTGGCCCCGGCCGAGGAGACCCTGTCCGATTGGTTCGCCTCGCTTGTGGGTTATGTAGCCATCGGGCGCGGCACCACGGCCAACGCCTTTGCGGCTGCTCCTGCGCGAACGGCCGCCGGTGCGCCGCTGCTGGCCAACGATCCCCATGTGGCGCTGACCGCGCCCTCGCTGTGGTATCTGGCACGGATGGACCTGCAGGCGGGCAGCGTCATCGGCGGCACGATCCCCGGCATTCCCGCGATCCTGACGGGCCGCAACCCCGGCCTCGCCTGGGGCCTGACGCCCGCCTGGGTGGACGATCAGGACATCGTGATGGAGGAGGTCCAGCCTGGCGCCCCCGACCGCTATCTGGGCGACGGCGGCTGGCGCGACTTCACGACCCGGCAGGAGGTGATCCGCGTGCTGGATGCCGAGGATCGCCGCATCACCCTGCGCGAAAGCGATGCCGGCCCCGTCATTCCGCCTGCCCATCTAGGGCTGGCCGAGGTGACGCCCGCAGGATATGTCCCCGCGCTGCGCTGGACCGGACTGTCGGACCGGGACACGACCATGAGCGCGCTGGTGGCGCTGATGCAGGCCACCGACCGGGCCCAGGCGCAGCGTGCCGCCACGGGCATCATGGCCCCGGCACTCGAGGTCACCCTGGCGGATACCGCGGGCGTGGCGCAGGTGCTGGCCGGGACGATCCCGCGCCGTCCGGCGGATCATCCCACGGGCGGCCGGATGCCCGCGCCGGGCCGCGATGCCCGCGTGCGCTGGCTGGACCCGCTGCCGCCAACTGCGCCCCTGCGCGTGACCGCACCCCTGCAGGGGATGGTCGCGGCCACGGGCGCGGAAACGGCAATCGGTGCCGGAACCGCGCTGATCCCGCCCCCCGCCGGAGCCGCCGCGCCTTCCGGCGTGGAGGTGGTTCCGATCGCGGCGGGCTCTGTCCTTGCCGAGCCGCAGCCGGGCCCGGCTGAAGACACGGCTGGCCCCGATACGGCGCCGCTACCCGAGGCAACGCCGTCGGTCCTCGAAAGCCTCGGCCACGACCGCGACGATCCGCTGCGGCTGTCGCGGCTGTCGCGCCTGCTGGCCCTGCGCGAGATCCATTCGCGCGACAGCTTCATCGACGCACAACTCGACACCGTCAGCCCGGCGGCGCGCGCGCTTCTGCCGTTGGTGGGCGCGAACCTGTGGTTCACGGGCGAACCCGCCGCCCCCGGCACGCCCGAGCGGCAGCGGCAGGACGCGCTGGCGCTGCTGGCCGAATGGGACGGCAACATGGGCGAGCACCTGCCCGAACCGCTGATCTACTCCGCCTGGATGCGCCGCCTGCAGGAGCGGCTGACACATGACGAACTCGGCGGCCTCGCAACCGAGCTGGCAGGTCGCCTGCGGCCGGCTTTCATCGAACGCGTCTTCCGCAACACCGACGGCGCGGCCGCCTGGTGCGACGTGGTCCAGTCCGCGCCAGTCGAGGATTGCGCCACCATCGCCCGGCAGGCGCTGGACGCGGCGCTGATCGACCTGTCGGACCGCTTCGGCCCCGAGGTGGAAAGCTGGCGCTGGGGCGATGCGCATGTAGCCCGTCACGATCACCCCGCGCTGGGGCGGATGCCGATCCTGAACTGGGTCGTTAGCCTCGTGCAGTCCACCTCGGGCGACGGTTCCAGCATCGCCCGCGCCCCGGTTCTGGGGGCCGAGGAGAACCCCTGGGCTGCCGTCGGGGGGGCGGGCTATCGCGGCGTCTATGATCTCGCCGATCCCGACAGCTCGGTCTTCGTGATCGCAACGGGGCAGTCGGGGCACCCGCTGTCGCGCCATTACGACGACCTGTCCGAACGCTGGCGGCGCGGCGAGTACGTGACGATGTCGCTCGACCCGACGCTCGCCCGCGCGGGTGCCCGGGGGATCACGGTGCTGTCTCCGGCGGAATGATCGCAGGACTGGCCGTCTGCCGCCCTGCGACACGGCATGAAAAAGGCCCGCCCGGATCGCTCCGGCGGGCCTTCCTGCATTCATGATCCGGCGATCAGACGGCCTTCTTCAGTGCCTCGACCAGATCCGTGCGTTCCCAGCTGAAACCGCCATCCGCCTCGGGTGCGCGGCCGAAATGGCCATACGCGGCGGTGCGGCGATAGATCGGCTTGCACAGGTCCAGCTGGTCGCGGATGCCCTTTGGCGTCAGATCCATGACCTCGCCCACGGCCTTCTCGATCTGCGCATCCGGCACCTTCCCGGTGCCGAAGGTGTCCGCATAGATCGACAGCGGGCGCGCCACGCCGATGGCATAGCTCAGCTGGATGACGCAGCGCTCGGCAAGGCCCGCCGCCACGACGTTCTTCGCCAGATAGCGCGCCGCATAGGCGGCCGAACGGTCCACCTTGGTCGGGTCCTTGCCAGAGAACGCGCCGCCACCATGCGGGGCCGCGCCGCCATAGGTGTCCACGATGATCTTGCGCCCGGTCAGCCCCGCGTCCCCGTCCGGGCCGCCGATGACGAACTTGCCGGTCGGGTTGACGTGCCAGATGGTCTTCTCGGTCAGCCAGCCCTGGGGCAGCATCTCGCGCACATAGGGCTCCACGATGGCGCGGATGTCGTCCGATGTCTGCGCCTCGTCCTTGTGCTGGTGGCTGACGACGATCTGCGTGACCTCGACGGGCTTGCCGTCTTCGTAGCGCAGGGACAGCTGCGACTTGGCATCGGGTCCGAGAGTCGGTTCCGCGCCGGACTTCCGCGCCTCGGCCAGCCGCCGCAGGATCGCATGGGCATACTGGATCGGGGCAGGCATCAACTCGGGCGTCTCGTTCACGGCATAGCCGAACATGATCCCCTGGTCGCCGGCGCCGCCGTTGCCGACCCCCTGCCAGATATGGGCCGACTGCTGGTGCAGGAAGTTCAGGACGTGGCAGGTGTTCCAGTGGAACTTCTCCTGCTCGTAGCCGATGTCGCGGATCACCTTGCGGGCGATCTCGGGGACGTCGCCCATGACCTCGGCCAGCCGGGCCTCGTCCTTGAGGCCGATCTCGCCGCCGATCACCACAGTCGAGGTGGTGGCGAAGGCCTCGCAGGCCACGCGGGCGGCGGGTTCCTCGGCCAGCAGCGCGTCGAGAACCGCGTCAGAAATCTGGTCGCACAATTTGTCGGGATGCCCTTCCGAGACGGACTCGGAGGTGAAGACGTAGTTCTGACGGGACATGCTCGCTCCATTGGGTTCAAGACCGCGCCACGCCAGGAAGCCGTTGTGGGGGTCGATGACCGGCCTACGCGACCCGCCCTTTCACGTCAATGTCTTGCGCCTGCGGCCAAATGCCAGCGCAGCCAGCGCGGCTGCCATCAGCCCCAGCATCGGCGCGTCGCCCCAGCGCCACCAGAGCGTCGGTGGCAGGGCGCCGGGCAGCCGCGAATCGATCACCCCCGCCTCGTTCAGGGGCAGCGTGGCGCGGACCCGGCCTTGCGCGTCGATGGCAGCCGAGATGCCGGTGTTGGCCGCGCGCAGGACCGGCAGCCCGGACTGGATCGCCCGCAACCGTGCCTGCGCAAGATGCTGGTAGGGACCGGACCAGGTGCCGAACCAGGCGTCGTTGGTGATCTGCAGGATCCAGGCCGGGCGTTCGGCGCGGATCAGATGACGCTCGAAGATCGCCTCATAGCAGATCATCGGCTGGAAGGGGGGCAGGCCCCGGAGCGTCATGACCTGCGGGCCGGGCCCCGAGGTATAGCCGTGGCCATGCCGGGCAGCGAAAGCGGTGATGCCGAAGCGCGCCAGGGCGTCGCCCCATGGGATGTATTCGCCGAAAGGGACCAGGTGGAACTTGTCATAGACCGGGCCGATGCGGGCGTCGGCGGTGAACTCGACAAGGCTGTTGAACCATGCCGCGCCCTCGCTGCGCTGGATGCCGGTGATGGTCGTCGCACCCGAGGACAGGGCGATGTCGGCCAGCACGGGCTCGGCGTCCTCCAGCAGGAAGGACACGGCGGTTTCGGGCCAGACCACCGCGTCGGGGAAGCCGATCCCCATCTCGGGCTTCAGCGGCAGGGCCGAAAGGCCCGTCAGGCGCAGGTAGAAGACGGGGGCCCACTCGGGGCTCCATTTCAGGGTCTGGTCGGCGTTGGGCTGGACCAGACGGATGATCTCGGGCCGGTCGGCGGGCAGGGGCTGGTTCAACCGGGCAAGGCCCGCGAACCAGGCCGCGGCAATCAGCATGGCCGCATTGGCAAGCCCGTACCAGGGGCGACTGCCCGTAACGCCCAAGGCCACCAGCAGCGCCGCCGCCAATGTCAGGGCCGACAGTCCCATGGCCCCGAACCACGCGGCGAGTTGCCCTGCGGGTGTATCGATCCAGACATGGCCCGTCAGCGCCCAGGGAAAGCCGGTGAAGATCCAGCCGCGCAACCAATCCGAGACAATGAGCGCCAGCGCCACCGCCGCCAGACGGCTGGGCATGTTCCATCCAAGCCGATACGCGGCCCACGAGGGGACGGCCCAGAAGAGCCCGCCGCCCGCCGCCGTCAGCACAAGCGCAAAGGGCGACATCCAGCCGTAGATATCGGCTTCCACCAGAAAGGGTTGGGTGATCCAGAACAGCGCAAGCGCAAAGTGGCCCGTGCCGATGACCAGCGCCCGCAGCAGCGCAGCGCGGGCCGAGGGAGCTTGGCTCACGCGCCACAGCATCGCCGCCAGCGCCAGCACCGTCAGCGGCCACAGCCCCCAAGGTGCCTGGCCGAGCGCGGCGGCCAGGCCGATGGCAAGGTCCGCCGCGATCCAGCCCAAGGCGGCGCGCCGGGCAAGACGCGGCCGCGGACTGGCAAGCGACGCCTCCGACGGGCGCATGGGCGGGATCAGGCGCCTTCGGCGGGCTCGGCGTCCCGGCTGGCAGGCGCCTCGGTTTCGGCAACGGGCAGCGCCGGGCCGTCAGCCGCTTCGTCCGGTCGCTGCTCGGTCGCGCCTTCCGCCGCCGGGCTGTCCCCCGAGGCGTCCACCTCGGCCACGCCTTGGACGGCCGGTTCCACGTCTCCTGCACCAGCCTCCGATGCGGTCGGGACATCGGGCGTCGAGACGCCTGCGTCCGCCGCCTCGCTGCCGCTTTCGCCAGCAGGGAAAGCCGAAGCCTCGGCAGCCTTGTCTTCCCCAGCGCCATTCGCACCGGCGGAGCCTGCAACAGCCTCTTGCGGGGGCGCAGCTTCAGGCAGGACGCCCTCGGCCGCGTTTTCTTCCGCCGCCGCCTTGGCGGGCGACTTGCGGCGCGTGCGAGGCGCACGCTTCTTGGCAGGCTTTTCGGCCTGCGGTTCGGCGGCTGGCTCTGCCGCCGCCTCGGTTGCTGCTTCCTCGGCCGCAGCATCATCCGAGGGCGCAGCTGCATCCTGCCCTGGCTTCACCGCCTCGTCAGCAGCCGTCTCGGCATCGGCCACCACGCGGGGCGAGCGGCTGCGGCGCGAACGGCTGCGCTTCTGGGGCGCTTCGGCTGCCGCAGCGTCCGGCACCTCGGTCACGGCCACGGCTTCCGCCATCAGTTCCTCGGCTTTCGGCTCATCGGCCACCGTTTCGGAGGCCGAGGGCTTGTTGGCGTTGGCGGCCATGCGCGCCTCGGTCACGGTCAAGGCATCGCTGAAGCTCGTCAGCAGGAAGTCGGGCGTGTGATCGCCCATGCCGACCACGCTCGGGCCGCGATCCCGGTCGCGGTAGCGCTCGCGCCGGTCGTCGCGGCGGTCCTCGCGCCCATTGTCGCGGCGTTCATCGCGGCGCTCGCACGGACGTTCCTGACGTTCGTCGGCGCGGCCGTTCCGTGCGTCACTGCCATTCGGCCCGCGCGGCTCGGGCGCACGCTCCGGCGTGCGCTTCTCCTCGAGGACCACCTCGGCCGCCTCGACCGGTTCCCTGACGCTTTCCTCGCGCGGCGAGTTGCGGCGAGAGCGGGTGCGCGTCGGCGCGCCGCGCGAACTGCCGCGCTCGGACGCGGGGCGCGGAGGCTTCTGCGCGGCGTCGGACAGGCGGAAACCTTCGGGGGCGCTGGCGCGGGGCAGGCTCTGCTTGACCAGGTTCTCGATGGCCGAAAGGTATTTCTCGTCCACGGGCGTCCCTATGGAAATCGCCGTGCCTTCGCGGCCGGCCCGGCCGGTGCGGCCGATGCGGTGAACATAGTCCTCGGCATGGCTCGGCAGGTCGAAGTTGAAGACATGGCTCACCGCCGGGATGTCGAGCCCCCGCGCCGCCACGTCGGACGCCACGAGGAAGCGCAGCGTCCCTTCGCGGAAGCCGTCCAGCGTCGCCATGCGGACGCGCTGGTCCAGGTCGCCGTGGATGGGCGCGGCGTCATAGCCATGCGCTTTCAGCGACTTGGCGACGATGTCCACGTCGGTCTTGCGGTTGCAGAAGATAATGGCGTTCTTCAGGCCCTCGCCCTCGGCGTCGATCAGCGCCCGCAGCAGCTCGCGCTTCTGCTTGGCGGTCTGGTCCTTGCGCGTGGGGGTCAGCTCGACCAGACGCTGGGTGATCGTTTCGCTGGTCGTGGCCTGGCGCGCGACCTCGATGCGTTCGGGGGCGTGCAGGAAGGTGTCGGTGATCCGCTCGATCTCGGGCGCCATGGTGGCCGAGAAGAACAGCGTCTGCCGGGTGAAGGGGGTCAGCTGGAAGATCCGCTCGATGTCGGGGATGAAGCCCATGTCGAGCATCCGGTCGGCCTCGTCCACGACCATGATCTGGACGCCCGTCAGCAGCAGCTTGCCGCGCTCGAAATGGTCCAGCAGGCGGCCGGGGGTGGCGATCAGCACGTCCACGCCGCGGTCGATGAGCTTGTCCTGCTCGCCGAAGGAGACGCCGCCGATCAGCAGCGCCTTGGTCAGTTTGGTGTGCTTGGCATAGGTGTCGAAGTTCTCGGCCACCTGCGCGGCCAGTTCCCGCGTCGGCGCCAGCACGAGGCTGCGCGGCATCCGCGCCCGCGCCCGGCCGCGGCCCAGCAGGGTGATCATCGGCAGGGTGAAGCTGGCAGTCTTGCCGGTGCCGGTCTGGGCAATGCCCAGCACGTCGCGGCCTTCCAGCGCGGGCGGAATGGCGCCGGCCTGAATGGGGGTAGGGGTCTCATAGCCCGCCTCGGCAATCGCCTGCAGAACCTTGGGGTCGAGCTTGAGATCGGAGAATTTCGTCATCGGGGTCTTTCGAAAGGAGGTGTCGCTGTCCGACGCGCCAATTTGCGCGATAAGCGGGACGCGGCCTTCCATGCGCCCCTCGGTCGCCCGCCGGATGCGGGCCTCGCGCACCTACAGCAGAACGTGCCGAAGGTCAAATGAAAGCGCGATTGCAGGAAGGTGGGCGCAGGGCCCAAGGGTTTCAAGTCGCACCGGAACATCGCGCCTTCGGTTGCGGCGGGCGGGCCGCTTCGCTATCGCAGGGCGGACAGGATGAGAGAGACATGAATATCTTCGCAGACATCCGCGCCCTGGTGATCCGCGCGCTGACCGACCTGACCGAAGCGGGCCAACTGCCCGGCAACCTCGATTTCAGCGCCGTGGCCGTCGAGCCGCCGCGCGACCCCGCCCATGGCGACATGGCCACCAACGCCGCGATGGTGCTGGCCAAGCCCGCTGGCATGAAGCCGCGCGAGATTGCCGACCTTCTGGCTGCGCGGCTGACCGGCGATCCCCGCGTCGCAAGCGCCGAGGTCGCGGGGCCCGGCTTCCTGAACCTACGCCTTGCCCCCGGCATCTGGGCCGAGGTGCTGCGCGCGGCCCTGTCCGCCCCGGCCGACTATGGCCGCGTGCCTCCGGGGCAGGGCCAGAGGATCAACGTCGAGTTCGTCAGCGCCAACCCCACCGGGCCCATGCATGTGGGACACATGCGCGGCGCGGTCTTCGGCGATGCGCTCGCGAACCTTCTGCAGTTCGCGGGCGAGGACGTGACCCGCGAATACTACATCAACGACGGTGGGGCGCAGGTCGATGTGCTGGCGCGCTCGGCCTATGAACGCTACCGCGAGGCGCATGGCCTGGAACCCCAGATCGTCGAAGGCCTGTATCCCGGCGACTACCTGATCCCCGTGGGCGAGGCGCTGAAGGCGCGTTACGGCGACAGTCTGCTCGATCGCCCCGAATCCGAATGGCTGGCCGAGGTGCGCGACTTCGGCACCGAGGCCATGATGCAGATGATCCGCGGGGATCTGGAGCTGCTGGGCGTCACGATGGACGTCTATTCCTCGGAAAAGGCGCTGTACGGCACCGGCCGGATCGAATCCGCCATCGACCGCCTGCGGTCCGAGGGCCTGATCTACGAGGGCGTGCTGGAGCCCCCCAAGGGCAAGACCCCCGAGGACTGGGAGCCGCGCGAACAGACGCTGTTCCGGTCCACCGCGCATGGCGACGATGTGGACCGGCCGGTCAAGAAGTCGGACGGTTCCTGGACCTATTTCGCCCCCGACATCGCCTATCACTGGGACAAGATCGACCGCGGCTTCGACCAGCTGATCGACATCTTCGGCGCCGACCACGGCGGCTATGTCAAGCGGATGCAGGCCGCCGTCTCGGCGCTGTCAAACGGGCGCGTGCCGCTTGACGTCAAGCTGATCCAGCTGGTGAAGCTCTTCAAGAACGGCGAGCCCTTCAAGATGTCCAAGCGCGCGGGCACCTTTGTCACCCTGCGCGACGTGGTGGAACAGGCGGGGCGCGACGTCACCCGCTTCCACATGCTGACGCGCAAGAACGACGCGGCGCTGGACTTCGACTTCGACAAGGTGCTGGAACAGTCCAAGGACAACCCGGTCTGGTACGTCCAGTATGCCAGCGCCCGCATCAACAGCGTGCTGCGCCGGGCAGGCGAGATGGGCGCGGACATTTCCGATGCCGCGCTTGCGCAGGCCGACCTTGGCTCGCTGGATCATCCGGCGCAGCAGGCACTGGCCCGCCGCATTTCAGAATGGCCACGCATCGTCGAGATCGCCGCCCGCGCGCATGAGCCGCACCGGATCGCCTTCTTCCTCTACGATCTCGCCTCGGACCTGCACGCCCTGTGGAACCGCGGCAACGACGAGGTGACGCTGCGTTTCGTGCAGGATGGTGACATCGCCGCAACATCGGCGAAAATCGCATTGGCCCGCGCGGTCGGCGTTGTCATTTCAGCAGGTTTGGGTATCTTGGGCGTCACTCCGGCAAAGGAAATGCGCTGAGCAAGACGCATCCAGCCACGGAGTGACGAGCGGTCAACGAAAACCGGGCCATAACCGGTGGACAGGCAGGACAGATACGATGACGGTGGTGGATTTCCGCTCCGGCGGGTACGACGACTCGCGTGGGTCTTACGGGCACGGCGACACGGACATTCCCTACAGGGCACATGACTGGAATGCCGAGGACTGGGACGAGCTGGCCCTTGAGGGCCAGCCGGACGGTGCCCGTTTGTCCGACCGCAGCGGCGTCCTTGGCCGGGTCGCCCGTCTGACGCACTATCTGGGCGCACTTGTTTCCGTGGTCCTCATGCTCGCCCTGCTTGTCTGGGGCTACCAGCTGGTCGTCCGCGACGTGTCGGGCGTTCCCGTCATCCGCGCGGTCGAGGGCGAGGCCCGGATCGCGCCGGAGGAACCCGGCGGAATGCTGTCGGACCGCGAGGGTCTTGCCGTCAACGACGTCGCCGCCGGCGCCGAAAGCGCCCCGGTCGAGCGGGTCGCCATTGCCCCCGCGCCGACCGCGCTGGACGGGCAGGACGTGGCAATGGGCGAGCTTGGCGCCACGGCGCGTGAGCCTGCCGCCATTGACGAGATCGTCGAACCGGCCGGTACCCCCGCCATAGCCATGAGCGACGCCGAATCCGCGCGCCAGGCCGTGCTGGAAGCCGAGGCCGAAGCTGCCGCAATGGCCACGGGCGTTCCCGCCGTCGCCCCGGCCGAGGCCGACAGCGTCTCGGTTGCCGCGGCCGTCACCGACACGAACGGCCAGCCCGCGCTGGACACCGCCATCACCGCCGCCTTGGCAGAAGCCGGCGCCGCGCCTTCGGTCGCCACCCCCACCCGCCCGCTGCCGCGTCCGCGCCGCATCGCTGCGGTGGCTCCGGCCGCCAGCGCCCCTGCTGCCGCGGCAGAGACCGTGAGCGATGCCGCGCCTGCCGCCGAGGCGCCCGTCGCAACCCCTCCGGTCCAAGTCGCCTCGGGTGCTCCGCTGGTGCAGATCGGCGCCTTTGACAGCGGCGCCATCGCCGAAAGCGAGTGGAGCCGCATCTCGGGCCGTTATGGCGACCTGTTCGCGGGCAAGGCTCCGGTCGTCCAGCAGCACAAGGCGGGCGGGCGCACCTTCTATCGCCTTCGCATCGCCGGCTTCGAGTCCCGGGACGAGGCGCGCAAGTTCTGCGCCGCCCTCATCGCCGCGGGCAACGACTGCATCCCCGCAGCCGCCCAGTGACAGGCGCGACGGCAACCGAGCCCGCGACAGCCCCGACCGTGCAGGCCGGGGCTTCGTCGTCCACTGGTCATGGCGCGACGATCCTGGGGGTCGAGGGACTGGCGCTTTCCCCCGACGAGCGCGCCTTCCTGCGCGACGCGGACCCTTGGGGCTTCATTCTTTTCGCCCGCAACGTGGCCGATCCAGACCAACTGCGCCGCCTGACGGATGACCTGCGCGAGGCTGTAGGCCGCGACGCGCTGGTGATGGTCGATCAGGAGGGCGGGCGCGTCCAGCGCTTGCGGGCGCCGCACTGGACCGACTGGCCCGCTGCCATGGACAGCGCCGCCGACGGTCCCCGCGCTGTCTATCTGCGCCACCGGCTGATGGGGCAGGAATTGCGCGCGGTGGGTATCGACGCCGACGCCGCGCCCTGTCTCGACATCGCGGA
This sequence comes from Paracoccus niistensis, assembly GCF_042432925.1. Taxonomy (NCBI): domain Bacteria; kingdom Pseudomonadati; phylum Pseudomonadota; class Alphaproteobacteria; order Rhodobacterales; family Paracoccaceae; genus Paracoccus; species Paracoccus niistensis. Next base: position 1,551 of record NZ_JBHLWE010000060.1, on the reverse strand, counting down.
CCATGCCACGCACCCTTTCCTGCGCAACCGCTGCTTCGGCAGGGACGCCGAAACGGTGACCCTCATGGGACAGGCCGCTGCGGACGGGCTGCTGGCCGCCGGAGTGCTGCCGATCGTCAAGCACATGCCGGGCCACGGCCGGACGAGGGTGGACAGCCACCACGACCTTCCGGTGCTTGATGTGGCGCTCGACGATCTCGACACTACCGACTTCGCGCCCTTCCGCGCGCTGAGCGATCTGGCGCTGGGAATGACCGCACATATCCGGCTGACGCAACTCGATGACCGCCCTGCGACAGCCTCGCCCGCAGCCATCCGGCTGATCCGCGAGCGCATCGGCTTCAAGGGCCTGCTGATGAGCGACGACATCGGCATGAACGCCCTGAGCGGCACCCCCGCCGAGCGCGCCACCGCCGCCGTCGCCGCAGGCTGCGACCTTGTGCTCGCCTGCAATCTCACCCGCGCCGAGTTTGAACAGGTCAGCGAGGCCGCCGGCCGCATGAGCCCCAAGGCACAGGTCCGCGCCAAGGCCGCACTGGCCCGCCGGGGCCCGCCCGACCCGGCCTCGCCCGCCGACCTGCGCGCCGAACTCGCCGCACTCCTTGCTGGCTAAGGCGCCGGAGGCTTCTTCTTCGCCCAAGTATCCCGGGGTAAGCGCTGCAGGCGCGAGGGGCAGCGCCCCTCCTTACACCAGCCACTCCCGCGCCAGCCCGGGCAGGTCCGCGAAACGCTCCAGCACATGATCCGGGGACAGCCGCGAGATCCCGGCGCCTTCCGGCCCGAAGCCGATCAGCGACACGCGCACCCCCGCGGCCCGCGCGGTCTTCACGTCCGTTTCCGTGTCGCCGAGCAGGAAGGACCGCGAAACCTCTCCGCCCGCCTGCGTGACGGCGGCGCGATAGGGGCGGGGATCGGGCTTGCGGACGGGCAGACTGTCGGCGCCGATCATGCCGCCGAAATGTTCACGCACATTCAAGGCGGACAGCAGTTTCTCGGCCAGCACCAAGGGCTTGTTCGTACAGATCGCCAGCCGGAACCCCTCGGCAGCCAAGGCGTGCAGCGCAGGTTCGACGCCATCGTAAAGACGGGTGCTGTCGGCCAGGCAGTCGTCGTAGAAGGAGAGTAAGCGGGGAAAGTCCACCTCCTCGGCGTCAGGGGGCAGCAGGGTGTCGGCGGGCACTCTCGCATAGCCCGCGCGCAGCATGGCGCGGCCGCCGTGGAAGGCGATGCCCGCGTCCGCCGCCGGGTCCAGCAGCCGTCCTAGGCCCCGGCTTTCAAAACAGGCATTCGCTGCCGCGATCAGGTCCGCCGCGGTGTCCGCCAGTGTTCCGTCCAGGTCGAACACCACCGTGCCACGATCCATGCCCATGTTCCGTAACCTTTCGACAAATTCTGTGACCGGGCGCACCCTTCCGTCTTGCAGCGCGCCTAGCTAGAACGCTGGCAAAGATCAATGAACGGGCGGGGCGGGCGGATGACGGACAAGGCGGTGGCGCTGGTGGTGCTGGCGGCGGGGCAGGGCAGCCGGATGCTGTCGGACCTGCCCAAGGT
>NZ_JBHLWE010000006.1:0-7080 GCF_042432925.1 Paracoccus niistensis | reverse complement strand
CCCAGAAATACAGCGTCAGCGGCGCGGCCACCCCGAAGTTCAGGAAATCGGCCAGCGAGTCCAGTTCCGCTCCCATCTTGCTGGAACTGCCCAGAAGCCGCGCGAGCCGCCCGTCGACACTGGTCGGGATAGATGTCTCCCGCGACTGGCTCGATGGCTTCTGCCTGCCATGTGGCCGCCGGTTCACGCTCCCGAACTCGCCGGAAGGCCATGCCCGCCTGGCGGAGATCCTCCAGGATCTGCCCGCGCCTTCGAGGGTCGGCTTCGAGGCTACAGGTGGTCAGGAGTGGGCACTCTGGACGCGGCTTGTCACGGCGGGAACAGAGGCCGTGCAGTTGTCCCCGGCCCAGATCAAGGCCTTCGCCCTTTCCAGGGGAAAGCGTGCAAAAACCGACCGGGTCGATGCCGAACTCATTGCCCGGTTCATGGCCTTCCGCCCCGAGGCCGGGCGGCGGCTGCCGGAGGAGAAGCTGCGGGTTCTCAGGGCCCTGACGACACGCAGGACCCAGATCGTCGAAATGCGCAAGCGGCTCGTGGCCCAGATCAGCGCGCGAACAAGACAGGGCATCGCCGCAGACCTGGAGGCCATGGATGCGGATCTCAGGACCATGCTCGAGGCCCAGATCCGTGAGCTGGAACTGCGGATTGCCGGCATCCTTGCGCAGCAGAAGGTCATTGCGGCCAAGGCGGATCTGCTCCGCTCCATTCCCGGGATCGGACCGATTTCCGCGGCTATGCTGCTGGCCGAGATGCCGGAACTCGGTCGCATGACGGCAGGCGAGGCGGCCTCGATGACCGGCCTGGCGGCCGTGCCCCATAACAGCGGCGCGATGCGTGGCCGCCGCATGATCGCGGGAGGACGACGCGCCTTACGACACGTGCTGTTCCAGGCCGCACTCGCGGCCGCATGTCACAACCCGGCGCTGAAGCCCATTGCCAAGCGCCTCAAGGAAAAGGGCAAGCCGCACAAGCTGGTATCATCGCGATCGCCAGGCAGCTCATCACCATCGCGAATGCCGTCCTGAAAAACGGCACACCATGGCAGCATCAGACCGGCGCATAGACACAGTTGCTAACCAAGGGCGACTGCGCCAAGACCGCCAGCACGGTCAAGACCACGGCGACAGCCCCGCCGGCGGCACCGCCGCGCAGGCCCGGCCATGTGGGTCATGGGATCAGGGTTTGCATTTGCTATGTTTTGTTTCCTCCCTGCATATTCTGTTTTATGGCAAGTTATGGGTCGCCAAGCGATCTCACGGGGCCGGGACAAGCCTGACGGCCCCATAGAAGGCCGCTGCTTCGGCCAGTTCCTCAGGCGTCATGGCCATGGCAACCGGCGACATCAGCGGGTCGGCACGCTGGCCGTTCCGGAACGCCTTGACCTGCGCCTCGATGTAGATCGCGGACTCGCCTGCGAGGTTCGGCGCCTCGGGGATCGCCGCGATGCCGTCCGCCCCGTGGCAGGCCACGCAGAGCTCTGGCACCGTGCGCCCGTCGGGCGGCATGGCCACAAGGCGCTGGGCGGCGAACCAGCTGGCCGCATCGGCGATTTCCTGATCGTCGAGGCCGCGGGCGACCACGGTCATCATCTCGTTGACCCGCGCACCGGAGCGGAAGGCGAGCAGTTGCCGCTCGAGATAGTCGGCCTGCTCGGCACCGATATTGGGCGCCTGCGGCATCGTGGCAATGCCGTTCAGCCCGTGGCAGGTGCGGCACTGGCCGGCAACCGCCTTGCCACGCTCGGCATCGCCCTCCGGCAGGGATGCCGCCATCTGCGCCAGTGCATCGCTGTCGGCGACGGGCTTTGCAGCCTCTGCTCCTCCTGCGCCTGCAGAAGCTTCCGCCGGCGCGTCCTGTGCCGCGCCGGGCAGGGGCGCGAGCGCCGCGGCGGCGACCGCCGCGGCCCGGATGAGCGTGCTCCCCTTCATTGTCCCTCGTACCAGATGCGATACACCGCACCCACGAGGTCGTCGGAGACGAGAAGCGAACCGTCGCGAAGCTGGGCCACGTCTACCGGCCGACCCAGATATTCGCCGGATTCGTCGATCCAACCCTCGGCGAAGGGCTCGGTCGTGGCGGTGCCGTCTTCGGCGATCCGGGTCACCATCACCCGCGCACCAACCGGCGTGGTGCGGTTCCACGAGCCGTGCTGGGCCGAGAAGATGGCGCCGCGGTACTCTTCGGGGAACATGTTGCCCGTGTAGAAGGTCATGCCGAGGTCGGCTGCATGCGGCGCCATCTCGACCGCCGGGAAGACCACGTCGGCAGGCGGCTCCTCATTGGCATATTCCACGGTCCGCACGTCGCCGCCGCCATACCAGGGGAAGCCGAAGTGCTGGCCGGGGGCGGTCTGGTGGTTCAGTTCGCCCGGTGGCTGATCGTCGCCCATCCCGTCGACCTGATTGTCGGTGAACCACAGCTCCCCGGTCTTCGGGTCGAAGTCGTGACCGACAGAGTTGCGAACGCCGTAGGTGAAGACCTCGCGCTCGGAGCCATCCTGGTTCATGCGGATGATGCCGCCGATGCCATGCTCGCGATAAAGGTCAAGCTTCTCGGGTGCCGGAACGTTGAAGGGCTGGCCCAGCGAAATGTAGAGCTTGCCGTCCGGTCCGATCCGGCAGACCCGGGCGGTGTGGTTGAAGCTTTCCTCCGCCGGCGGGATCAGCTCGCCCTGAGGCACGGTGGCGAAGGCCGCAACGTCGGTGCCTTCATAGAAGAACTCGGCCGCCGGGAAGTTCAGCACGCGGTTTTGTTCGGCGATGTAGAGGATGCCCTCGGGCGAAAAGCAGGGTCCGTTTGGAACCGTGAACTTGAGGGATGGGGCGAAGTCCTTCACCTCGTCGGCAATGCGGTCCTTGTTGCGATCGGTGACCGCCCAGACCTTGTCCTTGCGCGTGCCGACAAAGGTAACAATGCCCTGAGGCCCCACGGCCATGTGACGCGCATCCGGGACGACGGCGTAGAGCGCGATCCTGAAGCCGTCCGGCAAGGTAATCCGCTCCAGCGTCGTCTTGATGCCGTCAGCGAAGGCGCCGGTCTGCTCGATTGTGGTGAACTGCGTCTCGCCGCCGGTTTTCTGGAAGTTCGACAATCGCTCGAGGCTGGGATCGCCCGGCGATGTCGAGGTGGCCGTCTCGCCCGCGGGGGCCTCTGCCGATGGTGAGGCGGGTGGCGAGCCTGCCGCGTCGGACGCGGCGCCATCCCCTGCCGCCTGCACAGGTGCTGCCCCGCTGGACGGCACGTTGGCCTCGGCGCCAGTAGCGGGTGCTGGGCTTTGGGCAAAGGCTGATGATGCGGTCGTAGTCGCCAGCAGCGCCGCAAGGGCGCCGCGCAGGAACGAGTTCATGTCCATCTCCTCCCAGAGCGATGCGTGAGCATCGCAGAACCGAGATTGCGTTGCCGCTTGTCCGCCGGTCAATCACCTGCAGGTCGTAGGCCGTCTGAAAGTGAGGCCGGCCCCAGTCAGCCAGCAACCATTCCGCTGCAGGAGGGCCGCTCAGAAGGCCGCTGCCCCGCCCTAGCCGCTGACCTAGCCTTCCGGCGAGTTCGGGAGCCTGAACCGGCGACCACACGGCAGACAGAAGCCATCGAGCCAGTCGCGGAATACATCTATCCCGACCAGTGTCGCCGCTGCTGTCATCTCACTCTCTCTTCCTTATGCTTCGCGGACCCACAGAACGGGCCGCCGTCAACTGTTCGAGACGGTGGAGAGCGGCGGGATCAGCCCGCTAGATAGCGTGATCATCCCACAAGGTGTTTGGCGCTGTATCCCACCCCATCACCGGTCCTGGCCGGGACCGGTGATGGGGCATCTATGGTAGGGGTGAGACACACAAGGCGTATGGTCCCGGCCTCGACCGCAGCGATGCAATAGCGCACGGCATTTGTAATGAAATCCGGACGGCTGCCGGATCGGATATGGCTGAGCATGCTGCGGCGGTTGAATTCGTTCGGAAGTAAGCCGAAGATGTCCGTCGACTGGACCCTTCGATAGTCCAAGAAGTGGGCTATCCACAGATCCGGCCTTGCATCTCTATTTGGGAGAGATGTCAAATATGATACGATCCACCTAAAGCGTTGAGTCGTTTGCATTCCGAAACAATCTGGGGATGCACATTATGGTCGACCGGGCTCTGGTTCCCCGCCACTGGGTGGAGCTCCGCGAAGAAAACGAGGGTGATCGCATCGTGCTGCGGCAGTTCTCGGCCCCAATTCCGCCGGCGCGGGGACGCCGCAGCCTTGTCCTTGATCCCCAAAGCAACGCTCAGGGACGCAGGCCCGGTCCTACAGATCGTCTGGTACCCGAAGATGGCGGAGCAGGGTCGTGGAGCCTCGAAGGCGACATCCTGACATTGTCGGCGCCGGGGTGGGAGGGACGATACAAGATCGAGGAGTTGAGCGAAGACCGGATGATCCTGATCCGGCAATAGGTGCATGCCGGCAAGGTCGCCTGCCCGAACCTGATGGCAACCATCCTTGAAGGAGACCTGTCATGGCCGAGAACAATGATCATGATGCGGCAGATGATGAAGCCGCAGGGGAGATGCCTCCGCGGCGTCGAACCTGCGGCACAATGAGCGTCCATCGGCGGCTGCTCGATACTGTTCCGCGCTATGCAGAGGCCCGGGAGCGGATCGAGGAGCAGGCCTTCCGGGCGCAGCATATGTTCATGGCACAGCGCACCGGCTGCATCGAAATACCGGTGGTGGTGCACGTGGTCCACAATCGGCCAGAGCAGAACATCAGCCAGGCACAGATTGAAAGCCAGATCCGGGTCCTCAACGAGGATTTTCGTAAGAGGAACGCCGATATCGGCAGCGTTCCCGTGCCCTTCGGTCCGGTCGCCGCAGACGCCCGCATCACCTTTCGCTTGGCCGCCAGCGATCCGAGCGGCGCGCCCACGGACGGCGTCACGCGCACACAGACAGAGGTGGCTGCATTCTCGGACGATGACGCAGTGAAGTCCGCGGTCAGCGGCGGTGCTGACGCATGGCCAAGCAACGAATATCTTAACATCTGGGTCTGCCAATTGGGCGGCGGTTTGCTTGGGTATGCACAATTTCCCGGAGGACCTTCCGCGACAGACGGGGTCGTTATCCTGCATTCGGCCTTTGGGACGACCGGCACAGCGGCGGCTCCGTTCAACCGTGGCCGCACAACGACGCATGAGGTGGGGCACTGGCTGAACCTGCGCCACATCTGGGGCGACGACGGCGATGGGTGCAGCGGCAGCGACTTCGTGGACGACACCCCGAACCAGGGCGGCCCGAACTTCGGCACCCCGTCCTTTCCGACGATCAGCTGTTCGAATGGGCCGAATGGCGACATGTTCATGAACTACATGGACTATGTCGACGACGCCGCGATGATGATGTTCTCTGCCGGTCAGGTCACACGGATGCAGGCGGCCCTGGATGGACCGCGCAGCACGATCGGACGGGCCGTGCCTTGCGGTATCATTGGAAAGCCTCTGCCCAAAGAAGCTACCAAGGAGCCGATCAAGGATAGCCCGAAGGATCTTGGCAAGGACATCATCAAGGAGCCGCCCAAGGATGCACCCAAGGAGCTTCCCAAGGAACTCGTGAAGGACAATCCAAAGGACCTTGCTAAGGACCTTCCGAAGGATCGCCCCAAGGACTTCGTGAAGGAGACGCCGAAGGAGAGCGTGAAGGACCTGATCAAGGACCGGCCAAAGGAAGCAGTTTTCGACCCACCCAAGCAGTTTTTCGAGAATCCGAAGGACCTGGTTGAGGGGCCTGGCGGCTTTCCCGGTCTGCCGGGCGGACCCGGCCCGCTGATGGCCGGGCAGACACCCTTTGTGCTGGGAACAGGTGGACGGCAGGACCAAGCCGCGGGACAAGACGCTGTGCAGGAAATCCTGTCCGCTTATGTCCAGATAATCGGCGCGCTATCCCAGCTTGGACAAGCCGGGCTGCTCGACCAGCAGGGGCAGCATATGCTTCAGCAACTGGCAGCTACCTACCAGAAGTTGACCAGCCTCTCGGCTTAGGACGGGCCTGTCGAACGCATGAAGCCAACGCCAGATTGCCGGTCTGGAAAAGCAGGGTGCAGCCATGATCCTGATCGTGTCGTTCACCGACAACGAACATGTGCGCCGTGTGACACGGAACCTGACCCGGCCCTTCACGGTCGTCGACACGGCTTGGTTCCCATCCCGGCTTGGCCTGACGGTCAAGGCTGGCGCGGCTGGCTTTGAGTTCGGCTTCCGCCATCCGGACGGAAACGACGTCGACCTGCTTGCGGTGGGCGCGGTCTGGTATCGCCGTCTTCGCCCCCTGGGGCTGGATCCAGCACTTGCCGACGGAGTGTCGCGGCTTTTCGCTTGGTCTGAATCGAATGAAGCCCTGCTGGGCACCTGGTATTCGCTGGAGTGTTTCTGGATGAACCCACCGTTGGCGGACGAGGCGGCGCAGCGCAAGCTGCGGCAGCTTCAACTTGCCCAGCGGGTTGGCCTCAACATCCCGGAGACGCTTGTAACCAACTGTCCCGAGGAAGCGCGCCGCTTCATCGAAGCGCATGGGCCGGGCCGCGTCATCCGCAAGGCGTTCCGCAACATCGCCGAGGCTCCGCGAGAGACTGCCTTGGTCGAGCCGGTCGATCTCGAGCGCATCGACACGGTTCGCTTCGCCCCGGTGATTTTCCAGACCTTTGTCCCGGCGGACCTGGACCTGCGCACGACGGTTGTTGACGGAGAGATGTTCACTGCGGCGATCCGCTCGGCTCCCGAACATCAGGTGGACTATCGCAGCGGCCTCGGCTCGGCCACGGTCACGCCCTATCGGCTACCGGACGATGTTGCTGCCCGACTTCAGCAACTGATGGATCTCATGGGTCTGACTTTCGGGGCGGTGGATTTCCGGGTGACTCCTGAAGGGGGGCATGTCTTCCTCGAAGTGAACCCTGCGGGAGAGTACCTATTTGCCTGCGACCGCACCGGCCAGCCTGTCCCGGAGGCGATTGCCGCGTGTCTCGAACGCCACGACCGCGAAAGGAGTTAGGCTCAGGACCCATTGTCTTCATAGCCAGAACATGACGGTGGCTGCGAGGGGTCGACGCATG
>NZ_JBHLWE010000059.1:0-14663 GCF_042432925.1 Paracoccus niistensis | reverse complement strand
TCTGCCGCGTGACCGCTTTGCGTCCGCCCTTGCTGCAGCAGGCTTCCCCGTGGTGCCGGCAACCGACTGATCGCCACCCGCAAAGCGCCCAAGGACAGGGTTGCCGGCATGGCTACCTGTGGTGGGCGCCAAACACTGGGAGATGTGCTTCGATCCAGGGTTAGGCCGTCTCGCTCGCGTTGCTTGGTGTTCGCTCGCTGCAGAGCCTCGTCTCCCCATACCTTCGCCGTCAGCAAAACCCCTTCCATCCCACCCAACTGGGTTCGGTTGTTTTTCGGCCTTGGGAAACCTAATGACTCCTGTAGCTAGAGGGTTGGGAGGGTATGATGCTCACTATCGGAAAATTGGGCGAAGCGGCCGGAGTGAAGGTTCCAACGATCCGCTACTATGAGCAGATCGGGCTTCTGCCGGCGCCAGAGCGAAGCGCCGGCAACCAGCGGCTCTACGGGCAGTCTGCCCAGGATCGTCTGGCGTTCATCCGCCATGCGCGCGAGCTTGGGTTTCCGCTCGACGCGATCCGCGATCTGCTGAGCCTCTCCGACAGGCCGGATCAGTCCTGTGCAGCCGCCGACATTATTGCGAAGGAGCAACTCGCCGCGGTCGAGGCCCGCATTGCGCGTCTCGCGGCGCTGAAAGCGGAGCTGGAGCGGATGATCGCGCAATGCGCTCAGGGGACCATTGCCAGTTGCCGGGTCATTGAGGTGCTGAGCGATCATTCGCTCTGTGCGCAAGATCACCACGCGTCGTCCGTGGCGGCCGAATGACTTCGCTGCCGGCCCTCACGATCTATGCCGGTGCAGCTCTGGCCGAGATCAGCGGCTGTTTCGCCGTATGGGCATGGCTCAGATCCGGCGCATCGGCGCTCTGGCTTGTTCCCGGCGCGGCCGCGCTGGCAGCTTTCGCCTGGCTTCTGACGCTCGCCCCGGTCGATGCAGCTGGAAGGGCCTACGCTGCTTATGGTGGGATCTACATTACTGCGTCTCTTGTCTGGCTGTGGAGCGTCGAAGGGCAGCGGCCGGATGTTTGGGACATCAGTGGCGCGGTCATTTGCTTGTTCGGAGCAGGCCTGATCCTGTTCGGGGCGAGGCCAGCCTAACAGCCAGGAGAGCGCGCGCCCTCCAATCGCACTGCTTCGGTCTGGTCTGGATCATGCAAATCCTCCCCAAGAACCGTCTCCAGACCAGCCGAGACAAGAATAAAGAGTGCAAGGCCGCCAACGAAGGCAAGGACGGAGCCACGCGTATCCTCTCGCACCTCATGTGCCTCATTCAACATGTCCTCGACAGCGGCGACCGAAAGCAGACCGGCAGCGAAGGCGAGCGCAGCGAGTTTCGCCGAATCCGGCGCTCCGCGAAGCAGCAGGTAAGCCAGAAGTGCTGCCGCGACGCAGTACAGGATGAAGGAAGCCGAGAGCATGATCCGGCGCTTTCTCGGCACGCCGTTCTCGCGCAGATTCGCCACCGCTGCGAAGCCCTCGGGCATATCGGCAAGCACTTGACCCGCAGCAAGCGTCAGGCCGAATGCCAAGGAGACGGCCGTCCCGCTTCCGAGCATCAAACCGTCTGCCGTCAAGTCGACGGCAACCGCGACATAGATCATCCACATGCTGGTGCGATCCGTGCCGCTGCCCTTCCTCCGCTGCAGTCGCTCGACGCCTGCCTCGATCAGAACGTAAGCGACACCACCGGCCCCGACTGCCAAAGCGATCCACCACCCGGCGAGGCCGTCAAGCGCCGCCGGGAGAAGCTCGGCTGCGACGATGCCGATCACGATGCCGGACGCCGCGTGGAGCGCAAGGTTGAGCATGCGCGGCGACGCGCCTCCAAACTCGGCAAGCATGGCGCCAGCGAAGTTCCCAAGGCCGGGTAGTAGCGCGAGCAGGAGGACGGCCCATATTTCCATAGCTCTGGCGTCTCACAATCACTTGTTCGCAGAACGCGTGATCAGCGGGGATGGTTCTTGCCTCCTAAAGCCACGCCATGAGCACCACGAGCCACACCTCGACCTCGCGGATGGCTTCCAGAGGTGGGCGCGATCGATAAATTGAAGCCCTTAAAGCGCTTGGGCCCATAGAGCCGCTGGTTGCCCCGGCTGGGCTCGGCCTTGGGCAGCAGGCCGATCTGTTCGTAGTAGCGGATCGTGAGCATCTCGACCTCGGCAGCCTGCCCCAGCTTTCCCACCGAAAACATCATCTGCCCTCTTGAACCTCTAGTAGCTAGAGGGGCTAGGTCATGCTCCAGATGCGAATCAAGGCGTCCTTTCGGCGCAGAAAGGGTCATCATGGCTGTGGAGGATCAGGCAGGCGAGCGCCGCGAGTGGACCGTGTCGGGCATGGACTGCGGGTCGTGCGCCATCAAGGTGCGAGGCGCTGTAGAGCGGCTGCCCGGCGTGAGCCAGGTGAACATCGCCACCATGACCGAGCGGCTGTCCCTCATGCTCGATCCCGCACAGACGTCCCCAGAGAAGGTGGAGGCGGCCGTGAAGTCCTTGGGCTACGGCATCGCGCCGCGCGGCACCGTGAAGGAGCGCAAGCCTTTCCTCCTGCCCTCGGATGCGGCAGCGGCGCCACAAGCCGGTCCGTCCCATGGCGAGACCATTCCTTTCGACGAGCGGGTCCGCGATCTGCCCGAGGACCGCGAGGACGACCCCGCCGAGCGTGGGCAGCCCTGGTGGCGCCGGCCCAAGGGTCAGCTTGTCATCGTCACGGGGCTCCTGCTCGCAGGAGCCTGGGGGTTCGAGTTGCTGACCTCGGCCGATGTGGGCCGTTGGGCCTTCGTCCTTGCCACGGTGATTGGACTCGCGCCGGTGGCGGGGCGGGCCTTCGCGGCCGCACGCATGGGCCAGCCCTTCACCATCGAGATGCTGATGACAATCGCGGCCTTGGGGGCGCTGGTCATCGACGCGGCCGAGGAGGCCGCGCTCGTGGTATTCCTGTTCGCCGTGGGCGAGGTCCTGGAAGGGGTGGCCGCCAATCGTGCCCGCGCCAGCATCCGCGCGCTCTCGAACCTCGTGCCGAAGACAGCGCTTCTTGAGGTGAGCGGCACCACGCGCCAGGTGGACGCGGCCTCGCTGCAGGTCGGGCAGGTCGTGCTCGTGCGTCCTGGCGACCGGATTCCTGCCGATGGCGAGATTCTGGAGGGCACCTCGGGTGTGGACGAAAGTCCTGTAACAGGCGAGAGCGTGCCCAAGACCAAGGGTCCGGGCGAGCCGGTCTTCGCCGGCTCGATTAATGCCGAAGCCGCACTGCGCCTGCGCGTGACCCGTGCGGCCGAGGACAACACCATCGCCCGCATCATCCGCCTCGTGGAAGAGGCCGAGAGCGCCCGCGCGCCCACGGAGCGCTTCATCGACCGCTTCAGCCGGATCTACATGCCGGCCGTGGTGGGGGTGGCGCTGCTCGTCGTCCTCGTCCCGCCACTGGCCTTCGGTCAGGATTGGGGAACCTGGATCTATCGCGGGCTGGCGCTCCTGCTCATTGGCTGCCCCTGCGCGCTGGTGATCTCGGTGCCGGCCTCCATCGCGTCGGCCCTCTCCTCGGGGGCACGGCGCGGGCTCCTGATGAAGGCGGGCGCGGTGATCGAGGCCACGGCCAAGATTACCCGTGTGGCTTACGACAAGACAGGTACGCTGACGGTGGGCCGGCCTCAGGTCACCGACGTGGTTCCGCTCAGCGCGGACATGCCCGAACTCCTGGCCGTGGCCGCCGCCGTCGAGGCCGGGTCGAGCCACCCCTTGGCCGAGGCGATTTCCGCGCGAGCCGAGGCGGAGGGTGTCCAACCGCTGCCCTCATCGGGCGGCAAGGCGCTTCCTGGCAAGGGGGTGGAGGCCCTGGTCGCGGGGGAGCGGGCTTGGGTTGGCTCGCCCCGCTTCGCCGCCGCCGAAATGGGTGTGCTCGATAGCGAGGGCATCCACCGGGCCACGGCGCTCGAGGAAGAGGGCAAGACGGTGGTGGTCGTGTTCCGCCCGCGCCATGCGCTTGGCCTCCTGGCGCTGCGGGACGAGCCGCGTGCGGATGCCCGCGAGGGCATCCGCCAGCTCAAGGATCTCGGCGTCACCTCGGTCATGCTGACGGGCGACAACGCCAGGACCGCGGCCGCGATCGCGGGCAGCCTCGACATGGAGCACCGCGCCGAGCTGATGCCCGATGACAAGGTCGCGGAAGTCAGGGCCATGGCTGAGGCGGGCGGCGTCATGATGGTGGGTGACGGAATCAACGACGCCCCGGCCTTGGCGACGGCGAGCGTGGGCGTATCCATGGGCTCGGGCACCGACGTGGCGCTCGAGACGGCGGATGCAGCGTTGCTCAGGAACCGCGTGACGGACGTGGCCGCCCAGATCCGTCTCGCGCGTGCCGCCATGGGCAACATCCGCCAGAACGTCGCCATCGCGCTGGGGCTCAAGGGGGTGTTCCTGGTCACGACCGTATTGGGTTTCACCGGCCTCTGGATCGCCATCCTCGCCGACACGGGCGCGACCGTGCTCGTGACACTGAACGCGCTCAGGCTCCTGGCCTTCAACCCTGAGCGGGAGGCGTAGCGTGACAATCGTCGGCTTCGCCACTCTGTGGGTCCTGGCGCTTTATCTTGCGCTGTTCTTCCTGGCCTCGAACTGGGCCGCCCGCGCCGCAGGGCGTCCAGTCTGGCTCTTTGGCCGCGCCACCGGCAGGAACCGCCTTGCCACCCTGGGCTTTCGAGCGGCTTTCGCTCTCGCCTTTGTCGGGCCGCTCCTCCAAGCGGTTATCCCTGCGCTCCGTGAGGCCGACCCGCTTTGGTCGGAGCCCGGCGCGCCTCTCTGGAGTCTGCCGGGGCACGTCCTGGCCGTCCTCGGCGCGATGCTGGGCTGGGCCGGTCAGGTCGGAATGGGCGCCTCCCGGTGCGTGGGCGTGGCCGAAGACGCCATGGGTGAGTTGGTCACTGAAGGACTGTTCCGCGTGTCGCGCAATCCTGTCTTTACCGGGCAGCTTCTGCTCCTGGCTGGCGTGGCACTGTCCATTCCGGCGGTTCTGGCATGGATGGCGGTCCTGCTGCTCTGGCTCTCGGCCCGGGGGCAGATCATAAGCGAGGAGCGGCACCTTGAGACACGTTTCGGAGAGGCTTACCGGACCTACCACGCTCAGGTACCACGATGGATCGGCCCCGTGCTCAACAGGATCTGAGGCGATCGCTTGCCGACACAGGGCCACTCGCCGTGAGTGTGCGCTGGCTGCGACGAATGCTCATCACAGGCTCGATGTCTTACGGTTTGGCCCTATCCGGAGTAGATGCCCGCCATGAAATTGACACTTGCACAGAAGATCTTGTGGGTCGCGGCCGCACTCGCGCTGTTTGCCTTTGCCGCTCTTAACTGGACCGGCGGCATGCGCACGAGCGGCACGGGAGAGGCGGCGCAGCAGGCCTTCCGCCCTGAGTTCCGGCTGGAGGACGCGGCCGGTCGCCCTGTGACGAGCGAGGACTTCCGCGGGCGCTACCAGCTGGTGTTCTTTGGCTTCACGAACTGCCCGGACGTCTGCCCCACCACCCTCTCAGAGGTTGCGCAGGTGATGGATGGTCTCGGGTCCGAGGCCGATCGGGTGCAGCCGCTCTTCCTCTCCGTGGATCCCGAGCGTGACGCCGGGGCGGAGCTGGCTGAGTTTACCTCTGCGTTCCACCCGTCCATCTTGGGCTTGGCTGGCAGCCCCGAGGCGACGCAGGCCGCCGCCGAGAGCTTTAAAATCTTCTTCGCGCGCGAGGACGACGCGGCCGCGCCGGGCGGCTACAGCATGGCGCACGCCTCCGCGCTCTACCTCATCGGCCCCGATGGCGACTGGCTGCGCCAATATGAGTACGGCATGCCCGCGGCCGACATCCTCGCCGACCTCCAGAACCGCCTCGAAGGATCATTGCCATGAAGCTTCCTGTTGCTGCCGTCCTTGCCTTCGCCCTCTCCGCCGGCTTCGTCCAGGCCGAACCTGTCCGGCAGGGCGATCTTGAGGTTGATTCAGCTTGGGCGCGCGCCTCGATCGGCACCTCGCGGCCGGGCGCCGCCTACTTCACCGTCCGCAATCTCGGCGACGAGGCTGACCGCCTGACCGGCCTGTCCTCGCCGGTCTCGGCCATGCCCATGCTGCACCAGACCACCCTCTCCGAGGGCATCTCCCGGATGGCCCATATGGAGGCGGCCGAGATCCCCGCCGGCGGCGAACTCACGCTCGAACCGGGCAGCATGCACGTTATGCTGATGGAGCTGACCACGCCTCTCAAGGAGGGCGCTACTTTTCCGCTGACGCTCACCTTCGAGGCCGGGGGTGAGATCACGGTGGAGGTGCCGGTGTTCGGGCCGGGTGCCACGGGACCTGCGAAATGAGCCACTCGCGCCGGCTCCTTCTCGGCGCGGGTGCGGTCACGGCACTCGGCACCGGCACGCTGGGTCTGGGCTGGTGGCAAGTGGACGGACCCGGCGCGGCGCAGCCTGCGAGCCTTTCCCCCAGCCTGCCTCCGCCGCTGAGCGAGATGGATGTCACCCTCACGGACCATCGGGGCCGTCGCGTGACAATCTCGGACTGGGCCGGCCGGCCGAGCCTGGTGTTCTTCGGCTTCACCTACTGTCCGGAGGTCTGCCCCACGACGCTCAGCGACATCTCGCTCTGGCTCGATGGCCTCGGTGCCGAGGCCGACCGGCTCAACGTGGCGCTCATTACCGTCGACCCTGAGCGGGACACGGTCGCGGCCTTGGCTGACTACCTCACCTACTTCGACCCGCGCATAACAGGCCACACCGGCACCCCCGAGGAGATCGCGAGAGCGACCGAGGCGTTCCGGGTCCGGGCCGAGAGGCAACCCCTTGGCGAGGACGACTACACCATGGACCACACTTCGGGCGTGTTCCTGTTCCGCGCAGACGGAAGCTTCGGCAGCATCATCGACTATCACGAGGACCGCGCCTTCGCCCTGCCGAAGATCCGGCGCGTCCTGACTTGAGCACAAACTGCAAGGATTTATCTATGCTTCTCACCTCGGGTGCCTCCTGGCGGATCGGCTGGCAGAAGGAAGGTGCGTGATGCGTTGGCGCTCCTTCATCGGTCTCGCTGTTCTGGTGTTCGTTCTTGACCAGGGAACCAAGGCCGCGGCTCTGGCAGTACTCGACTACCGCGTACCGGTACCTGTCTTCCCCGGGTTCAAGCTGACGCTCGGCTTCAATACCGGCGCAAGCTTCGGCATGCTCTACAATATCATGGCCGATAAGCCGATGGTCATGGCCGCACTGACCAGTGCGCTGACCATCTTGCTCGCCTGTATGGGCCTCAAGGCGCGGCTGCCTCTGGAACGCGCCGGCTTCGCGCTGATCGTCGGAGGCGCGAGCGGCAATATCCTCGACCGGCTGCGCCACGGCGCGGTGACCGATTTTCTCGATTTCTACTGGCGCGACTGGAACTGGCCCACCTTCAATGGCGCCGATGCCGCTATCTTCCTTGGTGCAGCCGCCATCCTGATAGCTGGTCTGAAGCGCTTCCCGAAGGCCGGAGTCTCCATTGGTTGACATCAATACCCGGCAGACCTTTGCCTTCCTGGTCGCGCTTCTGGCTACATTGTCAGCGCTTTTCATCGGCGAGGTACTGGGCCAGACGCCTTGTACCCTTTGCTGGTATCAGCGTATCGCCATGTTTCCGCTGGCACCTGTCCTTGCTGTCGCCCTCTGGATCGACGATCCACGCGGGCGGCTTTATGCTCTGCCATTGGCAGCCACGGGGCTCGTGATCGCCGCCTGGCATTCAGGTCTCTATGTAGGGTGGATCCCCGAGCCTGTGCTGCCTTGCACGGCGAATGGTCCCTCCTGTACGGACCGGGCCGGGCAGAGCATCCTCGGCCTGCCGATCCCCTTCCTGTCGCTCGCGGCCTTTGCCGCGATCACCCTGTTTCTTCTTCCAAAAGGACGATCCGCATGAACCGCCGCAGCCTCGTTCTGGGCGCATCCGCCCTTGGTCTTGCCGCCTTCGCCGGCGGTTCCTGGTTGGTCAGGGACAGGCAGGCCCGCGAAGCGGCCGCCGAAGCCGACGCGCGCACCGCGGCCATCCCTGATCCCAATGCGCTTCTTCTGCGTCCCACAGCGCCCGTCCTTGGACCGGAAGACGCGCCGGTCACCCTCGTCGAATTCTTCGATCCTTCCTGCGAGGCGTGCCGCGCCTTTCATCCGGTGCTGAAGCAGTTGCGTGCTGAATTCCCGGATAGTCTGCGCATCGTCATGCGTTACGCGGCATTCCATCAGGGCTCAGATGAGGCTGTGGCAATTCTGGAGGCTGCGCGGCGCCAGAACCTGTTCGAGCCAGTGCTGAACGCAGTGCTCGAGAGCCAGCCGGCTTGGGCGCGGCATGACAGGCCGAATCTGGACATCGCCTGGGATGCAGCTGAAGCGGCGGGCCTCAACATCTCCACCCGCGATATCGAGACGAAATATCCCGCAACTGTCGCGATCCTGACGCAGGATCGGGCGGATATCGAGGCTCTCGGTGTCCGTGCCACCCCGACCTTCTACCTTGATGGCCTACAGTTGACCAATGTCAGCCTCAAGAGCCTAGCGGAATCGGTACGGCAGGCGGTGACCGAGGCAACATGACGAGAAGAGCCCTTGGCTCTGGGCTCGCTTCCATACTCGGATAAATCCCCTTCTCCACACGACCTTGCTATCTTGCACCGATGGACACCAAGCTATTGACTGGCTACCCTGTCGCCATGCTGCGCATGTTAGTGGTTATCCTCACCGCTCTCACATTGAATGTCGCGCTGCTTGCAGCGGCGGCACATAGCGCCAGCGTGGACTCATGGCAGGCGGTCCAAACAAAAATGCCGGAAGGGACGACCGGGGAAACTTCTCCAATCTACACCAACGCCTTATCTTGCACGATTAAAGGCGATCCTGAAACGGATGGCACGACTTGCGACTGGGCCTGTTCAGCACTCACAGCCATTACCCCCGATTTTTTTACGAAGCCCTCAATACAGATTGCGGTGAAAGCTAGATCTTTGCTTTCCGCATTAAGCTTGAACGGGGTCAGTCCGCCCTTGCAGGAGCGGCCACCCAGAACCGGCACTGCCTGATCAAGCGCCGTATCAGCGCGTAATCTGCTCTTACCCTGAACGATACAGCAGTCACGGCTGTAAGCTTCTGCCAGATATGGTTCTTCGGTACCCTAGAGCACCACTGCGCTATCAGAGCGGATCCACCGACGGCATCTGGATATCGGGCTTCTGAGTCCGCAGTTGCTATCGCGATGATACCAGCCGAGCGCTTTAACAGCCCCGCGTAAACTAGCGCATGGTTCAAGCCAATCAGACATCGAAAAAAGAAAATCCGGACAGTGATCATGAAAAGACAAAGAATTGCAGATCTTGGCCTGAGCCGCCGTAGCTTTGTCGGCGGCCTTTTGGGTGCAGGATATGGAGTCGTGGGCGCCAATGCACAGGAAATCGATCCCAGTACTGGTCTTCCCATATACGGCAATACACAACAAGGTCGCGCGCCAGACGTCGGCGTATATCAGATCGATCCCAATGCTGATAACCGCCGCAACATCTCTTCCTTCCGCTCCCGGCATTGGAGCGATTTCTTCAGCAATATAGGCGTCGGCGTGGTCCTCGCGGATGTATCTTCGAAGGCGCTGCACTACTGGAATGCCGACGAAAGCATCCATCGGATCTACCCGTGTTCAATCCCGGTATCTGAAGATTTGACAAAGCGTGGCCTGACCGAAATCGTCCGCAAAGCCAAGAACCCTCCTTGGACACCAACCCCTGACATGCGCCGGCGTAACCCGGACTTACCGCAGCGTGTCGAGGGAGGCGATCCGGAAAATCCACTTGGTCCATATGGGTTGTATCTTTCGTGGCCAGCCTATCTCATTCATGGCACCCATGACACCAGGAAGATCGGACGACGTTCATCCAATGGATGTTATGGATTGTTTAATGAGCATATCACCGAACTTTATGGCATGGCCGAGGTCGGAACTCAGGTTGCCGTGTTCTAAATTCGGGTTATGTCGGAGATCATATGAAGGCACCCCGTTATCTGAGAACAACCGACCGGACCCGGGATGGTCCGGTCGCAAATAAAGAAAGCCGAAACATGCCCGCCCCTGTAGATCAAAAAAAATCCGGTCGCCGAGGCTGTGTCGCCCGTAATCCGATGACAGAACCGAACTCGCCAGCATCGTCGAAAGGTCAACTTCCCTACATCAACGACCCAGAGAACCGGCACAAGAGAACTCGCGCTGTTAAAGCGATGACAACTCGGGCCAAACTATTCATATTGATCTTTCTGGGCACATATGGTGCAGCGGCTGCGCAGGGTACAGGCATACATGTCGTCGAGGGTGTCGGATGCGAATGCTGTATAAAGTGGACGGAGTATCTTCGTGAAAATGGATTCACCGTCACTTCAGAAACGAGCTTCGGTACCCTTCTGATCCAGCACAAGATTGATCTGAGCGTTCCGACGTCTCATCAATCCTGCCACACGGGTCAGGTAGAGGGCTATTTTCTGGAAGGCCATGTACCGGTAGACGACATCCGCAGGTTGCTGCAGGAGCGGCCGGATGCGGCAGGCCTTGCAGTACCGGGCATGCCGTATGGCAGCCCGGGCATGGGCCCGGAAGATAAACGTGAGGCCTATGACGTCCTTCTAGTCCGTAAGGACGGCACCAGCGAGGTATTCAGTCGCTACGCTGCGGCTGACCAGTGACCAAGCTCTGCAGGTTACATCTTTCCCTCCAATTTCGGAGTATCTCTGCATGTCGAGACTGAGTCGACGGGGATTTTCGCTGATAGCCCTTGCTGCATTGGCTGCGTGTGGCGTTCGAAAGCCACAGATCAAGCGCTACTTTGGACCAAAGGTTACACAGGTCGTTGTCTATAAGGGACAGCGCCATATGTATCTTTTGAGTGGCAATACCGTATTGAAGTCTTATGGCTTCGGACTGGGCTTTCAACCAGTAGGGCATAAGCAGTTCGAGGGTGATGGCAAGACACCTGAGGGGCTTTATTTCGTGGATCGCTTCAATCCTCAAAGCCGCTATCATCTTTCAGTCGGGATTTCTTATCCGAACGAGCGTGATCGGGAGTATGCAGCACAATTCAATGTCAATCCTGGGAGTGACATCATGTTCCATGGACGCGGACCGGAGGGGAACAGGCTGGCCCAAGGGAAGCAGGACTGGACCGCTGGCTGCATTGCCGTCCGCGATGATGAGATCGAAGATATCTACGCCATGCTGCAGCCGGGTGTACCAGTTATGATCCATGCGTAAGCAACAGATCAGCGATGACCGGCCCAGATCTTAAAGGCCTGTCAAATTGAGTAAAAGCATGGTCGAACCCGTTGGCGATTGGCGGGCTAGCATCGCTTGGGAGGCCTGCTGCGAAGAAGCCTTCTGTAATGGCGGCGTTCAGGACGAGGCCAATGTAGAGCGTCCCATCACGACCTAGCTTGGTCCGTAAAACGGCGCCCCGGTCAACGAAGAGGACAACTCGACTTGTGGCGCGCCAAAGGTGACCTCGGTACCAGTCCGGCAAGCCTCAATGCAGGCAGTTCGTGTTGGTTGCGAGCAACTGCGCACGAGCCGCTTCAGGCAGCGCATTCGCCCGCACTGGCAGCATCGGGGCGGTTAAGCCGCCGATTGACAGCCAGATCCTTCGGCGTAGAAATTGCACTTGATAATCACTTGCAGGACGAGTCGCTATGCCCCTTGCCGATGGCTGGCGCGAGCGCTCCGGAAGGCCCTCGCTGTCTGAGGTGTTCCGTTCCGTCGCTGTGCCCGTGGGTGTTACGCCATTCCGGCGATTCCTGGCCTTCGTCGGACCAGGCTACCTCGTGGCCGTGGGCTATATGGACCCGGGCAACTGGGCGACGAGCCTCGCAGGTGGCGCGGCATTCGGCTACCAACTCCTGTTCATCGCACTGCTCAGCAATACCATGGCAATCCTGTTGCAGTCGCTCTGCGCGCGGCTCGCCGTGGCGTCAGGCCGAGACCTTGCGCAGGCCTGCCGGGACGCCTACCCACGCTGGGTGTCGGCGCCACTCTGGGCCTTGGCCGAAGGCGCCATAATCGCCACCGACCTCGCCGAGGTGATCGGCACGGCCATCGGCCTGAACCTCCTGTTCGGCATCCCGCTCGAGATCGGGGTCTTCATCACCGCGGCAGACGTGTTCCTGATCTTGTGGCTGCAGACGCGTGGCTTCCGCTGGGTCGAGGCGTTCATCATCGCGCTTCTTGGCGTCATCGCCGCCTGCTTCGCTGTGCAGATCGCCATGGCGGACCCGGATTGGGGCGCGGTGATCCGCGGCTTCGCGCCAACAATCCAGATCGTGCTGAACGACCAGATGCTCTACTTGGCCCTCGGCATCATTGGGGCGACCGTAATGCCCCACAACCTCTACCTTCACTCGGGCATCGTGCAGAGCGGGCCTTTGGGCGAGACGAGGCTTCCAAGCGCGAGGCGCTCCGGCTCGCCACTTGGGATTCGACCATCGCGTTGATGTTCGCACTGACCGTAAATGCCTCGATCCTGATCCTGGCAGCGGCGACCTTCCACACCAGCGGACAGACCGAAGTAGCCGACATCGACCGGGCGCATGTACTCCTGGAGCCGCTCTTGGGTTCAAACCTGGCACCCACGCTCTTCGGCGTGGCTCTCCTTTGCTGCGGCCTCAACTCTACAGTGACGGCCACCATGGCGGGCCAGATCGTCATGGAGGGCTTCATTCAGCTGCGCCTCGCGCCTTGGGCGCGGCGTCTCGTGACGCGCCTCATTGCCATGGTCCCGGCGGTCGCCGTGATCCTGTGGCTTGGCGCGGGTGAACTTGGGCGCCTCCTGATCCTCAGCCAAGTCGTGCTGAGTTTCCAACTCCCTTTCGCCATCGTGCCGCTGGTGATGTTCACGGCGTCTGAGGCCAAGATGGGCCCGCTGGTAGCGCCACGCTGGCTCACGGCCGTTTGCGGACTGATCGCGGCAGTAATTATCGCGCTCAACATCAATCTGCTCGCCACGGTCATCCTCGATTGACCACGCTTGGGCCGGATGGCGAGCACGCCGGAGAGCGCGCTGGCCCGCTCAGAGGAGGTCCCGGCCGGCGCGGATATAGCGCATCGGATCGACCGCCTGGCCGTTCACGCGCACCTCGTAGTGGAGGTGGGGTCCCGTCGAGCGGCCCGAGTTGCCCATGTCGCCGATCCGCGCGCCGCGCGCGACCTCCTGGCCTACCTTAACGCGGATGGCGTTGAGGTGCGGGTAGCGGGTCTCCAGACCGAAGGGGTGCTTGACGATGATGATCCGTCCGTAACCCTTCTGCCAACCAGCGAACGTGACGACCCCGTCGGCCGTGGCGTAGACAGGAGTGCCGACAGGCCCTGCCATGTCCACGCCTTTGTGCATCCGACCCCAGCGCCGGCCGAAGGGCGAGGTGAACCGGAAGTCGTTCTGTACCGGCATGGCGAGTGGGACGGATTCAAGAGCCAAGCGGTAGTGGTCAAGTTCGTCGATCCGGTCGACGATGCGGTTCGCGCGTACAATCGCGTCCTCCAGCGGGGCCATGCCCATCGTGGAGACCGCGACAGAAACCAACGCTTCTTCCTGGGCCGAGTGGCTATCTCGGACGGAGTCGAGCAGCGCGTCCGAGTCAAGGCCCGCCGCACGGAGCACCTCATCGAGCGGTTCGATCGAGACGACCAGAGCGTCCTCGATCCGCCGCAGGATTCGATCGCTCTCCTCTCCCCTCTGCCACAACTCGAACTCCAACTCGCCGGCGAGGCGAACGGCTTCATTGGCCTTGGCGGCGGCCTGATCACGCTCGCCCACCGTCTTGGTCAGGGCGAGGGTCAGTAAGTCGAGCATGCCGGCGAGTTCGTCCGCCTTCTGGTCCTGCAAAGCAGTCAACGCAGACAGTGCCGCATCGCGCTCGTCCATCGTACGGCGCAGAGTGGTCTCGGCTGCCTGGAGCTCGCTCTCCATCTCGCGGCGTTGGGTCTCGAGCGCGAGAAGGCTGCTCTGCATCGCCGAGACCTGCTCCATGGCGGCTGCAAACCGCTCTTGGGCGGCATGCGCTTCCAACGCCTGTCGGTCGCGCTCTTTGCCGAGTGCGAGCGCGCGTTCCTCAAAGACCGCCTGCTCTCGCTCGGCCTGCCCGCGTACGTTTGCGGAACTGATCGAGTCCAGGATTAGGACGGAGGTCACTGCCAGGCACCACACTATCAGGGACGCCTTACCAACCCGGGCGAGGGCCTGCCTTGCGGGGCTTAGGCGAACGAACCGGAGATGGTTGCCGGAGCGGATGAACAATCTTCGCTCAGGAAGGACACAGCTGATAAGCGTGCGCAGTTCCCGGATTGATCGGAAGGTCAATGCTGTCGCCCTACCCTGACGCCGCTCTGCTCCGCCGTTCAGATGTCGGCCTAGTGGGGAGGCATCCACATCGCAACTACCGACGATCCGACAAGAGCGGGAAGATGTACAAGTCGGCGGAAGACCGCCAACGTCAACTTGCTCTCGGAGGAACACCCATCACTGAACCGCGCCGGGTTTTCCGGAGGCTGATTTTGGTTGGTTACGCGGCCATGGGTTCAGCTTCCAGAGCTGCGTAGAAATTTACTTCGGCCCGAATGAGGCAGCGGATATGATCGCAGATGTCGTGGTCGG
>NZ_JBHLWE010000058.1:0-735 GCF_042432925.1 Paracoccus niistensis | reverse complement strand
TCCTCACTGCCCCCATGATCGCCGTGAAGGTGCGGGTTCAGCGAGAAGGTGAGGTCGTCCATCTCGTCGTCTACAGGATCACCGATATGTCACGGGAACTCGGGACTGTGGGGCAGCGCGACGGAGGCGGTGCGGGGCGCCACGGCCGCAGAGACGAGTTCTACGATGGCTCGCCCGGGCCTGATCCCCGCGCCTGTCGGCCCGCCGGACCACTTTCTCGGGATATGTATGTCCGTGACCTGCATCTCGACGCACTTCGAGTGAATCCGAGGGACTTCAGGTGACTTTGGGAACGCAATCGGTCGCACGCGGCCCGACCGATGCAGCCCCAAGATCGGTGCCGCCAAATCTGTCGCCGACCCGTGTATCGCCAAGATCTTGCTTGATGGCCCGCGGTGTCGAACACAAGGGAAGCCTCCTGCTGCGCGGATCCTTCTTGACTGAGGCCAACAAGAACCCAGAGCAGATAGCTCGTGATGCGATCGACAGGTGCCTAGCGGCGTCCGGCTGGGCTGTTCAGGATAACAGAGCAATTGACCACACGGCTGGGCCGGGGGTTACCATTCGAGAATACCCCACGACTATCGGCCCGGCCGACTATGCCCTGTTTGCCGATCGTCAGGCGCTCGCTGTCGTCGAGGCCAAGCCCGACAGCTGGGGTGCCAGGATCACTAGGGTCAGGACCCATTGATTTCAGGTTATGTGCGTGATGCTGAGGTGGCGAGGAGACCTGGC
>NZ_JBHLWE010000057.1:0-1579 GCF_042432925.1 Paracoccus niistensis | reverse complement strand
CCCAGAAATACAGCGTCAGCGGCGCGGCCACCCCGAAGTTCAGGAAATCGGCCAGCGAGTCCAGCTCGGCACCCATCTTGCTGGAACTGCCCAGAAGCCGCGCGAGCCGCCCGTCGATCCCGTCGATGATCCCCGCGCCGATGATCAGCAGCACGGACAGGACGTAATCCCCCTGCACGCCCAGTCGAATGGCGGTCAGCCCGGCGCAGATCGCCAGGATCGTCAGCGCGTTCGGCAGCAACTGGAACAGCGAGAATTCGGATTGCGGAGTCACCGGTTCGGTCATGCCGGCCCCCTTGCATCCCCGTTGAGTTCGGCCAGGACGGTCTCGCCCGCCACCATGGTCTGGCCCACGCGGACTAAGGGCTCGACCCCTGGCGGCAGGTAGACGTCCAGCCGCGAGCCGAAGCGGATCAGGCCGAAGCGCTCACCCGTTCCCAGCCGGTCGCCGGGCCTGACGAAGCACAGGATGCGCCGCGCGACGAGCCCCGCGATCTGCACCACGGCAAGATCGCGCCCGTCCTCCATGCGGATGCGCAGGCTGTTGCGTTCATTGTCCGCGCTGGCCTTGTCCAGCGAGGCGTTGAAGAACTTGCCGGGTCGGTAAGAGATCGCGGTGACCTCGCCCGCGACGGGGCTGCGGTTCACGTGGCAGTTGAAGACGCTCATGAAGACGCTGACGCGGGTCAGGGGGAGGTCGGGCATCCCCAGCTCGGCGGGCGGAACGGCCGGTTCGATCAGCGAGACAATGCCGTCGGCAGGGCTGACGACCAGACCGGGACGTGCCGGAGTCACCCGCCCGGGGTCGCGGAAGAAGTAATAGCACCAGACCGTCAGCCCGACCCCGATCCAGCCGAGCGGCTCCCACAGCAGGAACAGCAGCAGGGTGATGACGGCGAAGATGGCCAGGAAGCGGAAACCCTCCGGGTGCATCGGCTTGATGATGGTGTCGCGCATCCGCATCGCGGACTCTCCTGTTCCGTTTGGCTGGCCCGTCATAATGGCTTCCGACCCCGGTGATCCATCCCGGAAGATCACCGCGACGCTGCGCCTTTTGGCCGGGAGGCTTGGGTACAGGACACCGACGACTGACCTGCAGGGCGCGCGGGGGGCTTGCGCTGCCTAACAGCGGGCCGGCCGATGCACCCGGTGGTAGCAAGCGGACATGCAGAAGCGGCCCCGGGCGGAAGCCACGGAGCCGTTAGTATCATTGCAGAAACAGAATTGGTCGCGGGGAGGCACGCTTCCAGAAATACTCGCCTTTGTATAAAGGCAGCTCACCCGAGTCCACGATGCTTGCTGCGTAATCCAGCCCAAATTGATGCCGTTACTACTCGACGCACTGGCTTTCAGAGGGAGCTGACCCAAGCGGTGCCGCACCTTGGGGCACGATCTGCCCGCACGGGGCCTGATGCCGGCGTAGTGCATTGATCGCCTCCATCGCACGACGCAGAATGGCAGCTGGGCGAAGAAGGTCAGCGCCAGATGCCGCCGCCATTTCCTTCGCAGGACCGACTAGGGTCAGGACCCATTGATTTCAGGTTATGTGCGTGATGCTGAGGTGGCGAGGAGACCTGGC
>NZ_JBHLWE010000056.1:0-12810 GCF_042432925.1 Paracoccus niistensis | reverse complement strand
GTCTTCCAGCAGGAAGGGATCTTCCCAGCGGAAGCTGCCGATGCGGTCCATCTTCATGGTGGTTCTCCTCTCCTCGCGTCAGACGCGTTCGATCAGCAGTGCGGCGCCTTGGCCGACGCCGACGCACATGGTGACAAGCCCATAGCGGCCGCCGGTGGTCTTCAGTTCAAGCGCGGCGGTCCCGGCAATGCGGGCGCCGGACATGCCCAAGGGGTGCCCCAGTGCGATGCCGCCGCCATTGGGGTTCAGCCGCGGGTCGTCGTCGGGCAGGCCAAGGTCGCGGGTGACGGCCAGGGCTTGGGCGGCGAAGGCCTCGTTCAGCTCGATCACCGACAGATCGTCCAGCGTGATCCCGGCCAGCGCCATGAGCTTGCGGACGGCGGGCACCGGGCCGATGCCCATGATGCGCGGGGTGACGCCTGCGCTCGCACCTGCGACGATGCGGGCGATGGGGGTCAGGCCGTGGCGCTTCGCGGCGGCTTCCGAGGCCACGATCAGCCCCGCTGCCCCGTCGTTCACGCCCGAGGCGTTGCCCGCCGTGATCGAGCCGTCCCTGCGGGTGATCGGGCGCAGCTTGGCGAGTTGCTCGAGGGTGGTCACGCGCGGGTGCTCGTCCTGCGTGACCTCGATCGGGTCCCGGCGGCCCTGCGGGACGGTCACTGAAACGATCTCCTGCGCGAAGCGGCCGTTCTTCTGCGCCGCGGCCGCGCGGTTCTGCGAGTGGAGCGCGAAGATGTCCTGGTCCTCGCGCCGGATCTGCAGCTCGTCGGCAAGGTTCTGCGCCGTTTCGGGCATCGAGTCGGTGCCGTACTGCTCGGCCATCCGGGGGTTCACGAAGCGCCAGCCGATGGTGGTGTCGTGGATCTCGGCCGTGCGCGAGAAGGCCGTCTCGGCCTTGGGCATCACGAAGGGCGCGCGGGACATGCTTTCGACCCCGCCCGCGAAGGCCAGTTCCATGTCGCCCGCGCGGATGGCGCGGGCGGCCGCGGCCACCGCCTCGAGCCCCGAGCCGCAGAGCCGGTTGACCGTCACCCCCGGTACGGTGTCGGGCAGGCCCGCCAGCAGCAGCGCCATGCGGGCGACGTTGCGGTTGTCCTCGCCCGCCTGGTTGGCGCAGCCCATCCAGACTTCCTCGACCGCCGCCGGGTCGAGGCCGGGATTGCGGGCGATCAGCGCCGCCAGCGGCACGGCGGCGAGGTCGTCAGCGCGGACAGCCGCCAAGGCGCCGCCGTACCGGCCGATGGGGGTGCGGACATAGTCGCAGATGAAGGCGTCGGCCATGGGCGGCTCCTCAGTTCAGGCTGGCGAGGGTGCGGCCCTCGGAGACAAGGCGGTCAAGCAGCGGCGGCACGCGCCAGGACAGCGGGTCTTGCGCCGCAAGCTCCCGGATGCGGTCGAGGGCGGCGGGCAGGCCCAGGCGGTCGGCATGGTGCATCGGCCCGCCCCGCCAGCGCGGGAAGCCGTAGCCGTGGACCAGCACGAGGTCGATGTCGGCGGGACGCCGGGCGATGCCTTCGTCGAGGATGTGGAAACCCTCCTCGATCATCGACAGGACGGCGCATTCCGCGATCTCCTCGGGTGTCCAGTCGCGCCGGGCGGTGGCTTCCCCGGCCACCAGCGCCTCGACAACGGCCGAGGGCTGGCGGCTGCCGCCCTCGGGGTAGTCGTACCACCCTGCCCCGGTCTTGCGGCCGAGGCGCTTCAACTCCTCGACCAAGCGGTCGGCGATCGGGACATAGCGGATGCCGGGCCTGTCCCTGAGCCCCTCCCGCTGGCGGTTGGCATAGGCGATGTCGAGGCCCGACAGGTCCTGCACCGCGTAGGGCCCCATCGCCATGCCCCAGCCTTCCAGCGCGGCATCGACCTGCGCGGGCATGGCGCCTTCCAGCAGCATCAGGTCGGTGGTCTGGCGATAGCGGGTGAGGATGCGGTTGCCGATGAAGCCGTCGCAGACGCCCGCCTCAACGGGGATCTTCCGCAGCCGCGCGGCCAGCCGGAAGGCGGTGGCGAGGGTGGCGTCCGAGGTCGTCTCGGCCCGCACGATCTCGAGCAGCTTCATCACGTGCGCGGGGGCGAAGAAATGCAGGCCGATTAGGCGGCCGGGATGGCTGACACCTTCGAAGATCGCGTTCACGTCGAGGTAGCTGGTGTTGGTGGCAAGGATCGTCGTCGCGGGCAGGCCCTTGTCCAGCGCCGCGAAGATGGCGCGCTTGACCTCCATGGATTCGAAAGCAGCCTCGATGGCGACGTCAGCGGGGGGCAGGTCGTCGTAGCCGGCGCGGAAGGTCAGCCGTTCGGCCAGCCGCGTGTCGGCCTCGGCCTGTGTCATCCGGCCCCGCCGGACGGCATCGGCATAAAGGCGGGCGACGTTGGCACGGGCACGTTCCGCCCCGGCCTCGTCCTGCTCGATCAGGGTGACCTTGATGCCGATCCCAGCCAGCGCATAGGCAATGGCCGCACCCATGGTGCCGCCGCCGACGACGATGGCCGTGTCGATCTCCCGCGCCTCGGCCCCTTTGGGCGCACGGCCCGTGGCGGCGCGTTCGGCGAAGAAGACATGGCGCAGCGCCGCCGCCTGCTCGCCCGAGCGCAGGCGCAGGAAGGTCTCGCGCTCGCGGGCCAGCCCCGCGTCGAGCGGCAGCTCCGCCGCCGCCTCGACCAGGGCGATCGCCTCGGGCGGCGCGACCTGCCCGACCATGCGCTTCGCGGCCATGGCCTGGGCGGCGGTGACCGCCTCAGGGGCGGGCACCGGCACGGGACGGTCGCGCAGGGATGGCGTGGCCTCCAGCCGGTCCTGCGGGATGGCCAGTGCCGCCGCCAGCGGGTCGGCCTCGACCGCATCGACGATACCGAGCGACAGCGCCTCGTCGGCCTTCACCACCCGGCCTTCCGCGATCAGCCCCACGGCGCGCTCGATCCCGATCAGTCGCGGCAGCCGCTGCGTCCCGCCCGCGCCGGGCACCACCCCCAGCGTCACCTCTGGCAGCCCCAGCGTGGCACCGGGCGCGGCGATCCGCATCCGGCAGGCCAGCGCGATCTCGAGCCCCCCGCCCAGCGCCGCGCCGTTGATCGCGGCAATCGCGGGCAGCCGCTCGACCCGCGCCAGCACCTCGGGCAGATGCGGCGGGACCGGCGCCGCGTCGAACTCTCGCGCATCCGCCCCCGCGACAAAGGCCCGCCCCGCCCCGGTCAGAACGATGCGCGCCACGCCCGCGGCCTCCGCCGCATCCAGCGCCGCCATCAGACCCCGCCGCACCTCCGCCGAAATCACGTTCACCGGCGGGTTGTCGATGGTGATGAGAAAGGAAGTGCCCTGCAGGGAATGGCTGACAGTCACGTAGGACCTCCGTTCAGAGATGCGGGCGGATGCCCCCGGATACCGACAGCATCTCGCCGGTCAGGAATCGGGAGTCATCGCGCAGGAAGAAGGCGATGGCGGCCGCGGTCTCCTCGGGATCGGCCATGCGGCGGATCATGCTTTGGGCGACCAGCCGCTCGGCCTCCTCGGGCGGGATGTTCTGCGTGACCGAGGTGCGGGTCAGGCCCGGCGCCACGCAGTTGACAGTCACGGCGGGAGCGAACTCGGCCGCGAGGCTGCGGGTGAGCGAGGCAACCGCAGCCTTGCCGGCCGCGTAATCCGCCTGTCCCGCCTCGCCGCCGAAGACGATGCTGGCCACGTTGACGATGCGGCCCCAGCCGCTCTCCAGCATGCCCGGCGCGAAGGCCCGGATCAGGTGGAAGCCGGGCATCAGGTTCAGGTCCATCGTCGCCCGCCACTGGTCCTCGGTCATCTCGAGGAAGGGCGTGTAGAGGCGGGGCGAGCGCAGACCTCCGACGAGGTTGATGAGAATGTCCACCTGCCCCAGCCCCAGCGCAGCTTCGGCGAAGGTTCCGGCCTCGTCGGCGCGGGTCACGTCGCCGCGCAGGCTCGCGACCTTCACCCCCGAGTCCGCCAGCGCCGCCACGGTTTCCTCCAGCCGCCGCCCAGAAATATCGGTGAGCGCAAGCCCTGCGATCCCGTCCGCGACCAGCCGGTCGATGACGGCCCGGCCCATCGGGCCGCCGGCGCCGGTCACGGCGGCGATGCGGCCTGCAAGCGGTGCCCCGGTCATGCCTGCTCCAGTTCCTCGCGCAGCATCTTCCGCAGTGCAAATTTCTGGATCTTGCCCGAGGCCGTGGCGGGCAGGGTTTCGCGGATCTCCAGCCGCTCGGGCCAGTACTGTATGGCCAGCTTGTACTCGCGCAGGTGGCGCTGCATCTCGTCGAAGTCGAAGCTGGCACCCGGTTTCAACGTGACGAAGGCACATGCACGTTCACCCAGTCGTTCGTCCGGATAGGCGACGATGGCGACCTGGTGGATGGCGGGGTGCTTGAACAGGACGCCCTCGACCTCGAACACGGGAATGTTCTCGGCGCCGCGGATGATGATGTCCTTGGACCGCCCGGCGATGCGGATATAGCCGCGATCGTCCATCCGCGCGATGTCGCCGGTGTCGAACCAGCCCTCATCGTCGGTCGCGTTCAGCAGGGGCCGCTTGAGGTAGCCGCCGAAGTTGGAACAGCCGCGGACGTAAAGCTCGCCCTGCTCGCCGGGCTTGCAGGTGTTGCCCTGCTCGTCGCGGATCTGGATCTCCATGCCCGGCAGGGCGAAGCCGTCGGTGTTGATCGAGCGCTCGTCGTCGTCGTTCGGGTCCACGACCGTCACGGCGCCGTTCTCGGTCATGCCCCAGGCCGAGACGACCTTTGTGGTCGGCATCACCTGACGCGCGCGCTCCACCACCGCGCCGGGGATCGGCGCCCCGGCGCACAGGAAGATGCGCAGCGAGCTGCTGTCGAACTTGTGTTCCTCGACGGCGTTCGTCAGGTCCATCAGGAAGGGAGTCGAGGCCATGGTGAAGGTGATGCCATCGTCCTGCACCATCTGCCCCTTCAGCCGCTTGTCCCACATGTCGAACAGGATGGAGCGCGCCTTGAGAAAGACCGGCATCAAGAGCCCGTACATGAAGCCGGTCTGGTGGGCCATGGGCGAGGCCATGGCGATCACGTCATCCGCCGTCAGCCCCAGCCGTTCGGAATAGGGGATGAGGTTCGAATACATGGTGTTCGAGGTATGCATCACCCCCTTCGGCTCTCCGGTCGTGCCGCTGGTGTAGATCAGCTGGTTCACGTCGTTCGGGCCGGGGCGGCTGGCGGTCACGATCCGCTGCAGATCCGGGTCGTGGTCGAAATCCGGGTTCGCCAGAAGCCTGTCAAAGCTGTTCTCGCCCTCGGCCTTGTTGACGACGATCTGGCGCAGCTCGGGAAGATCGGGGCGCATCCCCTCGGCCATTTCCTCATGGTCGAAGCCGCGGAAGACCTTGGGAACGATGAAGACCTTGGACTCGCCGTGGCGCAGCATGAAGGACAGTTCATGTTCGCGGAAGATCGGCATCACCGGGTTGAACACCGCCCCGATCCGTGCGCAGCCGAGATAGGTCACGACGAACTGCCAGCTGTTGGGCAGCTGGCAGGACACCACGTCGTCGCGCTCGACACCAAGGCGCGTCAGGCCCACGGCCACGCGGTTCGCCATGCGGTCGAGTTCCGCCCAGGTGAAGTCGCGCCGCGTGCCCTCGGCCACGGTGATCGAGCTCAGCGCGAGCTGGTCGCGCTTTTCGGCCAGCGCCGCCTCGAAATAGTCGTTGACGGTCTTGTTACGCCAGTGGCCGGCGCGGACCATGGCCTCGCGTCGAGGCTCGATCAGAATGGCGTCGAATTTCATGGCTCTCCCCCTCTTGCAGATCGCGGTCGCGGCTCTCCTCAGCCGGTGACCGCCTCGCGTCCGGCGCGTTCCCGCGCGATGATGTTCTTCATGATGTGCGCCGTGCCGTCGCCGATCTGCAGGCCAAGGACGTCCTTGAGCCGCTGCGCGAAGGGCAGGTCTCCCGCATAGCCCGCATGGCCGTGGATCAGCAGGCAGGCATGGATCGCCTCATAAGCCAGCAGCGGCGGCCACCACTTGGTCATCGCCGCTTCGGCCGTGTGCGGCAGGTTGTTGTCCTTGAGCCACAGCGCGTTCATCGACAGCAGCCGCGCGGCCGCCAGCTTCGTCTCGAAGTCGGCCAGCTGGTGGCTGACGCCCTGGAACGCGCCGAGCGGCTTTCCGAAGGCCTTGCGCTCGCCGACATAGGCCCAGGTCTCGTCGAGGCTTTGCTGCGCGGTGCCAATGCACTGCAGTCCGATCAGCGAGCGCGAGAAGTCGAAGCCCTGCATGACCTGGGCGAAGCCCCGGCCCTCCTCGCCCAGCAGGTTCTCGGCCGGCACCCGCACGTTGTCAAACCAGATCGAGCCGTGGCCGACCGAGTTCTGGCCCAGGTTGTCGAACTTCGAGGTCGTGATGCCGTCCAGGTCCATCGGCACGAGAATGGCGGTAACCCCCCGCGCCCGATCCTCGGGGCGCCCGGTGCGGGCGAAGACGACCGTTCCGGCGGCGATCTGGTTGGCCGAGATCGAGGTCTTCTCGCCGTTCAGGATGTAATGGCTGCCGTCCCGCTCCATCCGCAGCCCGAGGTTTGCGGCGTCCGATCCGCCCTTGGGCTCGGTCAGCGCAATGGCCAGCATGATCTCGCCGGCCGTCAGCTTTGTCAGCCAGTCCCGCGCGATCTCGGGCTTGGCGAACTGCGCGAGGATCTGGCCGTTCAGCGAGGCCAGCAGCGGAACGTAGCCGAATGTGAAGTCGGCGCGTCCGATTTCCTCGATGATGGCGCCCGCGTAGATCGTGCCCGCGCCCATGCCGCCGAATTCCTCGGGCAGTTCCGGTGCGATCAGGCCGAGGCTGCCCATCTCGCGCACGAGGTCCATGTCCATGCGTCCCGCGCGCTCGCGCGCCTTGTAGCCTGGCGCGACGCGGTCCTGCGCGAAGCGGCGCGCAAGATCGCGGATCTGGTCCAGTTCCTCGGTGTCGAAAACGGTCCTTGACATAGACCTTGCCCCCTAGAGTCGTTGGAACACGGGGCCGCCGGACGGACCGGCGGCCACGCCGGCATCAGCCCTTGCGCATGTAGTGCTTGCGGAAGTCCGGCTTGCGCTTTTCCTTGAAGGAGATGCCGCCTTCCTTCGACTCGTCGGTGTCGTAGTAAAGGCTCAGCGCATACATCCCCATGCCGGCGATGCCACGCTGGTGCTCGGTGTCCATGTTGAAGGACCGCTTGGCGATGGCGATGGCGGTAGGCGACTTCTCAAGGATCTCGGCGCACCAGCGATCGACCTCGGCGTCCAGCTGGTCGTCGGGCACGACGGCGTTGACAAGACCCATCTCCAGCGCCTCGCGCGCCTTGTAGCGGCGGCACAGGTACCACATCTCGCGGGCCTTCTTCTCGCCCACGACACGGGCCAGGAAGGCGGTGCCATAGCCCGGATCGACCGAACCGACCTTGGGGCCGACCTGCCCGAACTGGGCGCTTTCGCCGGCGATGGTGAAATCCGAGATCGTGCACAGCACGTTGCCGCCGCCGATGGCATAGCCGCGGACCTTGGCGATCACGGGCTTGGGCACGTCGCGGATGATCGAGTGCAGGTCTTCCATCGGCAGGCCGATGGTGCCACGCCCGTCATACTGCCCTTCGTGGGCCGACTGGTCGCCGCCGGTGCAAAAGGCGCGATCGCCCGCCCCTGTCAGCACGATGACGCCCACTTCCTTGTCCCAGCCCGCCAGGTTGAAGGCGTGGATGATCTCCTCGACCGTCTGGCCGCGGAAGGCGTTCATCTTGTCAGGACGGTTGATGGTGATGGTGGCGACCCCGTCCTTCTTGTCGAACAGGATGTCTTCATAGGTCATGTCGGTCATGATGGCTTCTCCCTCAGCCGTGCATCGTCAGGCCGCCGGACACCGAGATCACCTGTCCGGTGATGAAGGCGGCGTCGTCGGAGGCAAAGAACAGGATCGCGCCCGGCAGATCCTCGGGGCGCCCGAGCCGCCCCAGCGGCACGGCCTTGGTGAAGGCGTCGCGCAGCTTTTCCTTGTTGCCCGCGGCTTCCATGAAGCTGTCCAGCATCGGCGTGTCGGTGACGCCGGGGCAGACGCAGTTGAAGGTCAGGCCCTGCCGCGCATGTTCGCGAGCCAGCGTCTTCGAGAAGGCGATCACGCCGGCCTTGCAGGCGGCATAGACGGATTCGCCGGACGAGCCCACGCGGGCGGCATCCGAGGCCACGCTGACTACCCGGCCAGACTTGCGCTCGGCCATCCGGGCAACGACCGGATGGGTGATGTTCAGCACCGACTTCAGGTTGATGTCGATCAGCTTCAACCAGTAGTCGGGCTCTGACTTGAGGAAGGGGACGAAAAGATCCCAGCCGGCATTGTTGACAAGCACGTCGATCGGGCCGATTTCCGCTTCGACCTTCCCGACGGCGGCACGCACGGCTTGCGGATCGGTCAGGTCGACGACCATGGAGGACGCCTTGCCACCGGCAGCCGTGATGCGGTCCACCACCGTTTGCGCTGCCTCGGCCTTGATGTCGGCGACGACGACATGCGCGCCCTCCTCGCCGAACCGTTCGCAGGTCGCCGATCCGATGCCGCCACCGCCGCCAGTTACGACAACCACTTTATCATTGAGTCCGCGCATGATGATCCTCGACCCTGTTCGCCTTGCACCCGACGCACGTTACAGAAGCAGGTTTTTCTGCGGCGCAGCAAAGATAGGTGCCTTGATTCTCGCTATCACGACATTTGCCAGCCGGCATCATTTGTGTCAACATGTTTACTGATAAGGTCATGGTCTTGATCAATCCCGTGCGATTCAGGAGTCCCACATGAACAGCCGCTCAGCCTCCTCGGCCCAGGACACTGCCGCCGTCGATGCCCTGACTGCAGGCTTGCGAAACCGGCTGTTCTTCCGGCTGTACCAGACCGCCAACCTGCTGAACAAAACCGGCACTCGCGCCCTTGAGGATCATGGCGTGACCACGCAGCAATGGGCGATCCTCGGCGCGCTGGCCGACCCGCGCAGTCAGGGCGGGATCTCGGTCGGCGATCTTGCCGGCCTGCTGATGGTGAGCCGCCAGAACCTGACCGGCGTGCTGTCACGGCTCGAAGCCCGCGGGTTGATCACCCGGACGGTGGACGAGCGCGACAAGCGCTCGCGCTTCATCTGCCTGACTGACGAGGGATTGCAGAGATGGGCCGCGATGCAGCCGCAGATCAACGAGTTCTACCAGGCCTCGCTGGCGGAGTTCTCGAACTCGGATATCATCGCGGCGATGCACTACCTCGAGAAGCTGCGAAACAACTTCATCGCGCTTGAGCAGGAACAGGGCGGGACCGAGAGCGACTGACCGCAGGAGTCCCGTTCCCGATCCTTCCCATGGCAGTCAGTTGGCCCCGCGGAACGGTGCCAACTCCTTTCCAGTCAGTGGGCCCTGACGGAATCCCGGTGCGCGTCCCCGCGTCTGGACGCGAGGCTTTCCACGATTTCCCGCTTCAGGATCTTTCCCGTCGGACCCAAGGGGAAGCTGTCGAAGAACTCGATGCGCCGGGGAACCTTGTAGGAAGCGAGCCGGTCCCGGCAGAAGGACAGCAGCGTCTCGCCGGAGATCTCCGCACCCTCGCGGGCGATGATGCATCCGACCGCCAGCTCGCCCTTGACGGCATCCGGCACCCCGACCACCGACACCAGGGCGACCGAGGGATGCGACGCTAGGACGGCCTCGACCTCGGCGGGGAAAATGTTCGAGCCGCCGGTGATGATGACGTCCTTCTTGCGGTCCAGCATGTAGAGGAACCCGTCCTCGTCGAGCATGCCCACGTCTCCGCTTCGCCAGCCCTGGCTGGTGAAGGCGGCGGCCGTCGCCTCGGCATCCTGCCAGTATCCGGCCCCGACCAGGTCGCCTGCCACGCAGATCTCGCCCGGCTGTCCGGCTGGCAGCGGATCGCCCGCATCGTCCAGGATCGAGATGACCGCGCTGCCCATCGCCCTGCCGACCGATCCGGGCTTGCGATGGCCCTGAGGCGCCTCGGTCGTGCAGATGCCGCACAGCTCGCTTGCCCCGTAGGCGTTCACCAGCGGCACCCCGAAGGTCGCCTCGAACCGCGCCTGGACATCGGGCAGCAGCGGCGCCCCGCCCGCCATGCAAAGGCGCAGGCCGCCCATGTCATGGCGCGCCGGATCATGCCCATCCAGCAGATAGGCGAACATGGTCGGCGTCCCGGCGAAGAAGGTCGCGCGGTGCTCGGTCATCAGCGACAGGATCGCGCCCGTGTCCCACTTCCTGTTCACGATCAGGGTGCCGGCCGCATAAAGGCAACCATTCAGCATGACCGTCGCACCGAAATTGTTGAACAGCGGCACCGCGCACATGAATCGTTCCTGCTGCCAGCGCAGTTTCTGGTGCGAATGGGTGTCCCGGAGGGCGTGATAGATCGAGCGGTGCGTCTGCATCGCGCCCTTGGGCAGTCCGGTCGTCCCCGAGGTGAAGAAGATGGCCGCCACATCCTCGGGATCGACGGGCACGGGCGCGAAAACATCCGGCCACTTCGGCAACTCGTCGCACAGCGCGATCGCCCATTCCGGCGCGTCACCCTCGGCCACGAGAACATGCCGCAGGTCGGGCAACGAGGGTCGCACGGCCTCGACGACCGGCACGCCTTCGGTCCGGCAGATCAGCACCGGCATTTGCGTCTTGCGGCCCAGTGCCTCGACCTCCGAGGACTTGTAGCTGTCGCTGACCGGCAGCGCGATGGCGCCGATCTTCTGGCAGGCGTGATAGGCGACCGCGACCTCGGGCGTGCTGGGCAAAAATAGGCCCACGGGCGTTCCTTTCCGAACGCCGAGGCTGGCCAGCAGCCCCGCCAGCCGGGCGGCCCGGCGGTTGAACTCGGCATAGGTGATGCTCTCGCCTTCGAAGATGACGAACGGCTTGTCAGGGAACCAACGCGCCGTGGTCTCCAGCATCATTCCAAGCGTCTGCATGGCGGATCCTCAAGGGTTGATGGATGCGGCACAGGAAGGAGGCGCCTGCCGGCGCTTCCGTTTTCTCGTGTGGGTTCTCACCCTCAGGCACGGCAGAGGGCGGAATCCTGTCGCGTCACTGCACCAGAGGGCAGCCGCCTTCGGAAAGCGGGCGGAACGCCTCGGCCGCCGGGATCGTCGCGACCGTCTCGTAAAGGTCCCACTCGCCCGTCGAGTTTTCCGGCGACTTTACGCGGAACAGGTACATGTCGTGAATCGCGCGCCCGTCGGCGCGGATCTCGCCCTTGCCGAACAGCGGATCGTCAATGGGCGTTTCCTTCATCTTGGCCATCACCGCCGAGGCTTCCTTGGTGCCCGCCGCCTCAACCGCATTGAGGTAGTGCATGATCGAGGAATAGACCCCGGCATGAACCTGCGTCGGCATCCGCCCCCTGTGAGCTTCGGCGAAACGCTGGGACCAGGCCCTGCTTTCGTCATTCTGATCCCAGTAGAAGGCTTCGGTCAGCACCAGTCCCTGTGCCGTCTGCAGCCCCAGGGAATGGGCGTCCGTGATGAAGGCCACAAGCGCGGCCACCGACTGGCCGCCCTGCATGATGCCGAACTCGGATGCCTGTTTGACGGCGTTGATCGTGTCCCCGCCGCCATTCGCCAGGCCGATGACCTTGGCGCCCGAGGATTGCGCCTGCAGCAGGAAGGAAGCGAAGTCGCTGGTGCCGAGCGGATGGGCGGCGGAGCCGACAACCATGCCCCCCGAGGCTTCCACGACCGCCGAGGCATCCTGCTGCATGGCCTTGCCGAAGGCGTAATCGGCCGAGATGAAGAACCAGCTGTCGCCGCCCTGCTGGACCAGGGCGCGCGCCGTCCCGTTGGCCAGCGCCCAGGTGTCGTAGGTCCAGTGCACGGTGTTGGGCGAGCACTTGGCGCCGGTGAGCTCGGCCGTGCCCGCACCCGAGTTCAGGTGGATGCGGCCCTTCTCGCGGGCGAGGTCGCTGACCGCGAGCGCGATTGCCGATCCCGGCACGTCCGAGATGACGTCGACGCCCTGCTGGTCGAACCAGTCGCGCGCGATGTTGCTGCCGACATCCGGCTTGTTCTGGTGATCCGCCGCCAGCACCTCGACATTGATGCCTTTCGAGGCGCCGTCGAAATCCTCGACCGCCATCTTGGCGGCAACGACCGAGCCCATGCCCGCCAGGTCGGAGTAGATCCCCGACTGATCGTTCAGCACGCCGATCTTGATGTTGATGTCTTCAGCCAGGCTGGGGCTGACCCCAAGCACAAGGCTGGCCGCCAAAACGTGCGTTTCGATTTTCCTGAGCAACCCACATCCTCCCCGATGCAACTGCCTCTACCTTGGGTCGAGCTGCCCAAGACAATCGCAAGGGTAATCCACAGGCAAAAACACGTCAACATCTTGATGTGTTTTTTGGCATACTCGTGCCATCTCTCCTTTAGCGGGAAGACAGCATTCCCATTCACTCTTCAAGGTAAAAGACCGAAGTTACCGGAGACTTAAACTGCTAAGCCTGCCTATACTTGCCAGAATCCAACACCCTGTCCAGAGCGGGTAATAGCCTTGCGATACTTCAGAATAAGTCGCCGTATTGTCATTTTTGGCGCCGGCAGGATTGCGTCCGGCAGGCTGCCAAGCGGCAGTCGGGTCCCGGAGATTCCCCGTCCGAACGACGTGGTGGGCGGCGCCCTACTGCCGGCTCCCGTCAGCCTGAAGAACGCCATCGAGTCGGTCGCGCCATGCGAGCGGGGCGATAGCTTCATGTCGCCTTGGATCGGAATGCCCTAGGGTCAGGACCCATTGATTTCAGGTTATGTGCGTGATGCTGAGGTGGCGAGGAGACCTGGC
>NZ_JBHLWE010000055.1:0-1591 GCF_042432925.1 Paracoccus niistensis | reverse complement strand
CGTTCCACATTCGTGTCAACACAGTGTCAGCAAAACACAGGCGCCACGTGTCAGCGGATGAGGCCGAATGGCGCGGCACTCGCTGGATGATCGATGCGCACCCGCGAGCCTGATGGTCCGGACACTGCCGCGTACATAAGCATTAATCGGCATCCAAGTAGGTCCCCTGATCGAGTTACCTCTCCTGCGGACCGCAGAGCGCATCAGCCCGCCACAAGCGGCCTTTCAACGGTCGGAGGTGGCTTGCTCACGCTCATCGGTGGGCACATCTCATCCACTGGTTTCCCTCCTTTCTCTTGTTGCTAAAGCTAGGGCGACTTGATGGCCGGTGAACGTTGTTGATTTTTTCACCGGCTACAGCCTTCCAGGGTGCCGATCGTGCACGGAGAACTCTCGCTCCGAGCGGTCCAACAGAGATTGGTAGTCTGCGGGTTGCTTCTGGGCAAGCGTGCCGGGCGCGAAGCCATCAACTAGCGCAAGCGTCGGGCTCGCTTCGAGCGGCATGAGATTTGTCCAGGGATGAGTGCGGCCGGACGGTATTGTAGTCGTAGCGCCAGAGGGCAGGCTGGCGGCGAGCATCCTCCAGGGTATCGAAGATTTCCTCGTTCAGCCGTTCATCGCGGAGGCTGCCGTTGAATGACTTGATGAAGGTGTTCTGCTGCCGCTTCCCGAGATCGATGTAGTGCTAGGCAACGTCGTTCTGCTCGGCCCACTTCAGGATGGCTCGGCTGGTGAACTCGGGGCCGTAGCATGTTGGAAATGGCGCAGTGAAGAAAGCTTTCGCCGCGCGCGAAGCCATCAATCCGCGCACCGGGCGGCCATAGTAGGGGCTCAGGTCTCTATGATGGTTTTGCGAACCACACTACGGAGGAGCGCCCCCCATGACCAAGGCCCGTGATACGACGGGTACCCGCATCCTGGTAGGCATCAACGTATCGAAGCACTGCCATGAGGTGCTGATCGCTGTTCCCGGCAAGGCGCGACGGGGACGGATGACGGTGTTGAACACCGCGGCCGACTACCAGCGCCTGATCGAAGCTCTGCGCGGCTTCGAGTTGCCTGTGATGATCGGATTCGAAGCGACGGGCAATTATCACCGCGCCCTGATGTTCGCCCTAGGGATGCCGGGTTCGAACTGAATCTGGTCTCCTCGGTCGCGCTGGCCTGCACGTGCAAAGCTCGGTATCGAGGCCCGCGATCTTCCCGGCCAGCCCGGAGATCTGGTCCAGCAGGAGGCGCGCCAGCTCGCGCACGCCGCTGGCAGCATGCTATCATCTCCGCCGACGAGGGCCGCGGAGCGCCCGACATGCGCAGGACCGGCTGGGGCAATGATGCCCTGCTCGGCCAGGTGCGCGCAGATCATTGATTGTCTGGGTGCGCTGGTGAACCAAAAGGTCCCGGGTCCGGTAGGCCATCGCCGCCGCCTGCTGGGCCTCACTCTTCCCGGCGATGAACGGCATCGTCGGCCGCGAGGCCGCTTCCGTGATCGCTTCGGCATCGGCCATGTCGTTCTTTTGCCGCTGCAGCCTAGGGTCAGGACCCATTGATTTCAGGTTATGTGCGTGATGCTGAGGTGGCGAGGAGACCTGGC
>NZ_JBHLWE010000054.1:0-22971 GCF_042432925.1 Paracoccus niistensis | reverse complement strand
ACGTGGCCGATCGTCCCGATGTTGACGTGCGGTTTCGTCCGTTCGAATTTTGCCTTTGCCATCGCAAAGCTCTCCTTGAATCTCGGGTGAAGGCGGGCGGGGCTTTCACCCCGCCCGGAGCATCAGGCGTATTTCTTCTGGATCTCGTCCGAGATGTTCTGCGGCACGGCCTCGTAATGGTCGAACTGCATCGTGAACACCGCGCGGCCCGAGGACATCGAGCGAAGGTTGTTGATGTAGCCGAACATGTTGGCCAGCGGCACCATCGCGTCGATCACGTTGGCGTTGCCGCGGGTATCCTGGCCACGCACCATGCCGCGACGGCTGGTCAGGTCGCCGATGATCGAACCCGTGTATTCCTCGGGCGTGACCACCTCGACCTTCATGATCGGCTCGAGCAGCTTGGCGCCGGCCTTCCGCAGGCCTTCGCGCATCGCCGCACGGGACGCGATCTCGAAGGCCAGGACCGACGAGTCGACGTCGTGGAAGGCGCCGTCGATCAGCGCAACCTTGAAGTCGATGACCGGGAAGCCCGCCAGCGGCCCCGAGTCCATGACCGACTTGATGCCCTTCTCGACGCCGGGGACGTATTCCTTCGGCACCGCACCACCCACGATCTTCGATTCGAACGAGTAGCCCTCGCCCGGCTCGGTGGGGTTGATCTGCAGCTTGACGCGGGCGAACTGGCCCGTGCCACCGGTCTGCTTCTTGTGCGTGTAGTCGATTTCCGCCGGCTGCGAGATGGTCTCGCGATAGGCCACCTGCGGGGCGCCGATGTTCGCCTCGACCTTGAACTCCCGCTTCATGCGGTCGACCAGGATGTCGAGGTGAAGTTCGCCCATGCCCTTCATGATGGTCTGGCCCGACTCGAGATCGGTCTCGACGCGGAAGGACGGGTCCTCGGCGGACAGGCGCTGAAGGGCAAGGCCCATCTTCTCCTGGTCGGCCTTCGACTTCGGTTCCACCGCGATCTCGATGACCGGCTCGGGGAAGGTCATGGTTTCCAGAACCACCGGCTTGTTCGGGTCGCACAGCGTGTCGCCCGTGGTGGTGTCCTTCAGACCCGCCAGCGCGATGATGTCACCGGCGAACGCCTCTTCAATCTCCTCGCGGTTGATCGCGTGCATCATCATCATCCGGCCGACGCGCTCGCGCTTGCCCTTCGTCGAGTTCAGCATCGAGTCGCCCTTCTTCAGGGTGCCCGAATAGATCCGCGTGAAGGTCAGCGAGCCGACGAAGGGGTCGTTCATGATCTTGAAGGCCAGCGCCGAGAAGGGCTCGGCATCATCGGCCTTGCGGGCGATGTTGCGCTCTTCCGTCTCGTCGTCGGGGGCAAAGCCCATCAGCGCCGGGACATCGGTCGGGGCCGGCAGGAAGTCGATGACCGAGTTCAGCAGCGGCTGGACGCCCTTGTTCTTGAAGGCCGAACCTGCGGTGACGGGGAAGAACGCCAGGCTCAGCGTGCCCTTGCGGATCAGGCTGCGCAGCGTCGCCTCGTCGGGCTCGTTGCCTTCCAGGTAGGCTTCCATCGCCTCGTCGTCCTGTTCGACGGCGAGTTCGATCATCTTGCCGCGCCACTCGTCGGCGACGTCCTTCAGCTCGTCACGGATCGGCTGACGGACCCAGCTCGCGCCGAGGTCTTCGCCCTTCCAGATCCATTCTTCCATCTTGATCAGGTCGACGATGCCTTCCAGCTTGTCCTCGGCGCCGATCGGCAGGGCGATCGGGCAGGGGGTGCCGCCGGTGCGGTCCTTGATCATCCGGACGCAGTTGAAGAAGTCGGCGCCGATCTTGTCCATCTTGTTGACGAACACGATCCGCGGAACCTTGTAACGGTCAGCCTGGCGCCAGACGGTTTCCGTCTGGGGCTCGACGCCGGCGTTGGCGTCCAGAAGGCAGATGGCGCCGTCCAGAACCGCCAGCGAACGCTCGACCTCGATGGTGAAGTCCACGTGGCCGGGAGTGTCTATGATGTTGAAGCGGTACTTGGTCTCGGCGGTGCCTTCGGTCGTCGGATCTTCCTGGCGCTGCCAGAAGGTCGTGGTCGCGGCCGAGGTGATGGTGATCCCGCGTTCCTGCTCCTGCTCCATCCAGTCCATGGTGGACGCACCTTCGTGCGTCTCGCCCATCTTGTGGTTCTTGCCGGTGTAGAACAGGATCCGCTCGGTCGTGGTGGTCTTGCCGGCATCGATGTGGGCCATGATGCCGAAGTTGCGGTAGTGGTCGAGGGCGTAAACGCGCGGCATGTGCTCGGTCCTTACCAGCGATAGTGGCTGAACGCCTTGTTGGCGTCGGCCATCTTGTGGGTGTCTTCGCGCTTCTTCACCGCGGTGCCGCGGTTGTTCACCGCGTCGGCCAGCTCGCCGGCGAGCCGCTCTTCCATGGTGTTCTCGTTGCGCTTCTTGGCGGCGTCGATCAGCCAGCGGATCCCCAGCGCCTCGCGGCGGATGGGACGGACCTCGACCGGCACCTGGTAGGTGGCACCACCGACGCGGCGCGAACGCACTTCGACGGACGGCTTCACGTTGTCGAGGGCCTCGTGGAAGACCTCGATCGGCTCGCGCTTGAGACGGCCCTGAACGCGGTCAAGCGCGTTGTAGACGATCTTCTCGGCGACGGACTTCTTGCCGTCAACCATCAGGTTGTTCATGAATTTGGTCAGCACGCGATCGCCATACTTGGCGTCGGGCAGAACTTCGCGCTTCTCAGCTGCGTGACGACGGGACATGGCTCAGAACCTCACTTCGGACGCTTGGCGCCGTATTTCGAA
Organism: Paracoccus niistensis; assembly: GCF_042432925.1. Taxonomy (NCBI): domain Bacteria; kingdom Pseudomonadati; phylum Pseudomonadota; class Alphaproteobacteria; order Rhodobacterales; family Paracoccaceae; genus Paracoccus; species Paracoccus niistensis. Next base: position 20,201 of record NZ_JBHLWE010000054.1, on the reverse strand, counting down.
CGACGCTGACGACGATCTTTGACGCCCTGGGTATCCAGGACACCGCGCAGGATGTGGTAACGCACACCGGGAAGGTCTTTGACCCGGCCGCCGCGGATCAGCACGACGCTGTGTTCCTGGAGGTTGTGCTTTTCACCGGGGATGTAGCTGATGACCTCGAAGCCATTGGTCAGGCGCACCTTGGCGACCTTCCGCATGGCCGAGTTCGGCTTCTTCGGCGTGGTGGTGTAGACGCGCGTGCAGACGCCGCGCTTCTGAGGATTTCCCTGCAGGTGCTGCGACTTGGATCGCTGCACCTTGGGCTGCCGCGGATTGCGGATCAGCTGTTGGATCGTCGGCATTCGGTTCCCCGTCTTGCTTTGCGATACTCGCACCCGGGCTTGGTGCGCCACTTCTCGACAGCCTTTCGCGCCCATCGCGAAACGCCAAACCCATCCGAACCCGGTGTCGGGCTGGACGGGAAGATTTCCAGAGGATCAAGGCACGGGCCCGGATCGTGACCGTTATGGTTCTGGGGTTCCCGTCCGCTTTCGCGCCGGGTGCCGGGCGTATATGCGGATTCGTTCGCGGATGTCAATGAGGCGAGGGTTTCAGCGCCCCCACTTCGGCCGGTCCGCCCCCGGCAGCGCCGCGGCCCGCGCGGCCCGGTCCAGCGCCGGAAAGTCCACGCCGAAGCGTCGCGCGATCAGCGGCCCGAGGTCGGCGGGGGGATCGGCCCAGGGGAAGTTCGGTCCCAGCGCGCCCGAGTCGTTGTCGTGGTGGACCGCGCGCAGGAACATGGGCCGGTCGTTCAGGGCGATGCCGTTCATGTAGCTGCCGATCTTCCAGTGCTCGAAGTCGATGCAGGTCTCGGGCGCATCCGGGCGCTGCCAGATGATCAGCGCGACGCCGGTCGCATGGACATGGCGCGGCAGCGCCTCGACCCCCGCCTCGGTCGCTTTCAGGATCACGCCCTTCATGTAGTCGCAATAGCCCAGTCCGTTCCGACGCAGCATCGGCATCAGCAGGCGCAGGTCCTGCCGGGCGCGGGCCACGAAGTCGAAGGCCACGGCGTCGTCGTCGTCATGCTTGAACTGCCCCACCCACTCGGCCGTGGGGTCCACATGGGGATGGATCGCGCGGGCACAGGCGGCGCGGTGATGGTCCATCGGGGGCACCAGTTCCAGCCGGACCCGGGGATGGGCGGCCGCGATCTCGCGCAACCGGCCGAGGAATGGCTGCGGCAGGTCGGGGCCGGTCATGAGGACGAGGGTGTAATCGGGATCTGTCTGCCGGGTCAGGGCGGGCAGCGTCACAGCCTCGAACCAGTCCCAGCGGCGGGCCAGCCGCGCGGGGTCGTAAAGGAAGGCGCGGCGCTCCTCGATCGAGGCGTGGCGGACCTGGAAGCCGCGCCCGCCCAGATAGGAAAAGCGGCAAAGGCCCAGTAGCTGGGCGCGCATCACGGCCCGCCTTCGCGCAGGCGCCCCTCGCGCCAGATGGAATAAAGACCTGCGCCCACCACCAGCGCAGCACCTGCCCAGGTCCAGCCCGCCGGCCAGAGGCCGAAGATCGCGAGGTCCAGCAGGAAGGCGAAGATCAGCGAGGTGTAGCGGAAGGGCGAAACGAAGCCCACCTCGCCCACGCGCATCACGGCCACGGCACTCAGGTAGCCGATGGCGAGGAAGGCGGTCGAGATCCCGAGGCCCATCAGTTCATCCAGCGTGGGCCAGCGCCAGTCGCCCAGGCCGCCCACCAGGGGCGCGGCCAGCATCACCGACAGGGCCGCATAGAAGGCAATGGTGCTGGATCGGACGGCGGGGGTGAAGCTGCGGCTGGCGAGATCGCGCACGACGATCAGCAGCACCGAGGCCAGCGCCAGCACCGCCGCCGCGTCGAAGGCGCCGGTTCCGGGCCGCAGGATCAGCAGCACGCCCAGAAAGCCCACGCCCACGGCAGACAGCCTGCGCCAGCCCAGCCTTTCGCGGAAAACCAGCGCCGCGGCCAGCATAACCGCAAGCGGCAGGGCCTGCATGATGGCGGACAGCTCTCCGATGGACATGAACTGCAGCGCGAGCAGGTAGAGCAGCGTCGAGGAGACCTCGGCCACCGTCCGCAGCGCCAGCAGGAAGCGGTCGCGCGGGGCCGGGGGCCACCAGAGGACGCCGCCGTCGCGCTGCGCGATGGCCCACAGCAGAGCCGTGACGACAAGGCCGCGCAGGGCGATGGCCTCGGACAGGGGCAGCGTCTGCGTGACCATCTTGATGGCGGTGTCGTTGACCACGAAGGAGGCCATGGACAGGACCATGATCCCCGCCGCCAGCATGTTGTCGCCGTGCCGGGTCCGCGGCCGTGGCTCGGAAGCGGGCCGGACGCGCCGGTTCACCGACAGAAGGGGGGTTCGCATGGGAAAACCGTCCTGAGGCAGACCAATCCGGCTTAGGGCTTCGGCATGGGAATGCAAGGGGGGCGGATCGTCACCCCGGACCTGTGGGTGAGGCTGCCAAGCCACAGCAGGGCACTGACGATATGACGGTCCCTGCCCTGTTCATCCCCGCGCGAAGAAGGGCGCAGGCGCAGCCAGCCGGGGCCGGAATGAAAAAGGGCCCGGCGTGGTGCCGGGCCCTTTCCGTGGCGTCAGGACGCGATCATTCCTCGGGCGAGGTGATGACCGTGTCGATGTCGGCGTCCCGGGGCTCGGGCGCGGCCAAGGCGGCCGCCGCTTCGGCCTCGGCGCGGCGCGCCTCGATGACCTCGGCGTCTCGGTCCTCGGCGATGCGCTTGATCCGCGAGGTGGCCCCGCCGGTGCCGGCCGGGATCAGCCGGCCGACGATGACGTTTTCCTTCAGCCCGACCAGGCGGTCGCGCTTGCCCTGAACGGCCGCCTCGGTCAGCACGCGGGTCGTTTCCTGGAACGACGCCGCCGAGATGAACGAGCGCGTCTGCAGCGAGGCCTTGGTGATGCCCAGCAGCACGGGTTCGCCCTGTGCCGGACGGCCACCGCGGGCCTCTATCTTGGCGTTCTCCTCGTCGAACTCGTCGCGGTCCACGTGCTCGCCCTTCAGCAGCGTCGTGTCGCCCGAGTCGAGGATCTCGATCTTCTGCAGCATCTGGCGAACGATCACCTCGATGTGCTTGTCGTTGATCTTCACGCCCTGCAGCCGGTAGACGTCCTGCACCTCGTCGATGAGGTAGTCGGCCAGCGCCTCGATCCCCATGATCCGCAGGATGTCGTGCGGAGCCGGGTTCCCGTCCATGATGTAGTCACCCTTCTGCACGAAGTCGCCTTCCTGCACCGGGATGTGCTTGCCTTTCGGCACCATGTATTCGACGGGCTCGAGTCCTTCCTGCGACGGCTGAACGATAATCCGGCGCTTGTTCTTGTAGTCCTTGCCGAACTTCACCGTGCCGTCGATCTCGGCGATGATCGCGTGGTCCTTGGGACGGCGCGCCTCGAACAGTTCGGCCACGCGGGGCAGACCCCCGGTGATGTCCTTGGTGCGCGCGCCTTCGCGCGGGATCCGCGCAATGACGTCGCCCGCCTTGACCTCCTGGCCGTCCTCGATCGAGAGGATCGCATCGACCGACATCGGGTAGCTGACCGGGTTGCCCGCCTCGTTGCGGACCGGCTCGCCATCCTCGCCCATGATGATGATCTCGGGCTTGAGGTCGTTGCCTTTCGGCGCCGACCGCCAGTCCGTCACGATCTTCTGGGTCATGCCGGTAGCGTCGTCGGTGTCCTCGCGGACCGACAGGCCCGAGAGAAGGTCGACGAAGCGCGCGGTTCCCGCCTGCTCGGCGATGATCGGCAGGGTGTAGGGGTCCCATTCGAACAGCTTCTGGCCACGCGTCACGGAGTCGCCGTCCCGCACCATCAGCTTCGAGCCGTAGAACAGCTTGTGGCTGGCCAGCGCGGTGTCCTGATCGTTCATCACGTGCAGCTGCATCGAGCGGCTCATGACGATCAGCTCGCCATTCGCGTTTTCCAGCACGGCTTCGTTCTCGAAGCGGACCGTGCCTTCCTGGTTCGCCGCGATGAAGGACTGCTGGCCGCCCTGCGCGATGCCGCCGATGTGGAAGGTCCGCATCGTCAGCTGCGTGCCGGGCTCGCCGATCGACTGCGCGGCGATGATGCCGACAGCCTCGCCGATGTTGACCAGCGTGCCGCGGGCAAGGTCGCGCCCGTAGCACAGCGCGCAGACGCCGTCCTCGGCCTCGCAGGTCAGCGCCGAGCGGATGCGGACGTTCTGCACGCCCGCCGCCTCGATGGCATCGGCCTTGCGCTCGTCGATCAGCTCGTTGCGGCGGATCAGCACCTCGTCCGTGCCGGGCACCAGCAGGTCCTCGGCCGCGACGCGGCCCAGGATGCGCTCGCTGAGCGGCGAGATGACCTCGCCGTCGTTGATCGCGGCCGAGGCCGTGATCGCGCGCTCGGTGCCGCAGTCATGCTCGCGGATGATGCAGTCCTGCGCCACGTCTACCAGGCGGCGGGTCAGGTAGCCCGAGTTCGCCGTCTTCAGCGCGGTGTCCGACAGGCCCTTCCGGGCGCCGTGGGTCGAGTTGAAGTATTCAAGAACGGTCAGGCCTTCCTTGAAGTTCGAGATGATCGGCGTCTCGATGATCTCGCCCGAGGGCTTGGCCATCAGGCCGCGCATCCCGCCGAGCTGCTTCATCTGGCTGACCGAGCCCCGGGCGCCCGAATGGGCCATCATGTAGACCGAGTTCGGCTCCATCTCGGCGCCGTTCTCGTCCTGGTGCTTGGCCGAGATCGTGGCCATCATGGCCTCGGTCACGCGGTCGTTGCACTTCGACCAGGCGTCCACGACCTTGTTGTACTTCTCGCCCTGGGTGATCAGGCCGTCGAGATACTGCTGCTCGAATTCCTTCACCTGCTCCTGGACTTCGCCGACGATGTCCCACTTGGAGTCCGGGACCACCATGTCGTCCTTGCCGAAGGAGATGCCGGCGCGGAAGGCCTCGCGGAAGCCCATGCCCATGATCTGGTCGCAGAAGATCACCGATTCCTTCTGGCCGCAGTAGCGGTAGACGGTGTCGATGACGTTCTGGACGTCCTTCTTGCGCAGCAGGCGGTTGACCAGCTCGAACGGGGCCTTGGCGTTCTTGGGCAGCAGCGCGCCCAGACGGACCCGGCCGGGCGTCGTCTCGAAGCGCTTGATGACCTCGTTGCCGTCCTCGTCGATCTGCGGCAGGCGGCAGGTGATCTTGGAATGCAGATGCACGGCCCCGGCGGCCAGAGCGTGCTCCACTTCCTCGACCGAGCCGAAGGCCATGCCCTCGCCCACCATGCCGTCACGCTGCATGGTGGTGTAGTAGAGGCCAAGGACCATGTCCTGCGACGGCACGATGATCGGCGCGCCGTTGGCGGGCGACAGCACGTTGTTCGTGGACATCATCAGAACGCGCGCTTCCAGCTGGGCTTCCAGCGAAAGCGGCACGTGCACGGCCATCTGGTCGCCGTCGAAGTCGGCGTTGAAGGCCGAGCAGACCAGCGGGTGCAGCTGGATCGCCTTGCCTTCGATCAGGATCGGCTCAAATGCCTGGATGCCCAGGCGGTGGAGCGTCGGCGCGCGGTTCAGCAGCACCGGATGCTCGCGGATCACCTCGTCCAGGATGTCCCAGACCTCGGGGCGTTCCTTCTCCACCAGCTTCTTCGATTGCTTGACAGTCGTCGAATAGCCCTGCGCCTGCAGCTTGGAATAGATGAAGGGCTTGAACAGCTCGAGCGCCATCTTCTTCGGCAGGCCGCACTGGTGCAGCTTGAGTTCCGGGCCGGTCACGATGACCGAGCGGCCCGAGAAGTCCACGCGCTTGCCCAGCAGGTTCTGGCGGAACCGGCCCTGCTTGCCCTTCAGCATGTCCGACAGCGACTTCAGCGGGCGCTTGTTGTTGCCCGTGATGACGCGGCCGCGGCGGCCGTTGTCGAACAGCGCGTCCACGGATTCCTGCAGCATCCGCTTTTCGTTGCGCACGATGATGTCGGGCGCGCGCAGTTCGATCAGCCGCTTGAGTCGGTTGTTGCGGTTGATGACCCGGCGGTACAGGTCGTTCAGGTCCGAGGTCGCGAAGCGGCCGCCGTCCAGCGGGACCAGCGGGCGCAGTTCCGGCGGAATGACCGGGATCACGGTCATGACCATCCACTCGGGACGGTTGCCCGATTCCAGGAAGGATTCGACGATCTTCAGCCGCTTGATGATCTTCTTCGGCTTCAGCTCGCCCGTGGCTTCCTTCAGCTCGTCGCGCAGCTGGTCGGCCGTGGCCTGCAGGTCGATCGCCGACAGCATCTCGCGGATGGCTTCCGCGCCGATGTTGGCGGTGAAGGCGTCCACGCCATACTGGTCCTGCGCGTCCATGAACTCTTCCTCGGTCAGAAGCTGACCGTAGGTGAGGTCCGTCAGACCCGGCTCGATGACGACGTAGTTTTCAAAGTAGAGGATGCGTTCCAGGTCGCGCAGCGTCATGTCCAGCATCAGGCCGATCCGGGACGGAAGCGACTTTAGGAACCAGATATGCGCGACCGGGGCGGCCAGTTCGATATGGCCCATGCGTTCGCGGCGCACCTTCTGCAGCGTGACCTCGACGCCGCATTTCTCGCAGACGAGGCCGCGATACTTCATGCGCTTGTACTTGCCGCACAGGCACTCGTAGTCCTTGATCGGCCCGAAGATGCGCGCGCAGAACAGACCGTCACGTTCCGGCTTGAACGTGCGGTAGTTGATGGTTTCGGGCTTCTTCACCTCGCCGAATGACCAGGCGAGGATTTCCTCGGGCGAGGCCAGCGAGATGCGGATCTCGTCGAACTGTCGCGCCGGGGCGATCGGGTTGAAGGGATTGGTGGAGAGTTCCTGGTTCATCTGAATACCTTGTGAGTGGCGCGGATGGGGGAAGGTGCGTGGGGACCACGCACCCTACGGGCGGTAGGGCGCGTGGTTCCGCGCCGCATTATTCCCCGTCCTCCGCATCCAGGAGTTCCATGTTGAGGCCCAGACCCCGGACCTCCTTGACCAGCACGTTGAACGATTCCGGCACGCCGGCCTCGAAGTTGTCCTCGCCCTTGACGATCGACTCGTAGACCTTGGTCCGGCCCGCCACGTCGTCCGACTTCACCGTCAGCATCTCCTGCAGGGTGTAGGCGGCGCCGTAGGCTTCCAGAGCCCAGACCTCCATCTCGCCCAGACGCTGACCGCCGAACTGGGCCTTGCCGCCCAGCGGCTGCTGGGTGACCAGGCTGTAGGGACCGGTCGAACGCGCGTGCATCTTGTCGTCGACAAGGTGATGCAGCTTCAGGACATACTTGACGCCCACGGTCACGGGACGCGCGAACTGCTCGCCCGTGCGGCCGTCGAAGACGATCGACTGCCCCGAGGTGTCGAAGCCCGCCCGCGTCAAGGCGTCGTTGACATCGGCCTCCTTGGCGCCGTCGAAGACGGGGGTCGCGATCGGAACGCCGCCCCGGACCTGCTCGGCCCGCTCGACCAGGTCGTCGTCGCCCATGTCGCCGAACTCGGCTTCATAGGTGTCGTCGCCATAGCCGATGCGCATCGCCTCGCGGACGGGGGTCATGTTGCCGTTGCGCCGGTACTCCTGCAGCGCCTCGTCGATCTTGAGCCCCAGGCCGCGCGCGGCCCAGCCCATGTGGGTTTCGAGGATCTGTCCCACGTTCATGCGCGAGGGCACGCCCAGCGGGTTCAGCACCAGATCGACGGGGGTGCCGTCTGCCAGGAACGGCATGTCCTCCATCGGGACCACCTTGGACACGACGCCCTTGTTGCCGTGACGACCGGCCATCTTGTCGCCGGCCTGAAGCTTGCGCTTCACGGCGACGAACACCTTGACCATCTTCATCACGCCGGGGGGCAGGTCGTCGCCCTGACGGACCTTCTCGACCTTGTCCTCGAAGCGATTCTCCAGCGCCTTCTTCTGGACGTTGAACTGGTCCTGCAGCGCCTCGACCTCGCGGGCGGTGTCCTCGTCGGCAACCGCCAGCTGGAACCACTGGCCGCGCGAGAGCGTGCCCAGCAGGTCCTCGGTGATCTCCGAATTGGCGCGGACGCCCTTGGGCCCCTTCACCGCGGTCTGACCAAGGATCAAGGAACGCAGGCGCGCGTAGATGTTGCGCTCGAGGATCGCCATCTCGTCGTCGCGGTCACGCGCCAGACGCTCGACTTCCTCGCGCTCGATCTGCAGCGCACGCTCGTCCTTGTCCACGCCGTGGCGGTTGAAGACCCGCACCTCGACGATGGTGCCATAGGCGCCCGGCGGCAGGCGCAGCGAGGTGTCCCGCACGTCCGACGCCTTTTCGCCGAAGATGGCGCGCAGCAGCTTCTCTTCCGGCGTCATCGGGCTTTCGCCCTTGGGCGTGATCTTGCCCACGAGGATGTCGCCCGGACCCACTTCCGCACCGATATAGACGATGCCCGCCTCGTCGAGGTTGCGGAGCGCCTCCTCGCCGACGTTGGGGATGTCGCGGGTGATCTCTTCCGGCCCCAGCTTGGTGTCGCGCGCCGCCACCTCGTATTCGTCGATGTGGATCGAGGTGAACACGTCGTCGCGGTGGATCCGTTCCGAGATCAGGATCGAGTCTTCATAGTTGTAGCCGTTCCACGGCATGAAGGCGACGATCACGTTCCGGCCGATGGCCAGTTCGCCTTGGTCGGTCGAGGGACCGTCCGCGATCACCTGGTTCTTCATGACGCGGTCGCCCACCTTGACCAGCGGACGCTGGTTGATGGTCGAGGACTGGTTCGAGCGCTTGAACTTGCGCAGGCGATAGATGTCCACGCCCGCGTCGCCCGCGCCGAGGTCCTCGGTCGCCCGGACGACGATCCGGCTGGCGTCCACCTGGTCGATCACCCCACCCCGGCGCGCCATGATGGCAGCGCCCGAGTCACGCGCGACGGTGGCTTCCATGCCGGTGCCGACAAAGGGCGCCTCGGCCCGCAGCAGCGGCACGGCCTGACGCTGCATGTTCGAGCCCATCAGCGCGCGGTTGGCGTCGTCGTTTTCCAGGAACGGGATCAGCGCCGCCGCGACCGACACCAGCTGCTTGGGCGACACGTCGATCAGGTCGACGGCATCGACCGGGTTCAGCATGAAGTCGCCCGCCTGACGGGTCGAGACCAGCTCCTGGACGAACTTGCCGTCCTCATCCAGCTCGGCGTTGGCCTGCGCGACAGTGTGGCGCATCTCCTCGGTGGCCGACATGTAGACCACGTCGTCCGTCACCTTGCCCTCGACAACCTTGCGGTAGGGGGTCTCGATAAAGCCGTACTTGTTCACGCGGGCATAAGTGGCCAGCGAGTTGATGAGGCCGATGTTCTGGCCTTCCGGCGTCTCGATCGGGCACATCCGGCCGTAATGGGTCGGGTGAACGTCGCGCACCTCGAAGCCCGCACGCTCGCGGGTCAGACCGCCCGGCCCGAGCGCCGACAGACGACGCTTGTGCGTCACTTCGGACAGCGGGTTGGTCTGGTCCATGAACTGCGACAGCTGCGAGGAACCGAAGAACTCGCGCACGGCAGCGGCCGCAGGCTTGGCGTTGATCAGGTCCTGCGGCATCACGGTGTCGATCTCGACGCCCGACATCCGCTCGCGGATCGCACGCTCCATCCGCAGCAGGCCGATGCGGTACTGGTTCTCCATCAGCTCGCCGACCGAACGCACCCGGCGGTTGCCGAGGTGGTCGATGTCGTCGATCTCGCCCTTGCCGTCGCGCAGTTCCACCAGCCCGCGGATACAGGCCACGATGTCCTCGTGACGCAGCGTGCGCTGGGTGTCGGGCGCGTCGAGGTCGAGACGCATGTTCATCTTGACCCGGCCCACGGCGGACAGGTCATAGCGCTCGGAATCGAAGAACAGGCTGTTGAACAGCGCGCTCGCCGCCTCGACGGTCGGCGGCTCGCCCGGACGCATCACGCGATAGATGTCCATCAGCGCGCCGTCGCGGTTCATGTTCTTGTCGGCTGCCATGGTGTTGCGGATGTAGGGGCCGACGTTGACATGGTCGATGTCCAGCACCGGGATCTCGGTGATCCCGTTGTCCAGCAGCACCTTCAGCAGGCCGCCCGAAAGTTCGGTGCCGTCCTTGCTGTATTCGGCGGTGATCTCGTCACCCGCCTCGGCGTAGATCAGGCCGGTGTCCTCGTTGATGATGTCGCGCGCGATGAAGCGGCCGACGATCCGCTCGAAGGGAACCAGCAGGTTCGTGGCTTCGCCCGATTCGATCAGCTTCTTGACCAGGCGCGGCGTCACCTTGTCGCCGGCCTTGGTGATGACCTCGCCGGTATCGGCGTTGACCAGGTCGAAGCTGGGACGGGTGCCGCGCATCCGTTCCGGGAAGAAGCGGGTGACCCAGGCGCCGGCGGTCCCGCGCGAGGCTTTCTGCAGCTTGTAGTCCACGGTGTCGTAGAACGCGGACATGATCGCGTCCTGGTCCATCCCCAGCGCATACAGCAGCGTCGTCACCGGCAGCTTGCGGCGGCGGTCGATGCGCGCGAAGACCAGGTCCTTGGCGTCGAACTCGAAGTCGAGCCACGAGCCGCGATAGGGAATGATGCGGCAGGCAAACAGCAGCTTGCCCGAGGAATGGGTCTTGCCGCGGTCATGGTCGAAGAACACGCCGGGCGAACGGTGCATCTGCGACACGACCACGCGCTCGGTCCCGTTCACGATGAACGTCCCGTTCTGCGTCATGAGCGGCATGTCGCCCATGTAGACGTCCTGTTCCTTGATGTCCTTCACCGCGCGGGTGCCCGAGTTCTCGTCGACATCGAACACGATCAGGCGCAGCGTGACCTTGAGCGGCGCGGCATAGGTCATGTCGCGCTGCTGGCATTCGTCCACGTCGTATTTCGGCTTCTCGAGCTCGTATTTCACGAACTCCAGCGTGGCGGTCTCATTGAAGTCCTTGATCGGGAAGACCGACTGGAAGACGCCCTGGATGCCGTCTCCGTCCCGGTGGCCCTCGCCCTCGCCCGAATTGAGGAACAGGTCGTAGGACGCCTTCTGAACCTCGATGAGGTTCGGCATTTCCAGGACTTCGCGGATGTTGCCGTAATAGCGCCGGATGCGCTTCTGGCCGACGTAGGATTGCGCCATGTAGGTTTATCGCCTTTCGTCATCGCGCGCCGGCTCGTCGGGGCCCGGGCCGGCGGCTTGCGAACAACAGGGGTGCGGTTCCATTCGTGCCGCGCGTCCCACCGCGCAACTCCCGAACCGCAAACTCGCCCTGAAGGATGTCCGTCCCATCTATGGGGCCGCCAGGCATCCTTCAAGACGTGTTCGGCAGGGTCCAGGAAACCCCGGACCCTGCCCTTGTCTTCCAATCCGCGCGGAGGCGCGAATTACTTCAGCTCGACCTTGGCGCCAGCCGCTTCGAGCTTCTTCTTCATTTCCTCGGCGTCGGCCTTGGCCGCGCCTTCCTTGACCTTGCCACCGGCTTCGACCAGGTCCTTGGCCTCTTTCAGGCCCAGGCCGGTGATCGCGCGCACTTCCTTGATCACGTTGATCTTGTTGGCGCCGGCGTCGGTCAGGACGACGTCGAATTCGGTCTTCTCTTCCTCGGCGGGGGCAGCGGCGCCACCGGCCGGGCCGGCCATCATGACCGCGCCGCCGGCGGCGGGCTCGATGCCGTATTCGTCCTTCAGGATCGTCTTCAGTTCCTGGGCCTGCAGCAGGGTCAGGTTGACAATTTGTTCGGCGAGTTGCTTCAGATCAGCCATTTTTCCGTTCTTTCCAGTCAGGTTGTTCCAACGTCGGGGCTTCAGGCCGCCAGACGGGACGGGATTGCCTCAGGCAGCCTCACGCTCTTCGAGCGTGGACAGGATGCCCGCGATGTTGCTGGCAGGCGCGCCGATCGCGCCGGCGATGTTCGAAGCCGGGGCGCCGATGCAGGCCACGATCGAAGCGATAAGCTCCTCGCGCGACGGCATCTGGGCCACGGATTTCACACCGGCCGGATCCAGAGCGTTCTCGCCCATGGCCCCGCCAAGGATGACGAACTTGTCGTTCGTCTTGGCATAGGCATCCGCGACCTTGGCCGCAGCCACGGGGTCCTCGGAAAAGGCGAGCACGGTCATGCCCGTCAGGTAATCGGCGATCGAAGCCGCCGGCTTCCCTTCCAGGGCGATCTTGGCGAGCCTGTTCTTGGCAACGCGGACAGCACCCCCGGCGTCGCGCATCTGCGCGCGCAGGGTCTGCATCTCGGCAACCGTCATCCCCTCGTAGCGGGCAACCACCACGACGCCAGAGCTTTCAAAGATCTGGCCGAGTTCCTCGACCACCTGTTCTTTTTGGGCTCTATCCACGGTTCACTCCACGTTGGGGGTTTCCCCCCGGCTCACTTGTCCCGGCCACCTTGCGGCGGCAGGGGCGGGTCCTTGGGCGATGGACCCGAGAGCGCCCCAAAGGTGGAACCTTTGCGGAAAAATCTCGACTTCCATCTCGGGAAGGACTTAACGGCGTTCACGCGCCGGCCCTCCGTCTCGGACAGGAACAGGGCAGCCGCGAATCGCAGCCGCACCTGAAGGGACGGTCATAGACCGGCTTGCTCCGGGTTTCAAGCGGCTCAGAGGGCGTGGCCTCTTGGCGCGAAACACGTTAAGCGCGAGTACGCCGGGGTAGATTTTTCAAGGTGCAGGATGGAACCCGATATTTTCGGATACATGCGTTTTTCGTATCTGGGACGAAGCGATGCAAAGCTGACACGAAGCACGGAGGATCTCGAGCAGCGCAAGGAGATCCTTTACGCGCCGGAACGGCTCAAGGAGCGGTTCTATTTCTTTGAAAAGATATGTCTTCCCTCCCTTCGCTGGCAAACCGACAAGAATTTCCGCTTTGCGATCTTCACCTCACCCGAGCTTCCCCGGAAATACAAGAAGCGCCTTGCCAGCGCGGCACGCAGCGTTCCGCAGATCGAGATCGTTTACGACAGGAATCCAATTCTCAATCGCGCGATCGATTCGTGGATCCGCAAGCAGCCGATCGTGCAGACCCACCGGACGCTGCATTTCAGACTTGATGATGACGACGCGCTGGCCAGCGACTTCATCGAGACCCTGCGCAGCAACATGCCGAATGTTCCCGATCACGGCCTGATCAGCCGCCCGACGGGACTGCTGCTGATCCAGACGGCCGACGACGCCGAACTGCTGGCGAAATTCGAACCCAACATCGCCATCGGTTTTGCCTTGGTGAATCCGCCCGGCCACATTCACAATCCTTATGACCTCAAGCATGGCGGCCATTACCGGATCGCCCCGTCGCTGGTTCTTCCGGGTCCGCTGGCCTATATCCACACGGCCCATGCGCAATCCGACACGATTGCCGCGCAGAAACGGAAGCTCAATCACGCCCGCGCGGAACATGCCGCCTATTTCGGAGACCGCCCGAGGCGGTTCATGATGGCCGTCCAGCGTCAGTTCGGCGGCCACAAACCGTCCCATTTTCTCAGCATCATGCATAGGGCACCTAGCCAGAGAGCCGCGCGGCGCAGCCAGAAAGCCATCGCAGCTCAGTACCCGGAGGCCCTCGCCCTCACCGCCGGAGAATGAAAACGAGAAAAGCCCCGGCATTTCTGCCGGGGCTTTCCGTTCTGTGACAGGAGCCTGTTCAGCCCTGGGTTGCCGAGGTCAGGTCCAGCGACACGCCCGGACCCATGGTCGAGCTGATCGAGACCTTCTTCACATAGGTGCCCTTGGCGCCCGAGGGCTTGGCCCGGTTCACCGCATCCACGAAAGCGCGGATGTTCTGCGCCAGCTTCTCGGTGTCGAACGAGGCCTTGCCGACGCCGGCATGGACCACGCCCGCCTTCTCGGCCTTGAACTGGACCTCGCCGCCCTTGGCGTTGCCGACGGCGCCGGCCACGTCCATCGTCACCGTGCCGACCTTGGGGTTCGGCATCAGGTTGCGCGGGCCGAGGATTTTCCCCAAGCGGCCGACCAGCGGCATCATGTCCGGGGTGGCGATGCAGCGATCGAAGTCGATCTTGCCGCCCTGGATGGCTTCCATCAGGTCCTCGGCGCCGACGATGTCAGCCCCGGCGGCTTTCGCTTCCTCGGCCTTCGGGCCGCGGGCGAAGACCGCCACGCGGACGTCCTTGCCGGTGCCGTTCGGCAGCGTCACGACGCCGCGGACCATCTGGTCGGCGTGGCGCGGATCGACGCCCAGGTTCATCGCGATCTCGACTGTTTCGTCGAACTTCGCCGTGGCGTTGGCCTTGACCAGCGTGACGGCGTCTTCCACGGCCAGGTTCGCCTTGCCCTCGAAGGCGGCGCGGGCGGCGGCTTGCTTCTTTGCGAGTTTTGCCATGTCGATCAGCCCTTCACTTCGATGCCGATGGAGCGGGCCGAGCCGAGAACGATCTGCATCGCGGCCTCGATGTCGTTGGCCGACAGGTCCTTCATCTTCAGTTCGGCAATCTCGCGGACCTGCTTGGCCGTCACGGTGCCGGCGGTCGCACGACCGGGCTTTTCCGAGCCCTTGGCGCGGTTGCGCTTGCCCTGCGGCTTCAGGCCGGCGGCCTTCTTCAGCAGGAAGGACGCGGGCGGGGTCTTCGTCTCGAAGGTGAAGGACTTGTCCGCGTAATAGGTGATCACGGTCGGAACGGGCGAGCCCGCTTCCATTTCCTGCGTGCGGGCGTTGAACGCCTTGCAGAATTCCATGATGTTGATCCCGCGCTGACCCAGCGCCGGACCGATGGGCGGGGACGGGTTCGCCTGCCCCGCCTTGACTTGCAGCTTGAGGCTGCCGACGACTTTCTTGGCCATGGGGCCCTCTCCTTGTCATCACGCCCCCACCCGGAATTGGGCACGGGGCCGACTTAGCGGTCCGGCGCGGGGCCCGGTCGGGGCCGCGCCTCCCGCGCACAGATCACGAGGTCTTGGAAACCTGCGTGAATTCCAGTTCGACCGGCGTCGGCCGGCCGAAGATCGAGACGGTGACCTTGATGCGGCTCGACACGTCGTCGACCTCTTCCACCATGCCCGAGAAGCCCTCGAAGGGACCGTCGGTCACGTTCACCTTCTCGCCGACCTCGAAGCGGATCAGGTTGCGCGGCGCAACCTCGGCCCCGCCCTGGCCCGAGCGGTTCAGCATCGCGTTCACCTCGTCGTCGCGCATGGGCATGGGCTTGCCATGCGCGCCGAGGAAACCGGTGACGCGGTTGATCGAGTTCACCAGGTGATAGGTCTTGTCCGACAGGTCCATGTGGACCAGCACGTAGCCGGGCATGAAGCGGCGTTCCGACGTGACCTTCTTGCCGCGCCGGATCTCGATCACTTCCTCGGTGGGGACCACCACGTCGTCGATCTCGTCTTCCAGGCCCTTCTCGGCCACGGCCTGACGGATCGCCTCGGCCACCTTCTTCTCGAAGTTGGACAGGACGCTGACCGAATACCACCGCTTTGCCATCGACTGCTCGTCCCCTGCTTCAACTCTGCGGCCGCGCGGGCCGGCTTGGGCCCGAAAACTGAAACGGCGCGCATACCGAATCGATGCACGCCGGTCGCCGGGCAGGTCGGCCGGACATATCCGCCCGGACCGTGGATTGCAAGCGCGGTCAGCCGACGGCGGTCAGGACCGTCGTCACGCCCCAGCGGATCAGCAGATCCACCAGGAAGAAGAACAGGCTGAACAGGCCCGCCATGACGAAGACCATGATCGTCGTGGTGACGACCTCGCGCCGGCCCGGCCAGACGATCTTGGCGGCTTCGGCGCGGACCTGGCTGATGAACTGGGCGGGGTTGGTCATGGGAGTCCCTTGCGTTGCAGCGGCCCAGATAAGCCCCCGTCCCCCCGATGGCAAGGCCGCAGGCGCGTCATGGCAGCCTCTGCGCCCGATGCCGCACCCGTCAGCGAATGTGCGTGGGACCAGAGGCCAACGCAGGGTGTCCGAAGCCGGCAGCCTCAGGGCCGTAGCAGCGTCGTGCACTCGAGCGCCGCCAGTCGTTCGAGATCGGCGGCATAGGCCTCGCGGCAGCGGCTGGCCGTTTCGGGGTCCATCAGCTTCGGCGCGGGGGACGCCGGGCCGCGCGGATGGCGCGCCTTGGCGTCGCGCGCAAGCCGGGCCAGATCGGCATGGGGCTGGGCCATGGCCCGTTCCAGCACCTCGGCATAGGCGGGCTGCGACAGGCCCACGATCGCGGGCGGCGGGTTCTCGGCCCCGGCTGCAAGCGCCCCGGGCAGCATCTGCGCCAGAATCTGCGGGCGCAGGACGCCGTAATCCTCGTAAGGCCAGACGACCAGCCGCGCCACGCCGCGGACCGACAGCAGGCGTTCGGCCAGATGCGCCCAGGACAGGCGGGCCGGGTCGAAGCCGTCCAGATAGTCGGCCAGCAGCAGCTCGTGCCCTCCCATCACCTGCATGGCGAAGGCCGAGGTCAGAAAGGCGCAGGGCTCCCGCACGGCAAGAAAGACCGTGGCGGGACGATGCCGCAGCATCCCGGTCAGGCGCGCGACCCGCGCCCGCGCCTGCGGATAGATGACGTGACCCTCCCCCATCAGCCCCTCGCGCCGGAGGCTGCCGAGGATGTTCTCTTCCGAGATCATCACCTCGGGCCAGGTGGCGCAGGTTACGTCCAGCCGCCGGCGCAGCCGCCCGCGCAGGCGGGCTGCGTCAGGCCCCTCGCCCAGCGCCGCCCCCAGCCGGGTCACGCCGCCGCGCCAGTGCTGGACGTCCGAATAATGGATGCCCGAAGCCAGCATGCGCGGGATCAGCCCGCGCAGCGTCTGCTGCAGATGCGTGGATGCGGTCTTGTGCGCCCCCAGATGGATCGTCAGCGACATGGCGCGGCGTCCTCGATGGGCGGTCTGGCAGGGGCAGGGGGACTCGAACCCACGACCCTCGGTTTTGGAGACCGATGCTCTACCAACTGAGCTATACCCCTAGGCCGAGCGCCGGATTACGGCAGGATCGGCGATGGCGCAAGATGAAACTGCGCTCATGCCGGAAGCGGTTCGGGGGCCATATCCGGCGCGGCGACCAGGAAGCCGCCCGACTGCCGCGCCCAGAGCCGGGCATAAAGCCCTCCCGCCGCCAGCAGCTCGGCATGGGTGCCCTGTTCGACGATCCGGCCCCGGTCCATGACCACCAGCCGGTCCATCGCGGCGATGGTGGACAGGCGGTGCGCGATGGCGATCACGGTCTTGCCCGCCATCAGCCGCTCCAGCTGCGCCTGGATCGCGGCCTCGACCTCGCTGTCGAGCGCGCTTGTGGCCTCGTCCAGCACCAGGATCGGCGCGTCCTTCAGCGCGACGCGGGCAATGGCGATACGCTGGCGCTGGCCGCCCGACAGCTTCACGCCCCGCTCGCCCGCGTGGGCGTCAAGGCCCCGGCGTCCCTCGTTGTCGGCAAGTCTCGGGATGAACTCGGCGGCCTCGGCCAGCCTTGTCGCAGCCTCGATCTGCGCAGGCGAGGCATCGGGGCGGCCATACGCGATATTGTCGCGGACCGAGCGGTGCAGCAGGCTTGAATCCTGCGTGACCACGCCGATGGCCGCGCGAAGACTGTCCTGCGTGACCTGCGAGATGTCCTGCCCGTCGATCAGGATGCGCCCTGATTCGACGTCATGGAAGCGCAGCAGCAGGTTGATGAGCGTGGACTTCCCCGCGCCCGAGCGGCCGACAAGCCCGATCCGCTCGCCCGGCCGGATGTCCAGCGTCAGGCCGTCCAGCACGGCCATCGGCCGTTCCGAGGGATCCGCATCATAGCGGAAGGTCACGTTCTCGAAACGGACGGCGCCCTGCGTCACGGTCAGGGGCCTGGCGCCCGGCGCATCCACCACCATGCGCGGCAGGGCCAGACTGCCGATGCCGTCGCGCACGGTGCCGATGTTCTCGAACAGCGCGGCGAATTCCCACATGATCCAGTGGCTCATGGTGTTGAGCCGCATGGCCAGCGGCACCGCCACGGCGACCGCGCCCACCGGGACGGTCCCGTTCGTCCACAGCCACAGCCCCAGTGCCGCCGACGACCCGACAAGCGCCGCGTTCAACAGGTTCAGCGTGATGTCCTGCGCGGCGGCCAGCCGCATCTGCCGGTGGACGGTGCCCAGGAAACCGTCCATCGATTCGCGGGCAAAGGCTTCCTCGCGCGCGGAATGGCTGAACAGCTTGACCGTGGCGATGTTGGTATAGGCATCGACGATCCGGCCCGTCATCTCGGCCCGCGCGCCCGCCTGTGCCTCGGCCGCACGGCCCAGGCGGGGGATCAGCACCCACAGCAGGACCCCGTAGCCCAAGCCCCAAGCGGCAAAAGGCAAGGCCAGCCGCCAGTCCTGCGAGGCCGCCAGCGCCAGCGCCCCCGCGAAGTAGACGGCGACATAGACGGCCACGTCCATGACCTTCATGGCCACCTCGCGGACGGCAAGCGCTGTCTGCATCAGCTTTGTGGCGATCCGGCCCGCGAATTCGTCCTGAAAGTAGCCCAGGGACTGGCGCAGCAGATAGCGGTGCGCCTGCCAGCGGATGCGCTGGGGGAAGTTGCCCAGCAGCGTCTGGTGCATCACCAGCGCGCTGAGGATGTTCAGCGCCGGCAGCACCGCCAGCAGCAGGACCGCCATCCAGACAGCCCTCTCTCCCTCCAGCACCCAGAACTCCGAGGGCGGCGTGTCGGCCAGCCGGTTCACCAGTTCGCCCAGATAGCCGAACAGCACGACCTCGCCGATGGCGATCAGGGCCGAGGTCGCCGCCAGCAGCACGAGCCAAGGCAGCGCCCCGCGCGAGCAATGCAGCACGAAGGCCACCAGTCCGCGCGGCGGCATCCTGGGCGGGTCCTGCGGATAGGGGTCGAGGCGCCGCTCGAACCAACTGAACATGGCCGTCCTCATTTCCTGTCGCGGCGCAGGTCCAAGCTCTCGGGGGGCTGCCCGGTTCCGTGGCAAGGAGGCGGGTTCAGTCCTCCGACAGTTCCCGCGCGATGGCCGCCATGCGATCCTGCGGCAGTGGCGGCGGGGCCGAAAAGCCCGCAAGCCCCTCGCCCAGGTAGGCCTGCGAGGTCACGTCATGGATCTCGTGCATCGGCATGACATGGGCATGGGCGTGCGGGACATGAATGCCGGTGAAGAACATGGCCACCCGCTCGACCTCATAAAGCCGCTTCATCCGGCGGGCGAGCACCTGGCTGCACTCCACGACCCGCGCGGCGAGAGGCGCCGGAACATCCTCGAACCAGACATGATGTGCCTTGGGAATGACAAGCACATGGCCGGGGAGGATCGGATGGAGGTCGAGAAA
Source organism: Paracoccus niistensis (assembly GCF_042432925.1). Taxonomy (NCBI): domain Bacteria; kingdom Pseudomonadati; phylum Pseudomonadota; class Alphaproteobacteria; order Rhodobacterales; family Paracoccaceae; genus Paracoccus; species Paracoccus niistensis. The sequence goes on along the minus strand of NZ_JBHLWE010000054.1, from coordinate 977 downwards.
GGCCATGATCTCGTCGTCCTCGTGGACGATATGAGTGGGAAGCTCACGCCGGACAATGCGGCAGAACAGGCAGTCGTGGGCCATGGAGCCTTTCCTGCGGTACGGAAGGATTCATCGGCACGAACGACGGAGGTCGGCCGCATCGCCGTGACGTGTCGCCAGGCGATCTGCCGCTGCTCCGGCGCGAGATCACGGGCTGAGGGGCAAGCGCTCCAGCCCATCCCACTCGATAGGTTGCGGCGGCCTGAGGCGCGGGTCCGACAGGCCCAGTTGCCGCAGCGTGTAACCATGTTTGGCGAAGTTGCACAGACCGCAGGCAATGACGACGTTTTCGGCGTTCGAGCGTCCACCATGGCTGTGTGGAACCACATGGTCGTACTGCAGCCAGAGGGCGGCGAAACCGGCGTGCTGGCGCCGCAGGTCATGGCTGTCCCAAGGAACCGCCTCCGGATACAGCGCATGGGCAATCTTGCGGATGCCTGCCCCTGATCAACGGAAGGGCGCAATACCTGCATCTGTAGCCGTCCCGGGCAAGCACCTCGGCCCTGACGGGCGCAGCAATGGCGCGATCAGGGTCACGCTGCTCCCTTGGAACCAGGCGGGTGTCACCATCTGGATGGGGGTAGAGGACATTCTTCTCGACATCATACCAGCAAGGATTGAGCCAGAAGAATACGGCCAGCGTATCGGCCGCCTTGAACTTGAGCCGGGCAGTCTCGAAGTCGCCTGCCAGATGCGCGTCGACGGCCATTGCAAGATTGTCGCGCGCCGCGAAGAGCGCCGGAACGGGTTCCTTGATGCAGTGCTTCATGCAGGCTCGTCTCAGGATATGTGCAGTTTCGAGCATTGCTGGAGCATGGGGCAGCATGGCGCAACGACATTACTTTGAGCGATAAGCTGTCTCTTCCGCCACGCAAAAGGCCCGCCCCTTTGGGGCGGGCCTGTCGCGGTCTCGGGTGGGAGCCATGGGCTCCCGT
>NZ_JBHLWE010000053.1:0-13393 GCF_042432925.1 Paracoccus niistensis | reverse complement strand
GTTTCAGTTCTGCCGGATCGGTGCGGCGGGACCTGTAGTGGTAGCTCGAGCAGTCGAACCGGAGGGCCCCACACGCCCTGCGGATCGAGACCGCCCAGTCTGCGCACATCCCGCGAACCAGTTCACGCGTCCGTTCCGGCTTCAGAGCTTTCGGCGGACGACATCCTGGAGCATTTCTCGGTCGAGCGTCAGGTCCGCCACGATGCGCTTGAGCCGCGCGTTCTCGTCCTCGAGCTGCTTGAGTCGTCGCATCTCGTCGAGCAGCAGGCCGCCATACTTCTTCTTCCAGGCAAAGCAGGTCGACTGGCCGATCCCCGCCTTGCGGCAGATCTCCGCAACCGGGGTGCCCTCCTCGCCCTGTTTCAGGATGAACGCCTTCTGCGCCTCCGTGAACTTTGATGCCTTCATCGTTCTCAGCTCCTCGCCCAGCCAGGGAAAGCCTAGCCGAAAACTCCAGCTTCAAACGGTCCAGTTTTCAGGCGGCAGAGCAGCGGGAACTGCAGTTTGGGCTAGAATTCTCTGGTATGAGCTCAGGAGGAGGGGGCTATGAGCTCCCGCTTGTCCGCGCTCAGGCAGGCACTCTGCACCCAGATGATTTTCGACAGCGGCTTGGTGGCAGCAGGCTAATCTTCTACAGCCACGCCAAGGCAACGCTCGTCATTGAGCGTTGGCGCCGACACTACAATACCAAGCGCCCGCATTCATCTCTGGCTCCCTCCCAAGATCCTACAGTGGGTGGCTTCGCCAAGCGAGGCAGCGCCGCCTGATGGTCGCGCCAAACGACTGCGGCGGATACTTGATGCTGTCAAGGCGCGCAGTCCAACCCAGCGAGACGCGGATCGGCGGCTGTTCATGTCCCAGCTATCGGATGGTACCAAGCGTGCCGACTTCGAGAAGCATGGCTGGCTATCCCCCTCAACAGTGAACGGATTGCAGCTTTCTGGGAGGAGATGAACCCGGGGCTTCCGGTGAGGCTTCAGGAGAGTGCACCCGACCGATGCAGACGAGAGAAAGGCTAGCTCTTCTCTAGGAAATGTATGCGATCACTGATGTCAGCCTGAATCCTGGCGATCAGAAACTCGGTTGCCGGAGATCAATTCAGCTCTCTCCTTACCGTCACGGATGGGTATCGTTGAGCTGACTGCCGTCGTGGCTCCAGCGCATATCGGAATCGACAGGTATCTTTCTAGACAGATCGACGAACAGATCTACCTGAGGTAGAGCTGCGGAGACCTTCATCCATCATGCATAGCGCTGTGGGTCATCAGATGAATTGTCTGAATGTTGATTGGCACCTTCGTTTCCGAGTTAGCCCAGAGAAAAACCGATGATGTCCCAGTATATCCTGATTTTTGTAAACACTGTGGGAGTAATGGCCGTCTGTACCATCCTTTATGGAATGATGCAGCGGCGGATACAAAGTGCTCTCCTTCGTCGCGCCGGCATTGGTCTTGCCTTGGGGTGCGGCGGCATCCTCATCATGGCACAGCCAATTGTTCTAAGTCCCGGGTTTCAGGCAGACTCACGGGGCGCTTTTGTTGGGATGGCCGCTGCATTCGGCGGGCCGGTCGCTGCCGTGATAGCAGTTGCACTGACCGTTGCAGCCCGCGTCGTCATCGGTGGAAATGGTGTGGGTGCAGGTGCAATGGTAATAGCGGCTACCGCTGCTGGCGCGCTTGTCTGGTGGTCCAAGACTGGCGACACACGAAAACGTACGTGGGCGGAATGGCTGTCTATTATCCTTGTTTGCATTGCCCCGTCTGCGCTCGCGCTCTTCGCGGTTGCAGGAAATATGTGGTTAACTTCCTTTTTCCTGAGCGGAGTCATAGGCCTGATCGTGCTGATTTTTGGCAAGATGCTAGAAACCGAGCAGCGACGCGGGCAAAGGGAGCGTGAACTGACCAAGGAAGCCACAACCGACTGCCTTACCGGTCTCCCCAATCGTCGTTCTCTGGAAAATTATGCTCAGAAACTCGAACAGGAAAAAGCAACGGGCGTACTTTTCATGCTGGTTGATGTGGATCACTTCAAGAAAATCAATGATGAGTACGGCCATGCTGTTGGCGATATAGTGCTGCAGGGGATCGGATCAGCCATCCGGGGGACTGTTCGCGACACCGATTTCGCTGCCCGGGTGGGGGGCGAAGAGTTCGCGATCATCGTGCGTACCACAAGCGGCGATGCAGGACACCTGGTGGCCGAGCGGTTCCGGAAGGCACTGCGCGTTTCTTATGGGAGCGATCAGCAGACACGTATCAGTGTCGGGGGGTTCTTCTTCGACAGGGAGGCCTTCGACTATGCCAAGGCTTACCAGCGCGCGGATCAGGCGCTCTATGGCTCCAAGGTCAAGGGTCGGGATCGCGTGACCTTCTTTCGGGAGCACCAAGAAAGGCTTCAACTCGCCTCTTGAGCAATAGGCATCTAGACTCTTTTCTGAACCCATACCTCCGAGGGTCCACTGCGCGAGAAGCGAACTGGACCCTCCTCTGGTTGAGGGTACTGCCCCTAGCGGCCCACATGCGTTCTCTCTATGGTTGATATCTGAGGGCTGACGTGAGGAGCTGCAGATGGAGCCTGCGCAACTAGTAGCTGAAGAACTGAGGCAGGGCTCCTTGCCTGACCTGAAGTTGTCAGCTGACCTTCAGCGTGCGCTCGAGCGTCATTGCGCTAGTCTCACGTCCCTCGTCGAGTCCATGCAGAACTCCGGCCGGGATCGGGAAGCTATACGTGCGCTCGTGGCGGTGATGCTGCGTAGCTACGAGGATGACCTCCTGCAAGTTCTGGAGAAGAGCGAATGAACGAAGTCGTTCGCGGTAGAGTCGATGATGAGGCTGGACGATTGGCGGCGCTTCGCCGGTACAGGATCCTTGATACTGAACCGGAAGAGGAGTTTGACGAGATCGTCACGCTGATCAGGACGATCTTCGATATCCCGTATGCCGCGATCAACCTGATCGACTTCGATCGCCAATGGACAAAGGCGGCGGCGGGAATGAGCGCTGATGCCTGTGCGCAGAGCAACTGCGCGCGAAGCGAGGCGTTCTGCAACTATACGATTCAGAGCGACGACTCCTTGATTGTTGAGGATGCAGCCCAAGATCCCCGCTTTGCCGACAACCATTTTGTCACCGGCCCGCTTTGCATCCGTTCGTATCTTGGTGTTCCGCTGACTACATCAGACGGATATAATATCGGCGCTCTTTGCGTCTTTGGGACTGAGCCGCGCAAGTTCACTCCGGAAGACAAGGAAGTGCTTTATAACTTTGCCAAGGTCGTGATGTCGCAGTTTGAACTGCGGCTTACTGCCCGGATTGACGGGGTCACCGGCGTGCTGACCCGGCGGGCATTCATGTCAAGAATGGACCGCATCGTGGCCGAGAACGGTGACGAACCCGCTAGCTTTGTGTTGCTTGATCTGGACCATTTCAAGTCGGTCAACGATCGTTTCGGCCACCCTGCGGGAGATGCCGTTCTGGCACATGTCGCCTCCATAATGAGCGCGGCTGTTTGTAAGTCGGACAGCGTCGGCCGCTTGGGTGGAGAGGAATTCGGCATATTGCTGGCGGGTGCGAGCCTTGCCGAGGCAGAGGATTTTACCCAGCAGCTGCGAGGCCAGCTTGCACAGGCCTCCATTCCCGAGATCGATGGCGGCTCGGTAACGGCCAGTGCTGGCATTGCTCAACGCAACCGCGGTGAGCCCCGGCCATCTTGGTTCGAGCGGGCAGATCGTGCGCTTTATGCAGCCAAGCGCGAAGGACGTGACAGGATCGTTGCGGCCGAACCGGCAGAGAGCATCTGATCCCCATGGCTGCTCTTGCCCGACAACTTGGCTGTCTGGACAGGGAGCTGGAATGACGCAGGCAATCTTCTTCTGATGCTTTTGAGCGGTCCTCTGTCCAGCCTGAGAGAATCCTTCTGTCCAACCAGCACCATCAGTAGTTGGCTGGCAAGGCAGCCGTATCCATCAGGGTTCGCGCTGATTGTACCTGACAACCTGGACATGCTGGAAATCACGGCTGGTCCATCGCAACTATATCAGCTGCGCCAGCGGATCGGCGAAATGCTGGGAACGGTCTTCGGGTCGGACAACGTTGTCGGCAGCCTGGCCATGGAAGGTTTCCTGATCGCCTTCGGGTCGCATGGGCGCAGCATCTGTGCGGAAATGGTAGACCAAGTTCTGCAGCAGATTGCGGCAATGCAGATCGACCAAGGCAGCTACAGCTCAGCGGTGACAGCCCGGGCCGGGATCATCTGGACCGATCCGGTTTCCACTGTTGACCCCGAGGTGGTGCGTCGTAGGCTGATCGCCGCGCTGGTGGTGGCGCGACGGGATCACCGCTCCTGCGTGGCCACGGCTGCGCAGGAGCGTGTGGGCTTTGCTGAAGTCGAGCTTACCGCCAAGCTGGTTTGCGACATCCCCGCCGCGATTGCCGAGAACCGGCTCCAACTCAATGCTCAGGACATCATTGCCTGTGCGCCTCAACCAGGTTTTCCCCTCGAGGTCGAGATCCTGCTTCAGATGCAGGACCGAAACGGCCACGAATATGCTCCTGCCAGTTTCCTGCCGGCTGCCGAGAACAGCGCATTGATCGAAATGATAGATCGCTGGGTCTTACACCGAGTTCTTGGCGATTTCGGCTCCCATCTTCGCGCTCATCCGCAGCTCTGGGTGTCGATCAACGTCTCGGCTCCGTCATTGGGGAATTCCGCTTTTCCGGGGTTTCTGTCGGACGAGCTGCGCCAAAGCCGAATTGATCCTCGCCGCGTACAGCTTGAGATCACCGAAACCGCCGTCATCCGTGATCTAGACCAGGCTCGCGCCAATATCCGAGAAGCGCGTCGACTTGGTTGCCGCATCGCGTTGGATGATTTTGGTGCTGGATTGTCCAGCTTTGCCTATCTCAAGGCTTTCGAACCTGACTGCATCAAGATCGATGGGGCCTTGATCCCGAATGTCGTGGACCCTGAAAACGTCGAGGCGCAGATTGTCAGGTCGATCATCAATCTCGCGCATCGTCTGAACATCGAGGTGGTGGCCGAGCATGTCAGTTCGTCCGCCATCCTGACCGCATTGCATGCCCTTGGAATTGACAAGGTTCAAGGCTTTGAGCTGGGCCGTCCGCGACCGCTGCCGCAGCTGTTTCAGGCACTGCAGTCACGTGCATGAGGATGGGAAACGAGGCGCTAATGCTGAATCAACTTGAGCAACCGCAAGTTCCGGTCTTGGCAGGACGGATCACGTTGTCACTGGCCCGAGCCCCGTTGTGCCGGGTTCTCGCGCTCGCAGGCGGGATCGTCCTTTCCGGCTGCGCTGTCGGACCGGACGGGCAGATCATGTCGCAACGGGAAGTGGAAGAGCGTCTTCCCATGCAGGCGGTACCTGTTGCCAATGCCTGGATCAGCGCGCCCGGTACGCAACTGGTCCTGCAACGTGAGCTTGGCTTCGGGTCCGAACAGCGGATCAGCCTTATCAACCAGACGTCAGTCCCGGGAGACAACCTGATCGTGCTGCGGACTCGATCCGGCATGGGCTCGCGTGGGAACCTCCGGTTCGAGGAATTCTTACGGAGAGTTGGTGACGTTCCATTCCCGTTCGAAGACTTGGAATCGGGCGAACTGATCAGTGGCGAGGATGAATTCGGCGGCTATCTCTGGGCCGAGGAAAGATACGGAGCCGAGACGGTCTGCGTGCTGGGGATACGGCGGGTGGACAGCAGCATGCGCCAGATCCCCGGCAACGACGCCATCATGGATGTCATGCTGCGCAATTGCGTGAACGGGACGCCTCAGGACGCGCTGCGACCATTGCTGGCTGAAAATGTGGCCGTTCCAGCGGTGGCCCAGTCGGGCGGGGATGAGGGCCGACTGCTCTCACCGCTCTCCGGGCCGACCATGCCATGACACAGAAGGATGGATCAGTGACGGAAAAACCTGCCAAGAGCCGGCGCAAGCTGTCTCGTGCGGTACTGTTTCCCATATGGGGACTGGCGTTGATTCCGGTTCTGGTGCTGGCCTCGGTTCCGGTCTCGAACACAGCCCAAGGAATGTTCGGGCTTGCGGCCGTCCTGTTGGTCATCCTGCTCAAACCTTTTTCCGCCAGCATGCCGGTGCGTGTCACACTTCTGGCGATCGCCAGCGTGATCGTGTTGCGCTATTGGCTCTGGCGGGTCACGGCGACCCTGCCGGATCCCGGGATGTCGGCATCCTTCATCTTCGCGACAATCCTGCTTCTGGTCGAAACCTATTCGATCTTTGTCTTCTTTCTGAACGCCTTTATCACCGCTGACCCGGTCGAGCGCGGTCTGCCGCCCAAGGTGGAGCTCGAGGACCTGCCCACCGTCGACATCCTCGTGCCGTCCTATAACGAAGCTGTCGAGATGTTGAGCGTCACCCTCTCGGCGGCCAAGAACATGATCTATCCAGCCAAATTGCGCCGTGTGGTCCTGTGCGATGACGGCGGCACCGACCAGCGCTGCAATTCACCGGATCCGGAACTGGCGGCAGCAGCCCGTCACCGGCGGGCCGAACTGCAGGCCCTATGCCGCGAACTGGGCGTGATCTATTCCACCCGCGCCCGCAATGAGCAGGCCAAGGCGGGTAACATGAGTGCCGCGCTCGAGCGGCTGGATGGCGATCTGGTGGTAATCTTCGACGCCGACCATGTGCCGTCCCGGGACTTCCTGGCACGAACTGTGGGTTATTTCGTGCAGGATCCCAAGCTCTTCCTGGTCCAGACACCGCATTACTTCATCAACCGCGACCCCATCGAGCGCAACCTGAACCTCAAGTCTCCGCCCGAAAGCGAGATGTTCTACGGCATGATCCACCGGGGGCTGGACAGGTGGGGCGGCGCCTTCTTCTGCGGCTCCGCGGCCGTGCTGCGCCGGAAGGCCCTGGACAGTGTCGGCGGTTTCGCGGGTGAAACCATCACCGAGGATGCCGAAACCGCGCTCGAGATCCATTCGTGCGGCTGGCGCAGCATCTACCTGAACCGTGCCATGATCGCGGGACTGCAGCCTGAGACATTCGCCTCGTTCATCCAGCAGCGGGGCCGGTGGGCGTCGGGAATGATGCAGATGCTGATGCTCAAGAACCCGCTGTTCCGGCCAGGACTGAGCTTCATGCAGCGGCTTTGCTACCTGAACTCGATGAGCTTCTGGTTCTTCCCGATCATCCGTATGGCCTATCTGCTGGCGCCGCTCGCCTATCTGTTCTTCGGAGTGGAAATTTTCGTTACCACGTTCGGCGAGGCAGTCGCCTATGTGCTCAGCTACATGGCGGTGGTGCTTCTGGTCCAGAATACCTCTTTTGCGAGCTATCGGTGGCCGCTTATCTCGGAAATCTACGAAATCGCGCAAACGCCCTATCTGGTGTCCGCGATCTTCCGCACTGTGCTGCGGCCCCGGAATGCACGCTTCAATGTGACCGCCAAGGACGAGACCCTGGCCGAGGATTACATCTCGCCGGTTTATCGGCCATTGATGTTCCTGTTTCTGCTGACGTTTGCGGGCGTTGTTGCCTTGGTCGCCCGCTGGGTTGCTTTCCCCGGTGACCGCAACGTGTTGGCCGTTGTTGGAGTCTGGGCGGTGCTCAACTTCCTGCTGGTCTCCCTCTCACTGCGGGCGGTGTCGGAAAAGCAGCAGCGTCGTACATCCCCGAGAGTCGAGATGCAGGCACCAGGCGTGATCCAGTGGGTGGGCAGCGGCCAGAAGACCCTGTCTGTCGAGATCTTCGATGGTTCGACCTCGGGGGTGAGGCTCAAGCTGATCGGGATGCCTCAGGGTGAAGGGGCCCGCATGGTCGAGAAGGGGGACGAGGTCGTGTTCCGCCCTGTCTTCAAGCAATGTCCACATCTGGAACGCGATGTGCGGGCCGTAGTCCGCTCGGTCAGGGGCACGCCTCATGACGGGTTTGTGCTGGGGCTTCAGTTTATTGCCGAACAGTCGATGGACGTGCGTGAAGCAGTTGCTCAGTTGGTTTTCGGATCCAGTGAGAATTGGGCGCTCCAACGAGAACAGACTTGCAAGTCCAAAGGGCTGGTGGCGGGACTGGGCTATATTCTATGGCTGATGATCGTCTCGATCCCCCGGACCTTCCGTGATTTTCTTCGCGAACCTGCGCGCAGGCGAAGAGCGGCCTTGTCCGAGCGGCAGTCACGAAAGCCCGCCCATCTCGTGGCTTTCGGTGCCGATTTTGACAGCGAGGAACATCGTGAGGCGGCGGCACCCGCGTCGCCTGTAACGTGGATCTTGCCTGAGGCTCAGAGATGAGACGCCAGCGCTGCTTTGTCGCCCTGCTTGCAATCGCGTTAGGCATTTTCGCGCCTGCTTTTGCTCAGGACGAGCAGCCGCTGATCCGCCTCGGCACCGAGCCTGCGGCCCAGGCACCCCCGGATTCACCTGAGACTGACACAGAAACTACTTTGAGCGCGGATGCCGATGCCGTGCCGCAGATCCAGCTTCCTCGCGTGCCAAGCACTGCATCAGAAACGTCCGATGCCCCTGCATCTCCGACAATCCCCGAACGTGACCGTGGCGAGGAGGTTGTTCCAGCCGCGGCACAGGAATGGTTTCTGCCGCTCGTTCCTGTGGCCTCTCTGCCCGCCCGGGTCCAGATGGGGGCAAGCCTGCCGGCGCCGGGAGTTCTCCGCCTCACGGGTGAGATTGCCTCGATCGATCTGAGGCTTGACCTACCGCCGGAGGTGGCGATCCCAGCCGAGGTTTTGTTGAAGCTGCGCTCAACGATCAACGTCCTGCCCGACGTCGCCGCCATGACGGTCACCATCAACGACGCGTCGCCGGTGGTGCTGCCCCTCGATCATCTCAGTGGCTTCGAGACTGTCGGCGTTCCCGCAACCGGGCTGACTGCCGGAACGAACCGCATAAGTATTGAGCTTCGCCAGCCGCACCGCATCTACTGCGGCCCCGAGGCGAGTTTCGGCGTCTGGACCGAGATCCACCTGACGGAGAGTGGCGTGCCCGTCGATGCAGCCATTATGGCCGCGGATGCCGCAGGGCTCGCCTTGGCGTTGCGAGCCCAGGCTGCCACCGGGCGTACGTTGCCCATACTGGTAGCCGAAAACGAGGATGCCGCGGTGCAGCGGAAATTGGCCGAGATGGTGAACCGCGCCATGAGTGGGCAGGTTCCGGTCGAGTTCCGTTCGTTTTACGAACTGGGGCCGCCCTTGCCCTTGTCCATCGCGCTGATCGCCTCGGATCGGAGCCATGCCGAGTTGCGGGAAGGTGCGGCGGGTGGGTTGGTCCTGCAGGTCGAGCATTCGGCTGGAGAGCTTCCTTCCTTGGACGAGTTGCTGCCTCCAATGTCCCTGCCGCCGAACACGGCCCCGGCATTGACGCCTGGCGCAACCACCAATCTGGCGGAACTGGGACAAGCCGACATCATCGGTCGTACGCGATACTTCCGGCACGAGGTGCCCTTTGACCTGCCTCTGGACTGGCTGCTGCTGTCCAACCAGAAGGCACGACTGGACCTTCGCTACGGCTTTGCCGACTCCTTGCCGGAAGGCGCAACATTGCTGGTAAAAATCAACGACCAGACCATCCGGCTGTTGCCGCTCGACCGTGATGGGGGGCAGATGCAGGCGCCGTTGGATATCATTTTCGCGGCCAATCTGCTGCATGGCGGGCGTAACAGCCTGGTCTTCGAGATGGTGGTGCCTGGCAACCCTCCGGATGCGATCTGCCTGCCGCGTCGGGCCGATATGCTGGTGGTGACTAACGACAGCACGCTAACGGTCCCACCTGCACCGGCCATGACGCTGGCAGGAATTGCCACGCCGCTGTCACACCTGGGACCCGGTAGTGTCATGGTTCCCGAAGGCGTCAGGGATCCCGCCACCTTGGAACGGGCGGCCGCCGAGTTTGCGGCGCGCCTGACCCCGAGGTCGGGCGAAGACGGCGGGTCGGTTCGGCTCAACCTGATCGGTGTAGGCGACATGTCCCTGATCCCGCTCGACCATCTCGAGTTGTCCGTCCGCGATCTGCAGGAGGCACTTGTCGAGGTCGGCCAGAGGCCGCTTGCCAGTGCCGCCGCTGGATCTGCAGCGCCCGTCCGTCGCTATCAATTCACCGAAGAGAGTCCTGGACCGGCCGATCAGCTTGTCTCGGACAGTGATAGCCGTGACGTCATCGAGAGGCCGCAGCGCTCTGAGTTCAAGGACTGGCTGGCCGGAAAGCTTGACGGGCTGACATCGGCCACGTTCATCGGATCGGGTGACAGCCTTTCGGCTTGGCTCGCTGCAAAGCAGGGCCGCGCTTTTCTTCTGCGGCCCGATGGCCAAGAACCGGGTGAACTGTGGCTGGTTCTGGGATCTCAGGTTTCAGTCGACGCGGCCGTGCAAGGTCTTGTCGGGCTCCGCGACAGCGGCCTTGCAAAGGGAGAAGCAGCGATGCTGAGTGCTGAGGGCACATGGGAGATCTGGTCGCCGGTACGTCCACCCGAACTGCGGGAGCCGCTCCGGCTGTCGAACTTGCGGGCCGTGCTTGGAAACTATGCCTCCTGGTCGCCCCTGCTGTTCACCGTCACGATCTTGGGTCTGGCTCTGCTGTCGGCAATCCCGGCGCTTCTGTTCATCCTTTTCACCCGAAGGAGAGGTCAGCTTTGAATCGCCGCAGCTTTCTTGCGACCGCCGCTCTGGCCTCCGTTCTGCCAGGCGCAATCAAGGCGGACCCTGCGTCAGGTGATCAGCAGGCCGGCTTTCTGCCGCTCGATCACCCTCTGCAAGAAGCGTGGCGAGCATGGAAGACACTATGCCTTCTGCCAGAAGGACGGATTGTCGACCAGTTCCAGGATGCCGCAAGCCATTCCGAGGGACAGGGATACGGGCTGACGCTGGCTGCGCTCTTCGGGGACCACGAAGCTGCGGAAGCGATCATCAACTGGACCGAGCACCAGCTGAACCAGCGCGGTGACGGGTTGCTGTCCTGGCGCTGGCGTCCAGAGACCACCCCCCATGTTCAGGATCCCAACAACGCCAGCGACGGGGATCTATTCTATGCTTGGGGCCTCGCCCTCATGGGAAACCGCGAAGGACGGCTCGAGCTGATCGAACGCGCCGCAAGAACTGTCGATGCCCTTCTGGCTCACTGTGTCGCTGAACATCCTGACGGCAGCGGGCGGCAGGTCCTTCTTCCTGGTGCTGTTGGGTTTCAGTATGAGGACGCACTGGTTCTCAACCCCTCCTATTACATGCCGCGCGCCATGCGTGACCTGTCCCGGATCACTGGCCGGAGTACACTGGCCAAACTGGCCGACGATGGTGAGGCGCTGATTGACGAGTTGGCCCGAGATAGCCTCGTTCCCGACTGGATCAGCCTGACTGCAGAGGGTCCAGCAGTCGCGCCCGACAACATGTCGCGACGGTCTGGCTATGAAGCGATCCGGGTGCCTCTCTTCGCGCTCTGGAGCGATCGAGCGCAAGCGCCGGCCGTTACTGCTTATTCCCGTGCGCTGGCAGCGGCTGGAGCACAGCCGAGCGCTATTACGGTCTTTGATCCCGCGACGGGCGAAGTGCTGGAACATAGCAGCCACCCCGGCTACGCGGCGCTTGCTGCCCTTGCAACCTGCGCCACGTCGAACCGGGTTGGCTCGCTGATGCCGGCATTTTCGGATAAGCAGCCCTATTATCCAGCCACCCTGCACCTGATGACCCTTGTTGTTCAGGCCACAGTTTTTCCGAGGTGCGTGCCGATATGATCCGCTCCCTTGCCGCTCTCGCGCTCGTTCTGGCCAGTGCGCTTCCCGCAAGTGCGCAGCAAGCCGCGCCCGCGCCCGATGAGTTGTTGGCACTCAATTTCTACATGCAGCAGCAGGACACCAAGTCGGTGGATGCCGAGCTGCGGCGGCTACAGTTGAAATACCCGGAGTGGACCCCGCCACAGGATCTTTCACGGATCGGCGTGACCGTGCCCTCGACCGAGATCGACACGTTCTATCGTCACGTCGCCGAAGGTCGCTTCGAGCAGGCACGCGAAACCTTGGCGAAAGCCCGGCAGGATTATCCCGATTGGAAGCCTCCGGCCGAGATGACTGACCTGCTCGAGATTGCGGAGGGGCAAGCGTTGCTGGACGCAGCACTTGAAGAAGGCAATCTCCCCAATGCCCTTCAGATCGCGGGAAACGTACCGGGGCTTCTGCGCTGTGACCGCATCAACAACGCCTGGCGCATTGCCGAGGCACAGCAGGCCGCGGGCAACGAAGCCGATGCCTTGGGAACCTACCGCGCTGTCCTGACGGCCTGCATCAACGCAGATGATCTTGTGGCGACTCTGGAAAAGGCTGACGAGGTTGCCGCGGAAGCGGATCTCCGCTCACTGGTTGCACAAGTGATGTCGCGCTTCCCTTCGGAGGAAAAGCGCTATTCAGAACTTCTCCAGCGGCTCCTGGCAGGGCGGGGATCGGCAACCCCGGCTGCTGCGTCAGAAACGACGGAGACCACGCGGCCCGTACGACGCTCAACCACAGCCTCTAGATCTACCAACAGTCCTGCTCCTGAGGACAGAACTCCTGCAGTTCAAGCGGCCGCTCCAGAGCCCTCGCCCGCGAAGCGTACGCCTGTTCAACAGCCCGCTGCCAAGTCACTGGATACCCTGGTTTCAGCGGGTGACTGGGTTGGTTGCATGCAGCGTTCAGCCGGAGCTTCTACTGCTGCGGTGGTCTACCAGCGCGGATGGTGTGCGTATAATCTGGAGCGCCCGATGGAGGCGATTTCAGCGTTCCGTGCTGCCCTGTCGGGCCGACTGGATCCTACGCAGCGACGCGATGCCGCTTATGGCATGGCGTTGGCTTATCTGAAAATGAAGATGCCCGAAGAGGCTGCGCGCATCTCCGCAGGTACAAATTTCACGCGAACCCAGCGGGTCGATATCGAACGCCAAATCCTCGACCAGAGAGGAGTTCTAGCCTATCAAAACCGTCAATACAGACAGGCAATTCAGTATTTTGATGCGTTGGAGCAGGTAGCCGGAGGAATCCGGAGAGATCTCGATATCCTTCGAGCCTATGCGCATCTGAATTCAGGTAATCGAGGTCGTGCAAGAAATGAGTTTCTTCGCCTCAACAAGGAGATGTCTACCCGAGAGTCACGTGAGGGCCTCGCTGCTAGCTCCGATTGATGTTGATATTTAAACATCCGCTCCATGACATGGAGCCTCTGCGCTGGGTTATGGTCCGGCAATCTAGAATCGTTCCACTTGATCGCGGGACCATACGCCTAAATACAGCTGGAGATAAGAGCTTCTGCATGAGTAGAAATCCATGCTCAGAAAGCCTCTATAGGCTCGCCAGTGCCAAACATATTCCATGAAAGAAGTGACCTGCCACGGGTCTTTCATCCAGCCGCGACCGGAGCCCGGTTTGTGTTTACGGTGGTCGG
>NZ_JBHLWE010000052.1:0-800 GCF_042432925.1 Paracoccus niistensis | reverse complement strand
CGGTCGATGCATCGAAAGCTGCCGGCGATGGGAGCGCCCCCGAGTTCACCCGCGCCTATGTGGACTCCATGGACGCGATGCACGGGCCGATGATGGAAGGCGTCAGGGCCGATGACCCCGACACGGCCTTCGTGCGGGGCATGATCCCGCATCATCAGGGCGCGATCGACATGGCCCGGATCGTGCAGCAGCACGGCGACGACCCGCAGACCAAGGCGTGGGCCGAGCAGATCATCGCCGCGCAGGAGCGCGAGATCGCCGAGATGGAAGCCTGGCTGAAGGAGAAAGGTAGCCCTGAGGGCATCGACTTCGGCCAGACCGGCGGCACTGTCTGGTCCGCCGATGAAGGCGGCAGCTCGATCAGCGCCATCGACCTGGGCACCGGGGCCGTGACCACGGTGCCCATCCCGGTGGCGCCCCATAACGTCGATCTGACGCCGGACGGGCGCTTCCTGCTGGCGGTCGGCACTCCGGCTTCCGGTGATCATGGCTCGGAGGGGCATGGCCACGACGGGGACGCCGCGGGACTCCTGGTAATGCTCGATCCACAGGACCTCTCGAAGCCTGCTGTCTCGGTCGAGATCGGTGCCCACCCGGCCCACGTCGTCGCCGATACGCAGGGTCGCGCCTATGCGTCCCTCTCGGGCGCGGACAAGGTCGCGGTGGTCGATCTCGCGAACGCATCGGTGATCGAGCGCATTGAGACCGGAGCTTATCCGCACGGGCTGCGGCTCAGCCCGGACGGGACCGAGCTCTACGTTGCCAATGTCGAGGACGGGTCGGTTTCGGTCATCGACACG
>NZ_JBHLWE010000051.1:0-9775 GCF_042432925.1 Paracoccus niistensis | reverse complement strand
TCCCGATCAATCTCCATGGACTGAGCATACTACCGTCAGACCGGGGCGGAAATCGGGCGGTTACCTTGCAGTGGAGATGGGACCGCTTCCAGATAACTGAGAAGGCGTCAGGCCGCGTAGGGTCTTGAACCTGCGCGCTGGCCTTGAGGCCCGAGATTCCACCGTTTGCTGGACAATCGCCCGGAACATGTATTGATGAGGTACCAAGTTCTCCATGATTGAAGAACGACGGGCAGAACGGGCGGAGAGCGGACTTTCGCCGCGAGCGCAAGAGCGCTTAGGAATGCGACAAAGAGCAGACATAGGGGGCAACTCCGGCTCCGCCTCAAAGGTATCGAGTTCGTGAGCCGAGCCTGCGACGTATACTAGTCCCTCGTACTCCTGCGCTTCTTCTCAGCTGCGGCAGCTTTCATATCACGCAGAAGCCTCTGCTTATTGAGAGAGTTTGGATCACCGAGTGCACGATCACCAACTGCCTTGCGAATCCCATCAACTATGCCAGCTGAATGAGTGCGAACATCAGAGTTTCGGCCGCTGCTTAGGTATTCGCGCTTCAATGCACGCATCGAAGCAGTTAAAAGCGTTTTATCGCTCGACGCTTTAATACTGTCGAGATACGCCTGCTGATTGTCCTTTGCAGGTAAAATAAGTAGCGCTTCTCGGGCAAATAGAGCTCCCATTTCAGATAGCTTGGGAAGCACGGTCCTTAACGCAACCGATAGCTGCGGATTTTTCACACTGTCTGCAAGAATTCTGGACACGGAGTTCGGAGCATTGAACTTGAAATCTGAGATCGACTTGGCCCGATCGATTGCTGCCCCGTAGTTGATAAATCTAACTCCACCAGCAACTGTAACCGGAGAAGACCCGATATGAGAGCGAGCCGCACTCATAAAACCCACCCAAATCTCGGCAGCCTCATACAACTTCTGGAGATGACGCAGTTTGTCCGGTGCAGGGATATGTAGAGCGTTTCGAATCAGCTGCGCATAAAGCTTCATGGCAACCAGCAATTTCGCCTCTAGCTCAGACACTTCTCGTCGGCGACTGATCCCTCGCCTACGAAGAACATTCGCTAGTCTCTGATTATTCCGAAGATCTGCGACTTCCGGATCAGGATCGGTGCTGTCAAACTCGGCCAACTCCTGAAAGGCCTCTACAATTTCGTGTGGATCGTCTTTGGTCGACTCAAGCCATTCGCTCGTCAGATCGATACCGTCACGCGAGTACTGCTCCAACAGCAATTCTTCAAGCCGATCGACCTGCTTGTAGATCTGATCGAGTACAGCACCGGTATCAGTTCCTTCCAACTCACCGTAGAAAACTATTTCAGCGTGGTGCTTGAATAGACCCTCATCAGTAGTGATTGATTTAGCGAATACAGTGTCAGATTTCATTTGGCGGGCAACAAAGTAAGAAAACAGATAATCTGCCCTAAAGGTTATTCGCCCACCTTCACTTACCAAGAGGCCCTTCTCTTCAAACTCCTGCAACAAGCCGCGAGGCAATTCTATCAGGTAGTTGGTTTCGTAATCACTTATGACCTGCTGCCATTCTGTATGCGCAAGGCCGCCGTTATCCCTCTCGAGAATCTGACGAGCAACAAAACTCAAGAACTCGATTTTGTCGTGAGAAGAAAATGTTCCCTCTCTAACGTCCTCAAGCTCAAATCGCCCGAGCAAGCACTCAACGTAGCGGTCCAGTAGTCGTGCCTTGTTGATCGGGCGAAAATCGTGATCCTGAACAAGTGTCTCGACAAGGACCGCGACTGTACTTGGGAAAATTGGCTCATTAATTTGTGACAGAGAGTCAATAGCGTGATTTGCCAACCTATCGATGATTGTATCGTCCTTGATGTTTTGACGATGCATCGAAATCACTTCCCTGATTTGCTGAACACCCAACTCACCAAGCTCATATATGTCATCTTCAATTGGTGACATTGTTGGATAGTCTGCGCTTGAGATGGCCTGACCAACTTTCTCCGTTCGAACAAAAGTCGTAATTGGTACCCTGGGAAAGAACCTTTTCATTGTTCGGCGGAAATTATTGAAATGCTCGGCATTGCTAAGATTAAGTCCATCCACGATCAATCGCACTGAGCCCGATTGAGCAAGATGCTCCATTTCGGAAGTCGTAAAATGCGTCAGACATGTTTGGACCATCGATCGAAGGATCGAGGCTTTGTTAACACTTGCCTCTCCAGCATCAAAGAAGACTGGCAGAACCCCAGTGTCTGCAACTTTCTCCGCAAGGCCTTTCAGAGTAAGGAATGCCGAAGTACTTAGTCCGGAGTCAGCTGGAGCAATGACAAATTGATCTCTTGAACTCTCTTCAAACAGAGTTGAAAGAGGAACAGCGGGTTCGAGCCATTGTTCATTGTCATCATATGCCACCTTTTGAATCTGTGGAATTATAAAGCTCTCGATATAGTTTGATTTGGCGCGGACATTCCGTCGGTGCCAATCCACAAAATCGTGGGGCATACCAGATATGAATTTCTGAGTCAGAGCTGACAATGATGGAGTTTTCTGAAAGAACTGACGATCGCTTTCCTTTACGTAGGTGGTACCGCCCTGAGCAAAATCCTCGCCCACAACGAACAAGCGTTGGCTTTTAGAGTATGACCGATATGTAATTTCTGATGCCTTACTGCGGGTGTTGCAGCGGATTATTGCATATCCGTTGGTTCCCTTTGACCAATCAGCGCGCAGTGGGGGCGACTGTATCAGGCCAGCTCCTGACTTCTTTCTAACTAGTTGGGTCATATCTGCAGTGTGAACATGCCCGTACAATACCAAATCGAAATTCTCAGCGGCAATAGAGGTGACTGCATCGCGTGTCACTTCTTCGAGCCAATCGAATGGATGGTGCAAAAGTAAGACGCGAAAGCCTTCCGTTGGCAGGTTTTTTACATATTCTGAGAGGATATGAGGTTCTACTCTGAGCTTTCCACGATCGCTATCGTTTCCGTCTCTTTGATGAGAAAGCCAGGTTGAGTTCATACCGACAATGTAGACATCACCAACTTGTTTGACATATCCGTAGAAGGATTGCTCAATATAGGGTGAAAACAGTGCCTCTAGCGCTCTGTAGTTTGCAAGGGGTCCGTCCGGATTGGTTCCGAAGGGAGATAGAATAAGGGAGCTCCCGGAGAACAAGTAACTGCTCGCCCGATCGTTCAGAAACCTCGCAGCGGCTTCCTTGTCTGCCAGGTGTCTCTGGATGTCGTGGTTGCCTGGGACAATTGCGATGTGATGATCAGCTTCTATCAACGGTGCCAAAAGAATGTCGAAGAGCACATCATACTGCTCTTGCTCTCCTGACTGAACCAGATCGCCAGTAAAGGCCGTAATTGTTTTGGGTCCCAGTCTCTGCTTGACTAAGTCTTCACGGAGTTTCTCAATTCGAAAGCGATTCTCGACATCATTCTTGAAGTGGAGATCGCTTAAATGAACGATAGAGTATTCCATTGATGATGGTCTCTTCTGCTCGGTTTCACAGGCTCTTTGGTCGAGCAGGAAAGTAGAGTGCAGAACCGACAAAGGCCATAGGCCACTTCGTTGCGGTTGCCACGCCAACCAATCTTTCGTTGCCACTGAGGCGATCAACGTCGAGCCGGACATGCGCGCGCATGCAACGACACCGAATGGCCTGTATATTTGGACTCATCAGAGCATCGCCTTTTTACAAACCGTTTACTAGGTGTCACATCGGGTGTGATTATATGGCTGTTTCCTGAACAGCTCTGGTCTTTTGTGATGCCAGACCTTGAGCGCGTCTATGGGCGTTCGGCCCTTGCGGACAGACTGGGGCAACTGGCCGTTGTAGAGGCGGACAAAGCGCAGGATGGTCCGCTTTAGGTCTTCGCTACTGCGGAAGCGGTGGCTCTGCAGGATGTCCTCGATCCGGCCGTTGAACCGCTCAACCATGCCATTCGCTTGCGGACGCATCGGGGGTGCTAGGCCGTGCTCGATGCCGAGATCGTCGCAAAGACGGTCGAACTCGTGGTTGCCGGTGGCGGCGCGGCGGCGCAGCCCGAAGAGCCGGTCGGTGAACTCCTTGCCGTTGTCCGTGAGCACCCGGGTAATCCGCATCGGTGCGGCGCGGTCCAGGTCGCGTGAGACAAGCGACGAGCATTCGCTGCCGTCTTCGTCGGGTAAATGCGCACGAAGGCCCGAGCCGGGTGGCGCGGTCGATGGCCACGAAGATATAGCGCCGGCTGTCCTCATCGGCCATCTGGGGCAGGTATTTGACGTCGATGTGGAGGTAGCCCGGCGCATAGGCCTTGAAGGGCTGTGGGCCGGCCGCGGCGTGGCCGGCTTCAGATCGCGCAGGTTGCCGGCACCATGCCGCCGCAGGCAGCGGTCGAGGCCGGAACGCGAGACATTCGGGTTCAGGAACTTGCGCATCACCGACAGCAGGTCGTCGAGCGGCAGCAGCAGGGGCTTGCGCAACGCAACTGCAACCGCCTCCTAGAGGGACGACAGCGTGGTCTGCAGCCGGTGCGGCGTGTGGCTCCGGTCATGGACGCTGTCGCGCTTGCGCCATTTCTAGACGGTCCGCTCGGAGATGCCGTAGCGCTTGGCAACCATCCAGGCAGGCTCGCTGCTCGCCTAGATCGCCACCCGGATCTTCGGCGTTGTCGTCGCCTGCTTGTGCAGAGAGATCAGCATGCCCGTCCCCCCTCCCGAGCCTCGCCCAAGAGCGATCTTGCCATGAACAAGGCGGTCCGGCGACCGTCTTTGTGGTCATCCGGAACGGGACACCTAGGCAAGCCGAAATTCGTAAGTGCAGTAGCTGGAGGGCCACCATATCAGTCACGAAGGACGTAATGAAGACAAATGCCATGAAGCAAAGTGGCTCGGCATCGGATTAAAAGTAGACACTTGTATGTTTTCCGCCGCAATAGAAACAAGATCAACGCAAGCGGCAGCCCCAACCAACTTTTCAAGGGCTTTTTTCACTTCCAATCCGCTCTGCCCTGTCTTCCGCCGTCGTAGGAGCATGATGCAGCCCAAGACGATTACGTCAGACATTCCCGCCTTCCATATTCAACTCGCGCAAGGCCCATTTGCTGGAGGTCCTTGTCGTCTTGATGGCTTCGCTTGGCCGCTCAGCTCGGCAGATGGGCTTGCAGCGCCAAAATATCCTGCCACAGCGACTGAGCAGTATCGTCATCGTCGCAGGTCTCGGCCACACTGCGCATTTTGTCGAGGATGGTCAACAATTCTAGCACGTCGCTGCGCTCAAGCGGTGCTGCCATGATGCCGCGCAACAACTGTTGCGCCTGCTCCAGCCGGTCGAACATCCTGTCATATGAGGGATCCGACAGCTGCTCCATTAATTGGCTGGCACGGTAAAGCAGGCGCACGAAGGTCTGCGTGAACTTGCGGCTACGTTTTCCTGCCGGAACCGCGCTCATTATAGCGATTGCCAAATCGAATTGACCGATTGCCTCTTCCGGCGGATAGAGCTCGCCCGCGACCCCCGCACATTCCGTCACATTCAGCGCCAGTTCCACCAGCCAGCGCGCGCTATCATGCTGCTCCAACTGCGCAAGCACCATCAGTTTCTGCTGCAAGATCTGCAAGACGCGCTGCGGGTTCTTCGCCCTGTGTTGGATCGCTTGCTGCTGGCTCAAAGCTGCCAAGAAAAGCTCGTGGCAGTACATGGTCGAGTCCGCCGCAGCATCAACGCATTCAGTAACCAGCGCTCCCGCATAATGGCAGGCCTCATTGGTCCAGACCTCCGCATCCTCAAGATCACCGCGCTTCAGCGCCAGCCTGCCGCGCAAAATCATGACCTGCGCGAAGTCGAAGCGGAGCTGCGGACTCTCGTCGCCCGCGATAAGATCCTCAAGAGCGGCGATAGCCTTGACGAAGTGCTGCTCCGCTGCATCGGCCTCCCCCGTGTCGCTCAACGCCACGGCCAGTTTCATCGTCGCATCAGCAAAACGATGCCGCAGTTCGACCGCGTCCATGGAACTCGCCAAAGCCTCGAGCGAGGCGACATCCTCCTTCAGCAGTGTTAACGCGGTGCGGGCTGCGCCGGTGGCTTTGTGCATCTCGGCCAGCTTGCGCAAAGTATAGCTCAAATCGAGCGCGCTGTTGGGGGCAGCGGCCAAACGGCGATGTTCGCGCTGGAATTCGGCCACCTCTTCATAGATCGCCAGCGCCCGGGCGGTTTCGCCCTCGGCCTCGGCCAGCAGCGCCAATCGCAACTGCGCCAAGGCCCGATCGTTGCGGGCGCCCAGATCCCCCTCGGAAGCGGGAGCCTCATCAAGAAGCGCATATTCCTGACGGCGCAGCTCAGCTGCTGCCCTGATCCCCTTCTGCGCCTCGACCGTATCGCCTAGACGCATCAGCGCCAGCGCCAAACTGCGACGCGACTTCGCACTCGGATCGTCGTGATAGAGGCTGCGGGCGCTATCCACTTCAGCCTCTCGCAGTGCTAGCAAAACCTCCTCGCCCTCCCCGTCCTGCTCGCCGATCACGCCGTTCAGCTCAGCTGTTGCCGCCAGAAGCTCGCGTCGATGCAGCGCTGTGGGTTCCGCCTGCGCGAGGGCGGACAGAACCGACACCGCCTCCTCTAGATCGCAGCGCGCCGCATCCAGATTACCGCGAAGACGGAAGTTTTCGCCCGATTTCACCAGTTGATGCGCATGGTAGCGGCGTGCGATCGCTAGCTCGGGCAGCGCTACCGAAAGTGCGCGGCTCAACGCGCGCGCGCGCGCGCGCCATGCCGCAGCCGCGCCTTCCCCCTCCAGCTCGGCTGTGTTAGCCGCAAGCAGGTTATAGATTGCGACCATCACCGGCCCATTGCGCAGTTGGGCCAGATCATCCCCCATCGCGCTGTCTTCGGCCAGTTTGAGCATATCCGCGAGTAGGTATCCCAGCCGCGGGCTGGCTCCCGACCAGTCATGTGCCTGACGCAAGACGATAAGCAGATCGCGCAAATGCGCTGGTCGCATCACTTCAGCGCGGTAATCCGCCGCCGCAAGCAAGCCCGACAGATGCGCCCCGACCTTTCCTGCCGTCAGCGTGTCGCGCAGCGACACGGCCCGCCGGATCCGCTCGGCCGCCGCGGCAAGCTGGCGCGGCGCCCAGCCGAGCGGGTCGAACCCATCCGCTGGGGGCGGATAGATCATCAGATCCAGTTCATAGACCCCCGCTTGCGCCACATGATCGGCCAGTTCGGCAAGGGCGGCGAAAAACGCGGTTTCGATTTCAGTGACATCGGCGAGGTTCTCCAGATCCTCACGTGCGGCCTCCAGATAGGCCTGCAGTCGGAATTCCGCCCGCTCCCCGCCCTCGGCACCGATGACGAAACCATAGGGGTTTTCGCCCGCAAGCAGGCCCTGCTTCACGCCGTTCAATGCTAAAAGTGCGCCAACCCTCTCCACCAGCAGCGGCGAGAAGGCCCGGCCTTGGGTGCTGGCGATACCCAGTGCCTCGCGCACCTCCTTAGGGGTTTCCTGCAACCGCTCGGAAACAAACCCCGAGAAACTGCGCCCAAGCAGCGCCTTCAGCCCCGCCGCCGTCAGCTGACCGTCAAGCGCGCGTTGTTCGAAACATCGCGGTTGCTGGCGCAGCCATGCCAGCATCTCGTCCAGAAAGCGCGGCATGCCCTCGGCCTTGGCGGCAATCGCCTGCTGCTGCTCGGCGGTCAGCCCACCAAATTGCGCAGGGATCAAAGCGTCAAGCCCCGCCAGCGGGCCGAGCGGCAGCACCAGATCGCTCTCGGGCCGGTGTAAAGCGCCCGGCATCTGCCCCGCCGCAAGCGAGACGTTCCATTCCCGCTCCCAGCTGGTCTGGATCAACAGCAACGGCCATTTCTCGGCGCGGGCCCGCAGCAAAAGCGCCCCGAGGAAACTGACCACCCCCAGATCTTCGCCTAGCCATTGCACGTCATCGACCAATAAGACCACCGGCACCACCGGCATCTCGGGCAAGGAAGGGCGGCACAAGGCCGCCAGCAGTTCGATCACCCGCTCGCTCAGCGCATCGCGCCCGCGCGCCGCCGTTGCCACCGGCTCGATCGACAATTCGGCCAGCTCGTTTAGCTCCCGTCCCGCCTTGCGATGGGCCTGAACCCGCACCGCGGCGCTGCGCAACAAGCCCGGAATGCCGAGGGTGGTCGCATCCGCCACCAGACTGACGCCAGTATCGAGCAGGCTGATGCCAGTATCTACTAGCGTGCTTTTATCCCCCCACAAACGCTTTTGCCGAACATCCTTGGCGCTCATGGCGCGATCGTAATGGCCCATATGCGCCTCGAGCGCGGGCAATGCGGCGGGCAAGGCATTGCCGAGGCTGCCGCTGTTGCGCTGCCCTATAGGAGCCAAACGCAACCCCCACCACAAAAAAGGCATGGCCTGTGTCTCCTCGGTACCTGTCGGTATCGCAATATCCGCCAGATCGGGATTAAGGGTGAGATTGTACTTCTCGCGCTGCAGCGCAGGCGGCCAATAACTCCTGCCCGTTTGCGGCGCATACTGCGCTACGAGGTCGCGGTAGAATTCCTGCGCCAGCCGCGTCTTGCCAAAGCCGCTTTCCGCAAGGATCGTGCAGACGATCGGCCCGTCCTCGACCGCCTTGCGATAGGCCCCATGCAGGAACTTCAGCTCGTCCTTCCGGCCTATAAAAGACAACTCGACCTGCATGGGCCTCTCCTGCGACTTATTGCTTTTGTAACAAATTCGCCTAGGCTTAACATGAGAAACATAAAGTGCCAGACCAAGTGTCAATGCATATGGGGTGGCCGAGGTTTCTTAGAAGCAAACCCCTACAAATAGTGTTCCGTTTAGCTGACCCTTGCGATGCAATCTCGCTGCGTCAAGTTTGAACGGCCGCCATCGGGAACGCCGCATAGCAGCAGCAATCGGCGTCGACCGTACGTCATGAGCCGGAACTCACATTCCACGTGCTGCCAATGTCTATCAAACGTTCGTATATTGGACACGTCGGCCGAGGCTGCCTCGGACCCCACCTTCATAGCTCTTTTCTGTCCGAAAACCGTGTCAGGAAATCAGTTGTCCGACATACCCTTTTCAGCTACTATCCTGACATGCTGATCGGCTACGCCCGCGTCTCGACCGACGACCAGAACCTGGATTTGCAGCGCGACGCCCTGCAGCGGGCCGGCTGCGAGCGCATCTTCGAGGAAAAGGAGTCAGGTCGGGCCGGCACGAAGCGCCCCGCCCTGGAGGCCGCGCTCGCGTTCCTGCGTCCCGAGGACCAGCTCGTGGTCTGGAAGGTGGACCGCCTGGGGCGCAGCTTGCGCGAGATGCTGGACACCGCCCACAAGCTCCAAGGGCACGGGGTCAGGCTCCGCTCGCTGACCGAGGCGGTGGACACCGAGACGCCTACGGGGCGGCTCATGTTCAACTTTCTGGGCACCATCGCCGAGTACTTCCTCGACCTGAATCGTGAAAGGACGCTTGAGGGGCTGAGGGCTGCGGCCGCTCGGGGCCGCAAGGGCGGGCGGAGGCGCAAGCTTTCCGAGGAGGACCTGGCGATGGCACGGGCTCTCCTCAAGGACACCAACATCCCCGTGGCGCAGATCGCCAAGCGGCTGAATGTCAGTCGTGCCACCTTTTACGCCTACTTCCCGCAGGCAAGGAGGCGGAGCCTGTCATGAGCGACGAGCAAATCGATCTTCTCGATCGGCTAGCTTGAACTGGTCCCTTTTTCGACCGGACACCTGGGCATAGTCATGGAGGCTTAGGCATATGCCTGAGCACGTGCTTATGTCTGAGATTGAGATCATCACC
>NZ_JBHLWE010000050.1:0-15693 GCF_042432925.1 Paracoccus niistensis | reverse complement strand
TGTCCGTCCTCGAGTTAGGGCGGACTCTAATCGGCGGTGGAGGAAAAATCCCATGGCAGGTCAGAAGCTCTCAGAACTCTCGCGCCGGCCCAGACCGTTCCTTCTGGGCAAGCATCTCGGAATTCACATCATCTTCGGCAACGAGCTTTCTGACAGCAACCGCCTTCTCCCAGGCTGAAATCTCAACTGCCACCATACCGCGCTCAGCAAGAAAGACCCGCAGACAGACAGCTTCGCCGCTGACAAGATCGGCAAAGCCAAAGCGGTGCAGTATCTCAAGGTGCAGGAAGATATCGCCCTTGCGACCAAAGACGTTCGCAAATCCGAAGCCCTTGCTGCGGTCGAACCACTTCACCCGAGCTGGCAGTAGCGGCAGCGCGGCCATGTCGGCATCCGACAGACCCGCCAGTTCAGCAATTGGCACCGTGGCGTTCGTGGACAGAATCGTAATGGACAGTATCTTGGCCACCTGGCGCCCGCGCACTGTCTCGACGGCCATAACCTCGACCAGCGTGCCCTCGACAATCGAGCTCTGCCCAAAGCTGCGCAACACGTTCCCGTGGAGAAGAATGTCACCTTTCCCTTCTGGATCGGCAATGAATCCAAAGCCCTTGGCTGGATCGAACCATTTGACTTGTCCCCTGACCAGTTGGCCAAGCAGGGACCTCTCCTCCGCGCGGAAGGGCGAGGGATTAGTGAGCATGCAGATAGAAACTCTGAGGATACATTTAACTTCGAGAAGGGTGCCTCTCGGGAGAGACAAGACGATTAACCGACGTCATTGGAAAGAAAATTGTGCCCTTACGTTACATGCCTGCGAGGAGAGTGTCCTGTAGAAAAACGGCAACAGGTTGATCCAGCAGGATGCCCTGCCCTGCCCTACTCGGGCAGTATTCATTGGATCGCCCTTGGCCTTTAGGAAGGTTTTAGGCTAGAACAACGAGATACTAGGGGTTTGGGCTGGCCGGCAAGCGGAAGAGATGGCGGCACGCCAGTTCAACGAGGTGCTGGTCGATCAGCTCGTGGCGCGCGGGACCAAGGACAAGTGGGAAAACCGGGAGGACGAATATGTCAACCCGGCCCGGACCTCTCCGATCCCGCGCTCAAGGACATCTGGGCCATGGGGCCGCGCGAGGCGCGTCTTTACGCGAGCCGAGCCCTTGGCGAGCAGAAGCCCATCTTCCGGGTGCGGGGCGATATGATGCACAACGCGATCCCCTTGCGGACGGGAAGACCATCATGACGGAGGGACCGGCGGATGGGGCCGGACAGGGCGGACGCCGCCCGCCGCATGGCCCTGCGGCGCCCGCACCTCCACCATCAAGGGTGGCAGCCGGGGCGGGCCTCCCGATGCGGACCGCGCGCCGCTGGCCGGCCCGCGACCGGGCGGATGGGCCGGCAGGCCCTGCACGTCCGATCCGGCCGGAAGCCGGGACGCGCATCTTCCCGAAGGAGATGGTCGAACTGATCGAGGGTCTGGCCCTTCTCGATCCGCAGCCCTCGGTCGCCAGCATCCATCGCGCCGTTGTCCAAGTGGCAGAAGAAAAGGGGGGCGAGCCTCACATCAGGCCCGATTGCACGAGCAGCGCCATCCCGATCGTCCACAGGGCCAGCCCTGACAGGCAGTAGAGCCCGTTCCAGCGGAAGCCCACGACCGCCGCGGGCCGTCCGACCAATGCGCCGGCATAGACCACCGTCGTCATCAGCGGCGTGAAGCCCATGACGCAGCTCCAGGTTCCCGCAAGGCACAGCGCCGCGGCCGCATCGCTCAGTCCCGGCACGTCCAGTTGCGTCACGAGGCCGCCCAGGACGGAGGCCGTGATGATCGGGTTCACCCCTGCCGTGGCCAGCGCGAACATGGACAGGTTGAGCAGGACGACCATCTGCCAGGGGGCCCCGATCAGCGCGGCGACCAGCGCCTGCACCCGGTCGATCGGCAGCAGTTCCAGCGCCAGCACCGACAGAAGCCCCGCCGAGGCGAAGACGCCGATCTCGGCGGCGGCCAAGGGAAAGCGCCGGATCGTCCCGGCGGTGGCGCGGCGCATCGCGGCACCCGCGCGGCCCGGACCGCCGCGCCCGATCCGCGCCGCCCAAGCCAGGCTGTAGCCCGGCACGGCGATCAGCAGCGCCTGCTGGAACTGCAGCCCGGTGGCCGCGTGCAGCCCGAAGACCAGCCCAGCCAGCAGCGCCACATGCATCACCAGCAGCGCAACCCCGCCCCGGTCGGCGGCATCCGGTCGAGGGGCTGCCCGCGACGTAAGCGGGATGCGCGGCGCCCCCGCCCAGTCCAGAAACCAGCCCCAAGCCAGGAACAACGCCGCCGCCAGCAACCCCGCAGGCCCGATGTCGGCGTATTCCAGCCCGGGCATTGCCAGCAGCAGGGCGTTCAGCCCAAGCCCGATGGGCGACCAGAGCGGGGCCAGCGCAAAGCCCCGCAGCACGGCCGTCGTGATGCGGCGCAGCCTCCATTCCCGCAGGTCCGGGGGCAGATGGGCGCTCGTCTCCTCCAGCGACCGCCGCGTCATGTCCAGCAGCAGCGCGATGCCGCCGAGATTGATGAGGACGCCGAAGACATGGCCGCCGAAGTTCATCGCCAGATAGCGCCGGCCGGGTGGGCGGGTCGTGAGATAGCGCCCGGCGCGGACGACCTCGGGCGCCTCTGAGGCAACCACCCGCAACGCACCCAGAAGCGCCAGCAGCGCCGCCAGGAAGGCCATCCGCTCAAGCCCCCGGGACAGCGTCTCGATGTCGATGCCGCGCAGCATCGCCGCGGCCAGCAGCAGGACGCAAAGGCTGACGGTCAACCACGTGGCGATGGTGAACTGCCGCCTGCACAGGACGAGAAAGACCGCCAGCGCCGCGCCGGCGGTCAGGCCGATGGCGGCAGAGTGGATGAAGATGCCGGCAAAGGACGCCAGGACGACGACGATGATGCAGCCCTGTGCGACCAGCATGCGGACAGAGCGCTCGGGCATGGGAAAAGCCTGCATTCAGACAGGCATCAGACAGCAGGCGTTCGCAGCCGGCCGGAGCAGAGACAGACATCGTGGCCGGAAATGAAGACGAAGCCCTCCCTCGCCAGGGTGAACACGCATCTTTTTCCTCTCTGCGAATCCTCGCCGCCACTCTCGCAAATTCGCTTGAGGCAGTGCAAGAGTGTTCCATTATCTGAGACAGTGTGCCATCTATTGGAACGGGAGGAGAATCACCATGCGTTTTCTGATGACGAGTTTTCTGACCGTCGGGCTGCTCTGCTCGGCGTCGTCCGCGGCGATGGCCGCCACGCTGATCTACGGCGAAGCCGGACCCAACCGCGGCGTGCGCGCCGAGGCGACCCAATGGTTCGTTGATCAGGTCGCCGAACAGACCAAGGGCGAAGTCACCATTGACGTGAACTGGGGCGGGGCGCTGTTTTCCGAAAAGGCTGCGGTCGAGTCGATCCGTGACGGCGTGGCCGATATGGGCTCGGTTATCGGGGTCTATTTCCCGCAGGACATGATCGCCTATGGCCTGGCCGACCTGCCGATCCCGAACCCCGATCCCTGGGTGGGCATGAAGGCTACCGACAAGCTGATGCGCGAGAACGAGCAGATCAGGGAGAACCTGGCCAATCAAAACCTGGTCTATATCGGCACGTACACCACCTCGGCCGTGCAGGTCGGCTGCAAGGGCAAGACCATCGAGTCCCTCGATGATGTCAAAGGCCTGAAGATCCGCGGGGTCGGTGCCTATGGCAAGGTGTTCCACGATCTCGGGGCAACGCCGGTCGACATGTCGGTCTACGAGGCCTTTCAGGGGCTGGATACCGGACTGATCGACTGCACCCAAACCTATCCCTATCTGGTCGAGGCGCTGAAGTTCGACGAAGTTTTCGACAGCTATACCGAACTCGACTTCGGCCAGATCGGCGCCTTGGGCATCATGATGAACAAGGACAGCTTCGACGCGCTGACGCCTGAGCAGCAGCAGGGCCTGATGACGGCGGGCGAGGGGCTGGCGGACGAGTTCGGGCGCATCCTGACCGATGCCAACGAGCGTTCGGTCAAGATTCTCGAGGAGAAGGGTACCCCTGTCCTGAAGATCTCTGACCAGGACCGCGCGCGGCTGGCCGAGGCTGGAAAGAAATACATCGACGAGTGGATCCAGCGCGCTGACGGAGCGGGCTTGGACGGCCAGGCGCTCGTCGATCGATACACCGCACTGATCGCGGAATTCGCCCAACAGCGTGATGAGCAGGGTTATCCCTGGGCGGCCAAGGCCAACTGAGCCAAGGTCCGATCCTCTGGACCTGACTCAGGCCTGACGGGCAGGCCGCATCCATCCGGACAGGCCTGCCCGGCACATCGTCCCCCGGTTCGCGCCCATATCGGCCCGGACCACAGCGCGATCAAACCCGGAGGTGCGGCCATGAAGGCCATCGAACGCATCATGCTTGAATTCGCCGTCGTCTCGACCTTGGCGCTGGCGCTGGCGATTACCGCCAACGTGATCGGCCGGCAGTTCTTCGGGTGGAGCGTGCCCGACATCGTCATCATCGTCCGCGAGCTGATGATCCCGACCATCGTCTTTCCGCTGGCGGCGGCAACGGCCAGTCGCGCCCATATCGCGGTGACCTTCGTCACCGACCGCATGTCGCCCCGCGCCCGGGGCAGGCTGATCGTCTTCGGCTGGTTCGTGGCGCTCCTGGCGATGCTGCCGCTGATCTATGCCAGCTGGCGCAACCTGTCGGGTTCGTGGTCTTCGGGCGAGTTCTACGACGGGCTTCTGGGCATCCCGCGCTGGCCGATGAAGCTGGTCTTCCTTCTGGGCCTCGTCATGATGACGATCCGCCTCGTCCTGGTGGCGCTCGAGGACCTCGCCGAGCTGCAGCGCACCGGCACCGTCACCACCCAAAGCCACACCGAAGAGGAGTCCGTCTGAGATGGATGCATCCACCATCGGACTTGTCGCCTTCGGGCTGGTCATCGTCCTTCTGGCGCTGCGCGTGCCGATCGCCTTCGTGCTGGCCGGCGTGGCGACCGTGGGCACCTTCCTGATCTATGCCTTCCGCAGCGGCAGCTTCACGCCGGAACGCGCTATCAACCCGACCTCGTCGATGGTCGTGAACAGCTTCTTCGAGCTGATCCATTCCTACGACCTGTCGATGATCCCGCTGTTCGTGGCGCTTGGCAACATCGCCTATCACACCGGCATCACCACCCGCATCTATGACGCGGCCAACGTCTGGCTGCGCGGCGTGCCAGGCGGGGTCAGCGTTGCCTCGCTGATGGGCTGCGCCGGGTTCTCGGCCATCTCGGGGTCGTCGATCGCCTGCGCCTCGACCATGGGGCGCATCTGTGTGCCCGAGATGCTGCGCCTAGGCTACAACCCGCGCCTGGCGACGGCCTCTGTCGCTGCCGGCGGCACGCTGGGGTCGCTGATCCCGCCCTCGGTGCTGTTCATCCTTTACGGCATCTTCACCGAAACTTCGATCAGCAAGCTGTTCCTGGCAGGCATCCTGCCGGGGCTGCTGACGCTTCTGGGCTATGTCATCGTCGTGGTCTGGTGGACGTCGCGTGATCCTTCCGCGGCGCCTGTCGATCCGACGCCTCTGTCCGAAGGCGCGCGCCTCAAGGCGGCGATCTCGGCCTGGCCGGCGCTGGTCCTGTTCCTGGTCATCATCGGCGGGATCTATGGCGGTCTCTTCACCGCGACCGAAGCGGCGGCGATTAGCGTGGTGCTAACCATCCTGATTGGCTTCCTCGAACGCTCGCTGACGCTGCGCTCGATGTGGACCGCCATCCGCGAGAGCCTGATCCAGACCTCGGCCATCTTCCTGATTGCCGCCTGCGCCAAGATCTTCGTGTCCTTCGTCGCGCTGACCGGGGCTGCGGGGATGGTGTCCCAGTGGGTCGCCGGGGCGGGGCTGTCGCCCCTGATGCTGATGGTCGCGATCTCGGCGCTCTACCTTTTCCTTGGCATGTTCCTCGACCCCGTGGGCATCATCGTCCTGACCCTGCCATTCGTCATCCCGATGGTGGACAGCATGGGCATGGACCTGATCTGGTTCGGCGTCATCGTGGTCAAGCTGCTGGAAATCGGGCTGATCACGCCGCCGGTCGGGCTGAACGTCTTCGTCATCGGCAACGTGACCGGGCGCAACATCACCGTGGACCAGATCTTCACTGGGGTGATGCGCTTCCTCGCGATGGACATCGTGGTGCTGGGCATCCTGATCCTCGTGCCGGCAATCTCGACCCTCATCCCGAACGGCTTGTGAGGCAGGCGATGACCGAACAGAACGATCCCCGCTTCGCGACGACTCTGGCCAGGGGGCTGTCGGTCCTGCGCGCCTTCCGCGTCACCGACGACGGCTTGAGCAACGCCGAAATCGCGCAGCGCACCGGTCTGCCGAAATCGACGGTGTCGCGCCTGACCTTTACCCTTGGGGAACTGGGCTATCTGGTCCAGTCGCCCCGTGACGACCGCTTCCGGCCAGGGCCGACGCTGGTCGCAGTCGGCCATGTGGCGGCAACCTCGTTGTCCTTTCTTGTTCCCGCGCATGACCTGATGCAGCGGCTGGCCGAGGAAAGCGGAACCTTGGTGGTGCTGGCGGTGCGCGACGGCGACAAGATGGTCCTGATCCGCACCTGGCGGCCGACCCGGGTGGCCTCGATCTGGCTCGAGGTCGGGCAGCGCATTCCGCTGCAGCCCTTCTCGTCCTGGCGCGCCTTCATCGCTGCGGCCACGCCGGCCGAGATCGAACGGATCGCCGCCGAGCACCTGCCAGACCCGGAGTCGCTGGACGCGCTGCTAGTCGGCAGGCCGCAGGCGCTTGCCGACATGGCGCTGCAGGGCTTCGTCTCAACCCCTGCCGGTAGCGGGATGTCGGCCGCCTACAATGCGGTTTCTGTGCCGTTCCGCAGCAGCAACCTTGCAGAGCCGGTGGTTTTCACCTGCGGCGCGCTGCCCGCCGAGGCTCCGATCAAGCGCATGGAAACCGACGTCGGGCCCCGACTCGTCGCCGCGGTCCGCACCTTGGAACGTTTGACTGGACAGGCCCCCGGCCTGGTCCGCATGGAGGCCTGAGCATGGCTGGACAGACCCCCGTCAGCTATCGCCGCGAGGGCGACATCGCATTAATCGAGATTGACAACCCGCCAGTCAACGCCTTGTCCGCGGCGGTGCGGCAGGGACTGGCCGAGGCCGTCGCCCGCCTGGCAGAGGATCCCGACGCCCGGATCGCCGTGCTGTCCTGCGCCGGCCGCACCTTCATCGCCGGGGCCGACATCTCTGAATTCGGCAAGCCTTCGGTGCCCCCGAGCCTGCCCGACGTGATCGCCGCCATTGAGGCATCGGAAAAGCCCGTGGTCGCGGCGCTGCACGGCACGGTGCTGGGCGGTGGGCTGGAGGTCGCCTTGGGTGCGCATTACCGGGTCGCGGTGCCGGGCACCCGGATGGGCCTGCCTGAGGTGACCTTGGGCCTCTTGCCCGGTGCGGGGGGTACGCAGCGGCTGCCGCGCGCCGTGGGAACCGAGGCGGCTATCGATCTCATTACCTCGGGGCGCCAGATCGACGCGGGCGAGGCGCGGCGGCTGGGGCTGATCGACGCCGTGGCCGAAGGGACCGACTCCCGCGCCGCAGGCGAGGCCGAGGCGCGGCGGCTGCTGAACCAGGGGGCCGGGCCTCGCCGCTTGGGTGAAGCCGAGGCTCCGGCGGCTGACGCGGCGATGGTGGAGGAGTGGCGCCGGAAGGTCATGAAGTCCGCCCGCGGGCAGGTGGCACCGATGCGCGCGCTCGACACCATCGTCGAGGGGCTCGCGATGCCCTTTGCCGGGGGCGTGGCGCATGAGCGCCGCGCCTTCATGGACTTGATGCAAACGCCCGAACGCGCGGCGCTGATCCACGCCTTCTTCGCCGAGCGCCGGGCCGCGCAGCAGGGCGACCTGACCGGCGTCAGCCCGCGCAAGCTGGACCGCGTCGGCATCATCGGCGGCGGCACCATGGGGCAAGGCATTGCGACCGCCGCGCTGACGGCAGGGCTGGACGTGACGCTGGTCGAACGTGACCAACCTTCCGCGGACAAAGCGGCCGCAGGCATCGCCAAGATGCTGGAGGGTGCCGTCAAGCGCGGCAAGCTGGCCCCCGAGGCGCGCGACCAGATGCTTTCGCAGGCGTTCCGCGCCGCCGCTGCTTATGACGCGCTGGCCGAGGTCGATCTGGTGATCGAGGCAGTGTTTGAGGATCTCGACGTCAAGCGCGAGGTGTTTCAGACCCTCGACAGCATCTGCCGCCCCGGCGCGGTGCTGGCGACGAACACGTCCTATCTCGACGTGAACCTGATCGCCCAAGCGACCTTACGCCCACAGGACGTGATTGGGCTGCATTTCTTCTCGCCCGCCAACGTGATGCGGCTGCTGGAGATTGTCGTGGCGGACTGCACTGCCCCGGACGTGGTGGCGACCGCCTTTGCGCTGGCCAAGCGGATGGGCAAGATCGGCGTGCGCTCGGGCGTTTGCGACGGCTTCATCGGCAACCGGATGCTATTGGCCTATCGCACGGCGGCCGACCACATGGTGCTGGACGGCGCCTCGCCTTACGACGTCGATCAAGCGATTGTCGGCTTCGGCTTCCCGATGGGTCCCTATCAGGTGGGCGACCTTGCCGGGCTGGACATCGGCTATGCCACCCGGCAGCGGAAGGCGGCGACCCGCGATGCGCGTGAGCGAGTGCCGGTCTTCGCCGACCGGCTGGTCGAGGCGGGACGTCTAGGCCGCAAGACCGGGCGCGGCTATTACATCTATGACGACCAGTCCCCGCAGGGCCGCCCCGATCCCGAGATTGCAGAGATGCTGGACGGCATCCGCCGCGAGCTAGGGATTACCCCGCGCAGCTTCACGCCCGAGGAGATCCAGTCTCGCTACATGGCGGCAATGGTGAATGAAGGCGCTCAGATCCTCGACGAAGGTATCGCCGCCCGGGCCTCGGACATCGATGTCGTGCTGCTGCATGGCTATGGCTTCCCGCGCTGGAAGGGCGGCCCGATGCATTGGGCCGACGCGCAGGGGCTGGACCGCATCGCGGCCGACATCGCCCGCTTCGCCCAGGAAGACCCCTATTTCTGGCAGATTTCTCCCCTGTTGGCGCGCCTTGCTGCCGAAGGCGGGAAACTGGCCGACGTGAACACCGGAAAGGACATGAAATGAAGGACGCTGTCATCGTCTCGACCGCCCGCACAGGCATCGGCAAGGCCGGCCGGGGCAGCCTGAACCTGACCCACGGTGCGACCATGGGGGGGCGCGTCGCCGCCGTCGCGGTGGAACGCGCCGGCATCGACCCCGCGCTGGTCGAGGACAGCATCTGGGGCTGCGGCTATCCCGAATATGTCACCGGCGGCAACATCGCCCGTCAGATCGTCGTGCGCGCGGGCTTTCCCGTCAGTGTGGCAGGCACAACAGTCAACCGTTTCTGCGGGTCCGGCCTGCAGGCGCTGGCGATGGGCGCGCACATGGTCCAGCTGGAAGGCGCGCAGGCCGTACTGGCGGGCGGGGTTGAATCGATCAGCCTAGTCCAGCCGCCGCCCCGGAACTCGCGCGAGGCCTGGATCGAGGAACACAAGCCCGACCTGTATCTGCCGATGATCGACACCGCCGACAACGTGGCCGCCCGTTATGGCGTCAGCCGCGAGGCTCAGGACGAATACGCCCTACGCTCGCAGCAGCGCATTGCCATCGCGCAGCAGGCGGGGCTGTTCGCGGACGAGATCATCCCGATCGAGGTCACGCGTGCTGTCATCGAAAAGGCCACGGGCGAGGTCCGGCACGAGGAAGCCACCTTCGACCGCGACGAATGCAACCGTCCGTCCACCACGCTGGACGGGCTGGCCTCGCTGAAACCCGTCAAGGGCGAGGACAAGTTCGTGACCGCCGGCAACGCCTCGCAACTATCCGACGGCGCTGCGGCGCTGGTGGTCATGGACGGCGAGCTTGCCGCGCGCGAGGGCGTGGCGCCGCTTGGCGCCTTTCGCGGCTTCGCCATTGCGGGGTGCGAGCCCGACGAGATGGGCATCGGCCCGGTCTTCGCCGTGCCGCGCCTGTTGGAACGGGCGGGCCTGTCGGTGGACGACATCGACCTGTGGGAACTGAACGAGGCCTTCGCCAGCCAGGCGCTTTACTGCCGCGACCGGCTGGGAATCGACCCTGACAAGTTCAACGTCAACGGCGGCTCGATCGCCATTGGCCACCCCTTCGGCATGACTGGGGCGCGCATGGCCGGCCACATCCTGCTGGAAGGCAAGCGGCGCGGCGCGAAATGGGGCGTCGTCACCATGTGCATCGGCGGCGGCCAGGGCGCTGCCGGCCTGATCGAGATCTTCTGAGGGGAAAACCGCCATGGACATGAGCTTTTCGCCCGAGGACCAGGCCTTCCGCGCCGAGGTCCGCCAGTTCCTTCGGGACCGGCTGCCCGCGCGGCTGTCCGAAAAGGTCCGGCTTCATCAGGAGCTGACCAAGGACGAGATCGAGGAATGGCACGCCGTCCTGAACGGGAAGGGATGGCTTGCCGGCAACTGGCCGGTTGAGTTCGGCGGCGCCGGCTGGACCGCGATCCAGCGCCACATCTTCGAGGAGGAAAGCGCGCTGGCCCATGCGCCGCGCATCCTGCCCTTCGGCATCGCCATGCTGGGACCGGTGCTGCAGAAGTTCGGGTCGAAGGAACAGCAGGAGCACTACCTGCCGCGCATCCTGAACGGGCAGGACTGGTGGTGCCAAGGTTACTCGGAACCCGGCGCGGGGTCGGACCTCGCCTCGCTTAAGACGACGGCGGTGCGCGACGGCGACCATTACATCGTCAACGGGCAGAAGACCTGGACCACGCTTGGCCAGCATGCCAACTGGATCTTCTGCCTGGTGCGGACCAATTCCACCGTCAAGGCGCAGGAGGGGATCAGCTTCCTCCTGATCGACATGACCACCCCCGGCATCACCGTGCGGCCCATCGTCCTTCTGGAGGGCACGCCCGAGGTGAACGAGGTCTTCTTCGACGACGTGCGCGTGCCCGTCGCGAACCTCGTGGGCGAGGAGAACAAGGGCTGGACCTACGCCAAGTATCTGCTGACGCATGAGCGCACCAACATCGCGGGCGTGGGCTTTGCCACGGCGGGCCTTGCCGCGCTGAAACGGATCGCGCGGGCCCAGGTCGCGAACGGCAGGCCGCTGATCGAGAATCCGCTGTTCGCCGCCCGCTTGGCCGAGGTCGAGATCGACCTGATGGCGATGTCCACCACCAACCTGCGGATGCTGGCGCAGGCGGCTGCGGGTCAGGTGCCAGGGGCGGAAAGCTCGATGCTGAAGCTGAAGGGGACCCAGATCCGGCAGGCGATCAACGACCTGACCCGCCGCGCAGTTGGCCCTTGGGCGCTGGCCTTCCCCTCCGAGGCGCTGGAGGGCGCGAATGACGATGCCCCCCCCGGCCCAGCCGAGGCGGCAGGGGCGACCCGCGCTTATCTGAACAACCGCAAGCTGTCGATCTATGGCGGCTCGAACGAAATCCAGCGGGGGATCATCGCCAAATCCCTGCTGGGGCTTTGAGGGGAACCGCTTCATGGATTTCGGCTTCACCGAGGAACAGACCATGCTGGGCGAAAGCCTGGCGCGCACGCTGGAACGGGGCCCGGACAGCGCCGCCCTGTTCGACCTGGGAACGGGCGCGGCCCTGATGACCGAAGAGGCCGGCGGCTTCGGCGGCACCGGGGCGGACATCCTGATGGTGTTCCGCACGCTCGGCCGGGCAGGTGCGGTCATGCCGCTGCTGGACAGCGTGGTGCTGGGCGCGGGCATCTTGGCCGCCGCGGGCGAGGCCGATCTGGCCGAGGCCGCCGCCAGCGGCGAGGCCCGCGTCGCGGTTGCGCTGGACGAACCCGGACAGCGCTATGACGGCACCGTGGCGACCCGCGCCGAGGGCGACCGGCTGACCGGCGAGAAGTCGGTCGTGCCGGGGGCCGAGGACGCGACCCACCTGATCGTGCGGGCTACAGACGGGCTGTGGCTGGTCGAGGCCGGAGCCGAGGGGCTGGCCATGCGCGGCTATGCCCTGATGGACGGCGGCCGCGCGGCCGAGGTCACGCTGAAGGATACCGCCGCCCGCCGGATCGGGGACGTATCGCTTCTGGAA
Source organism: Paracoccus niistensis (assembly GCF_042432925.1). Lineage (NCBI taxonomy): Bacteria > Pseudomonadati > Pseudomonadota > Alphaproteobacteria > Rhodobacterales > Paracoccaceae > Paracoccus > Paracoccus niistensis. The sequence goes on along the minus strand of NZ_JBHLWE010000050.1, from coordinate 3,543 downwards.
CAACCGCTCGCCGCCGCGATCCTCGCCGTCTGCGCCGACGCCTTGGGGGTGATGGAAAAGGCGGTCGAGCTGACGACCGACTACCTCAAGACCCGCAAGCAGTTCGGCCGTCCGATCGGGTCCTTCCAGGCGGTCCAGCACCGCATGGCCGACCTGCTGACCGAGGTCGAGCAGGCGCGCTCGGCTGTCTGGAACCTCGCGGGAAACCTCGACGCCCCTGACCGTGACCGCAATGTCGCGGCCACCAAGTCGCTCGTGGGCCGGGTCGCGCTTTACGTGGCCGAGGAAACGATCCAGCTTCACGGCGGCATCGGGATGACCGAGGAATACGAGCTCGCGCCCCTCGCCCGCCGCCTGCTGGCCGCCGACGCCCGTTTCGGTGACAGCGACCATCACCTGGAACGCTTCATCGCGGTCAGCGCCGCATGAGCGGCGGGGCCATCATCGAGGACGAAACCGGCGCGCAGCGCATGGTCGGCTACACGCTGGACGTGGGCCAACCCGACCGGCGCGCCCGCTGCCGGCTGGTCTTGGACGAACGCCACACGAACCGCCACGGCGTGCTGCATGGCGGAATAGCGGGGATGCTGCTCGACAGCGCCGCCGGCGCCACGGCCAGCCTGACCGTGGACGACAGCGGCCGCCAGCCGTTCCTCACGGTCTCGCTCAACATCGACTTCGTGGGGCCCGCCCGGAAAGGCGGCGTCACCGCGACGGGCCGCGTGGTCGGGGGAGGGCGCAGCCTGCTCTTCGTCGCGGCCGATCTGGTCCATGACGACGGCACCCTGATCGCGACGGCGAGCGGGGTCTTCAAGCGCGTTCCCACCGGGACCAAGAGCAGCCCCGAGAACACCCCATGACACCCGCGCAAGCCGAGGCTCGTGTCGAGGATCACGGCGACCACTTGCGGGTGACGCTGTCGAACCCCGGCCGCCGCAATGCGCTGGTGCCCTCCATGTATGTCAGCCTGCGCGAGGCGCTGGAGCAGACGGCGGCCGAGGATCGCTTGGGCGCCGTGGTACTAACCGGGGCGGACGGATATTTCTGCGCGGGCGGCGATCTGAACGCGCTGGCGACCCGCGCCGCGATGAGACGGGACGAGCGGCGCGCGTTGATCGAGGACCTGCACGCCACCATCCGCGCGATTCGCATCTGCCCACGCCCCGTCATCGCCGCCGTCGAAGGCGGCGCGGCCGGTGCAGGGCTGTCAGTCGCGCTGGCCTGCGACCTGCTGGTGGCAGCCGAAGACGCGAGCTTCGCCGCCGCCTATGTTCGCGTGGGGCTAGTGCCGGACGGCGGACTGACCGCTTCGCTCGCGCGCAGTATGCCGGCGAGCTTCGTGGCTCGGATGTGCCTGACGGGCGATCCGGTATCCGCTGCCACCCTCGCGGGGATGGGCGTAGTGACAGACCTCGTAGCGCCCGGACAGGCGCTCGCCCGTGCCGCAGAGTTGGCCGCACGGATGGCGCAGGGTCCCGCCGCAGCCCATGGCACGATCAAGCGGCTTCTGGCCACCGCCCACGACGGCGATTTCGGCGCTCAGCTCGACCGCGAGGCCGAGGCCATGACCGACGCGCTGGCCGCCCCCGAGGCCGCCGCGGGCCTGAAAGCCCGCCTGAACCGAACCGCGCCGGACTTCGGCCGCGGCAGTTCCGGCGCCGAGAAGGAGGAAACCCGCCGATGACCATGACCCGCATACACGATCCGCTCGACACCCAACGCAGCACCCGCCCGGATGCGCCTGCGCTGCGCGATCACGACGGCAGAACCTTCACCTATGGTGAACTATCCGCCGCCGTGGATGTGCTATCCGCCGAACTGAAAGCGCGGGACCTCCGGCCGGGCGACCGCCTGCTGATCCTGGCGGAAAACTGTGCCGCGCTGGTGGGGCTGATCATGGCGGCGTCGCGGCTCGATGCGGTGGCCGTGCCCGTCAATGCCCGTATGACCGAGCACGAGCTGCACCGCATCGCGGACCACGCCGACCCGCGGCTGACGGTTTATCTGACCCATGTCTCGCCCCAGGCACGCACCCACGCCGAGATCGCCGATGCGGCTGGCTGGAACACGCTGTTGGGCAGTCTGGCGATCGCCGGGCCGCGCCCTTCCGCGACGCCCGAGCCTGTGGCAGCAGGTCCTGAGCAGACGGCCGTGATCCTTTACACGACCGGCTCGACCGGCACGCCCAAGGGGGTGATGCTCAGCCACGCCAATCTGCTGTTCGGCGGCCAGACCTCGGCCCGGATGCGCGAGATCACGCCCGACGACCTGATTCTGGGCGTGCTGCCGATGACGCATGTCTTCGGCCTGACCTCGATGATGATCGCCAGCACCGTCGCGGGGGCCGAGCTGTGGCTGTTCCCGCGCTTCTCGGCCCCGGCCGTGGTCGAGGCCTTGCAGGCGGGCGTCAGCGTCCTGCCCGCGGTCCCGCAGATGCACGCGCTGATCATGGAGGAGGCGGGCGGCACCCGCCTGCCGCCGGGACGGCTGCGCTATGTGTCGTCGGGGGCCGCGCCGCTTGATCCCGACTGGAAGCGGCGGGCCGAGGCCTTCTATGGCGTGGCACTGCAGAACGGCTATGGCCTGACCGAGACGACAGCGGGCGTCACCCTGACCACCAACCCGCCGGGTGTGCCCGATGTGAGCGTTGGCCCGGCCCTGCCCGGCGTCGAGTTGCGCCTGCGCGACGTGGGCCCCGATGGCGTGGGCGAGATCCAGACCCGAGGCCCGCATGTCATGCCCGGCTATTTCCGCAACCCCGAGGCCACGGCCGCTGCCTTCGACGCGGACGGCTTCCTCTGCACCGGCGATCTGGGCCGCATCGACGAGGACGGCAACCTGCATATCGCAGGGCGCGCGCGCGAGCTGATCATCCGCGGCGGTTTCAACGTTTATCCGCCCGAGGTAGAGGCCGCGCTGAACGACCATCCCCGCGTGGTCCAGACCGCCGTGATCGGCCGCAAGGTCGAGGGCGGCAACGAGGAGGTCTTGGCCTTCTGCCAGGCCGACGATCCCGCCGTGGTCAGCGAAGCCGACCTGCGCGAGCACGTGGCCGAGCGTCTCTCGCCCTACAAGCGGCCCTCGCGCATCATCGTGACAACGGCGTTGCCGACCTCGCCCAACGGCAAGATCCTCAAGCAGAAGCTGATCGAGACGTTCCGCGATGCGCTCGACACCAAGGAGGAAGGATGAGCACGATCGAACGCGAATCGATGGAATTCGACGTGGTGATCGTCGGGGCGGGGCCTGCGGGCCTGTCGGCGGCGATCCGCCTGAAGCAGATCGACGCCGACCTGAACGTCGTGGTGCTGGAAAAGGGCTCCGAGGTCGGGGCCCATATCCTGTCGGGCGCGGTGCTGGACCCGGTCGGCCTGGACGCGCTGATCCCCGACTGGAAGGACAAGGGCGCGCCGGTGAAGACGGCCGTCACCTCGGACAGCTTCGTGGTGCTGGGCCCGGCGGGCTCGGCGCGCATCCCCAACTGGCCGATGCCGCGGCTGATGTCGAACCACGGCAACTACATCGTCAGCATGGGCAACGTCT
>NZ_JBHLWE010000005.1:96176-96630 GCF_042432925.1 Paracoccus niistensis | reverse complement strand
GCCAGCATCCGCAGGGTGGCGGCGCTCTGCTCGACCACCGCCAGCCCGTCCTCCAGCGCCTGCCCGTGCAGCTTGCGCTCGTGGACGCGCCGTTTCTCGCGCTTGGCGCCCTCGATCTCGGCCCGGGTCGGCCCGTAGGTCAGAATGCCGCGCTCCAGGCGCGAGGACGCATCCAATTCCACGCCGATGTCGGCCGCCAGTTCGACCAGGCGCTCCTTCATCATGTCGAGGCAGAACACGTGGTCGCGAGCGATGTAGAACCAGTCGTCGTTGTGCAGTCCTCGATTGTTCAGGACGATGTGGACGTGGGGATGCGCTCGATCGGTGTGCAGCGCCGCCACATAGGACCACTGGTCGTCAACATGCACGCCCGACTGGAACATCTCGAAGGCCCAAGCTTCCGCGATCCGTAGCGCCTTCCGGGGCGACAGGTCAGCCGGGAAGGACAGCAGCA
>NZ_JBHLWE010000005.1:95863-96041 GCF_042432925.1 Paracoccus niistensis | reverse complement strand
CAGATGGGTGGTGTGGCCGTTCTTCGGCTCCCCCGACCACGCATCCTCCCAATCAAGGGCCAGCTCCTTGCGCTGCTCGTCGGTGAGCGAGCGCGCACCCCACTCCAGCTCGACCCCATTGCCGAACACCGCCTCCGACTTGCTGAACAGATAGTCGAACTGCGCCGCCAGTTGCGCG
>NZ_JBHLWE010000005.1:0-95760 GCF_042432925.1 Paracoccus niistensis | reverse complement strand
GCCGCCCCGGGTGATCTTCTTCAGCACGGCCGCGTTCGAGCCCTGCGCCACCCGCCACAGGTTGCACGCGCGCGCGGAAAACAGCGACCCCGCCGTCCTACTCCGCCGTGCCTTGCCGAAGTTAGTGTTCCGAAACCGCCCGCGGCCGCTCCGGCCAAGGCGGATTTCTCCGATCAGATCGTCGGCCAGATCAGTCACGTCCGGCCTCGATGAACTTCTGGAACAGCCGCGTCCCGCGCCGCCGCTGCTCGTTCACCACTGCCCGCAGATAGCCTTCTACCCTCGGAAACGCGCGCCGCAACTCGTCAACCGCCTGCCACTCGTGCCGGGCCAAGTCGATCCGGCCCCGGTTCGAGGCCAAGGCAATCTGGTTCACGTTGACCCCGATCTTGCGCAGCTCGCCCCGAACTTCATCCAGCTTCTCGGCCGCCACTGGGTCGAACTCCAGCATCCCCGAAGCTGCGCGGACCAGGGCACGGATCGCGTCGGAGTTGGACCCGTAACCGAAACGAGCTTTCAGCCACTCCAACTGCTCGATCTCGGCCGGCGTCAGTCGCGCCGATACCGGCTTGCCGTCCGTGGTGGCGCTGTCACGGCTCCGAACTTCGTGCTGCCGAACCTTGGCAATGGTTTCCTTCGATGCCCCTACGGCATCGGCGACCGACTGTGCGGTTCCGCCTGCCCGCAGACGAAGGACCGCCTCGTCGCGCTCGGAAGGAGTGAGTTTCTGACGGGCCACGAGCCACCTGATCCAGCTTTGTAAACATTCAACAGTTCCTGCCATTTCCATCACTTCATCTTCCTATACTCCCGTCAACCGCTTTTCCCCACCTCTGCTGTAGTGGTAGCAGGACAGCTGTTGCCGATACCTCGCTCGAGGCCCTGTCCTGCTTGCGTCAGGAGATAGCGCCACAGGTTTCCCCGACCCTGCGCTCATTAGTCTGCAAGGTGTTCCAAGGGCCTTTGGAGATGGCTCCGACCAGCGTGGTGGAGGGAGGCAGCAAAAAGAAGGAAAGACCGACCTGCGAGACGCCCTTTGCTTTGAGTGCCAGACCGACACACCGACACACCGACATACTATCAGTGAGATATAGAGGCACACTGACGCACTGACGGACTGACGCACTGACGCACTGACGGACTGACGCACTGACGCACTGACGGACTGACGCACTGACGGACTGACGCACTGACGGACTGACGCACTGACGGACTGACGCACTGACGGACTGACAGTCCGACTGGCTGACCATATGACAGAGAGCCATATCGTCAGAGTGACCAAGTGACAGAATAACACTTTGACCTAATGAAAGAAAGACAAATAGACAGTCAGACAGACCGAAAGAGAGACTGACAGACAGACAGAAAGACAGACATATGGTGAGACAGAGAGACCTATCGCACGAGAGCTATACTGCCACAGTGGTTGAGAGGCAGAGCGCCAGGGCGAAAGTCCGATTGATGGATAGATCGCAAGAGTGCATCTTCCTCAGACTGAACGAGCGTCGCGGTGACAGAGTGTCAGATCGCACGAGTGATGGGCCGCAAGAGTGCATGAAAGAAGGGAAGTAATGAGTAGGGGCATTCGCGTGATCGCGGTTATCAACCGCAAGGGTGGCTGCGGAAAATCGACGCTGGTGCGTGGGCTGGCAAGCGCCGCCATCGCGCGCGGCGACCGGGTGACGGTCTTTGATACCGACAGCAGCCAGAGCATTTACGGCTGGATGAAGGTCGCAAAGCAGCTTGGAAACTGGAACGACCGAGCCGAGGTGATCCACACCTACGACCCAGCAGAGATCACCGCCAAGCTCGACGCGATCTACAACGAACCAGAGCACGATCACCTGGTCCTGATCGACACCTTCGGGGGCGCGAGCGAAGCCTTGGACGATGTGGTGCTGCAGTCGCACCTGATCGTCGCGCCGGTTCGGCCGGGCAGGGGTGACTATACCGAGACGATGGAGACGCTGATTTGGCACGAGCGCCTGAAAGGCCGTGTCAACAACGCGCAGAGTGTGCCGGACTACCGCGTTGTCATCAACGCTGTGTCGGCTGACCCGAGCGCAACCGAAAGGCAGGCCATCGAACAGATATTCGGGTCCATGCCAGTGATCGAGGAACCGATCATGGAGCGCAAAGCCTACAAGCAGGTCGATGGGGAGGGGCTGCTTGGAGAAATTCGCGACAACACTCGCAAAGGCATCATCCAGAACCACCTTACGAACGCACTGGAAGAGATGGATGCGGTTCTGCAACTTCTCGATGAAGCCATGCTGACCGATGCGGAGGCTGTCTGATGTCCCTTCCGCGCAAAAGGCCCGGCGACATACTCAAGCGCGACCGTGAGTTTACCCAAACAATCGGGAAGCCCGCATCCGACAGGCCGAATCCATTTGATATGGTTGGAAAGGAACTCCGAGAAAAGCTGGAGGCGGCGCGGCCAGCGGAAGTCTCCGAGGCGCCGCCTGCAGATCCCGCGCCCGCCGATCCAACCATTCGGTCGGAAGAAGCGGCAGCTCACGATCTATCCGCAACCAGAAAATCAACACGACAGCGACTGCGGCAATCAGAGGAAACGGGACACACCCACGATCAACCTGATGGCAAGATGCCGCAATTGGCCAAAGGAGAACACGGCCTGGAAACCGCACCCGCCACGCAGGCATCGGATAGCGACAAGGTGGCGGCCTCAGTTACTGTCGAGCCTCTGGCCGAAGGGGCAGGGGGCAAGGACGCCTATGTCGATGTTGTGCTGACTATTCGCATTCATGCGGATGTAGAGAAGCGCGCAGAAACATGGGCAGCAGCGGTTGGCTTGCCACCGACAACACTGCTGCGCAACAGCCTCAATAGATTCAAGCCAGAACTGCTACGTGAATTCAAGACGATCAAGGCAGGCGACGTTCATCTTGATCGACCGGAAAGCGTCGGGCGTCATATGCAGACGCGAGTGCAGCTCACACCGGCAGAGGTTGCCGACATGGAAGCCCGGCTCGACCCGGCGGGGTTCGGCGTCCTGCGTTCGATGCTGAACCACTACACGCGCGCGCGCTTCTCATCCTACCTCGATGAGTTGATGGCAAACGCCGGGTATTGATGGAGTGATCCCGCATGGGGCGAGGTTCGCGACAAAGACGCGAAGATCACGCCTTCTGGGGATTCGGGCAAGCCGAACGCCCCCGGTCCGGTGGGCCGCGCGTTTGAGGGGGCAAGGAGTGCCGCGCCAGCGGCTGCGAGCGCCGCATAGGCGCATGGCGGCGCGTGGCCCGGCCTTGGCTGGGGCGCGTGCCGCCTACCTGGAGGGAGGATGCGCCCCGCTTGATGCGGGACGCGAGGCAGTGGCGGGGGCCGCTTATGCGGCGGCCCTTTCCTCGGCGGGGCACGTCTGCAACAGCAGGTCGGCGGCCTTCTGCGCCTCGGTCGCGGCCTTGAAGATCAGCCGCTTGTCGTCCTGAAGCGCGCGCAGCCAGCTTCCGACATAGGCGGCGGACTGCTCGAAGTCGGGGGGCAGGCCAAGGCTCGCGCAGATCATGCAGTTGCCGATTTCCGCAATCAGTTCCTCGAAGGCATACGCCTTCCGTTCGGTGAAGCGGCCCAGTCGGTCAAGGCGGCTCCCGTGGCCGGTCCAATGAACTGTTTCATGGGCAAGGGTGGCATAAAATCCGCCCGCCGTGTGGAAGGTGGCGATCGGCGGCATATGGATGAAGTCGGCAACGGGGTTGTAGTAGGCGCGGGGGTCGTCACTGGTGCGAATGTCTGCGCCGGTGGCGGCAAAGAAAGCGTCAAGCGCGGGGTCGGCGGCGGTGCCCAGGTTGCACGGTTCCTCGGCCGCGGCGGCGTGAAACTCGGTGGGCAGGCCGTCGATCTGCTCGGCGTTAAAGACGCGATAGGCTTTCAGGTAGGGGACTTTGCGCGGGTCGTCGCTGCCCTCGGTCTCGCGCTCAAAGGTGCCGTATTTGACCACGGTTGCGGATTTCTCGCCTTTGCGGACCTGCCCACCCGCCTCTTGGGCCTGCTTGTAGGTAAACCAATGGGCGGCGCGATAGCCTTTGTCGGCGGCGGTCAGCCACAGCATCAGGACATTGATGCCGCGATAAGGCTCGCCGTTGGCGCGGCGGGGGAAGGCCGCGCCGCCGGTGTCGCCGGTCCACGGCTTGCGCCATGCCGGGGTGCCCGCATCAAGGCTGGCGATGATGGTGTCGGTGACGTGCTGGTAAAGGTCGAAAGCCATTTGTGGCGTTCCTCTCGCAACGGGGCGGCCGGGTCTTCTGCCCGTTCCGCCGATGGGCGAGCCTTCCTGATCTGCTGTCTCGAAAGGCCCATGCTTTTCGGAAAGCGGAGCGGGGAGGGCGCAGCCCTGCCCGCGGCCGCGCCCGAGACTGTCAAGGGGTCGGGAAGGCGGGGTAGTGCGGCCCGCAGCCCGGAACGGGCGAGGACACGGCCCGCCTGGACGACGACGCCCAAAGGGCGGCGCTTGCCCCTTGACCGGCTCGGGCGGGGATGCGTGGCGGACAGGAAAACAAAAAGGCTGCGGACGGGGGTGAGCGGGCGACAGCCCGTCGATCCCCCGGAACGGCAAAAGGATCATCCTGGCCCGTGCCTCGCGCGGGCCTCTCCCGTGTCTTCTTCCTGCCGCAGCAGTCAGACGGGAAGGCAGCTATCTCTGTGCATCACCGGCAGCCTGCAACTGCCCGCCCGGTTGACCACAGGCCGTTTGCTCGATCCCTGTGGTCTCGCTTACAGCCTGCTTCGGCCTCCCGCCTCCACTCCCAAGGTCGTTCTGGCGCGAGGCTGGACAACCGGGCTCACGGCCCGCGTCAGCGGTCCCGCCCGAAGGGACGAGATGGGCAGGGCAGGGCGACCAGGACCGGCGAGCGAGGGACTGGCTCGGGACGAGACAGGCATCCGCACGGCGCAGCCGGGAGCATCGCCCTGACCAGCTCGGGTGGAGGCCGGCTTGCCGGCCGGAACCGGGGACGCGACCCGAAGGGGGACGCCCGTTGGTATATCCAATCGGAGGTTGCTTCTATATCCCCCAAAGGATATACTCTGCTCAAAACGAGGATATACCATGCCCCTCTACATCAAAGACCCTGCGGTTGATACACTTGTCGATCAGTATCTTGCGGCCACCGGCATGACGAACAAGACGGAGGCTGTTCGCCGCGCCTTGTCCGACCAGTTGAACGCTCTCGCTGCCAAGGAGACCCTGACGGACCGGGTTGCGCGGATACAGCGCCGGGCAGCGGAGGCCGGTTTTGTGTCCAGCGGCAGCGACATTGCAGCAGACAAGGCATTCATGGACGAACAGTGGGGCGAGGACTGATGTTTCTCGATGCCAGCGTTGTCGCAGCCGTGCTGTTGCAGGAAGAAGACGGGCCTGCGTTCCTGAAGGCGATGGAGGCCGCGCGAGGCGGCCTGCGCTATTCGCCCATTGTGCGCCTGGAGGCGACACTTGCCCTTGTGCGCAAGCGGGTCGAGCGGCGCGGCAAAGGCCCGGCGACAGCCGAGGACTTTGCCGCCGCGACGGAACTTGTCGATGAGCTGCTGAAGGCGCTTGAAGCCAAGGAGATGCACATCACGGGCAGCATGGGCGCCGAGGCGATCCGCGCGCTGTCTGTCTATGGCAAGGTGGTCGGGCATCCGGCGCAACTCAACATGGGCGATGCTTTGTCCTATGCCTGCGCCAAAGCCTACCATGTGCCCTTGCTCTACAAGGGCGATGATTTCTCTAAAACTGATGTGGCATAATCCGAACAAGCTCCCAAGGGCTATTCCGTTATGATCGCCATACATGATGGCAACATCAACCTGCTTCATCGAAAAGACGACTTGCAACCATGCCGTTTCCGCTATCGCCTCAAAGCATCGATGCTATTGCCGAGATCATCAGCGGGGGTGGCGGCAATGACCTGACACCTCCTGTTGGCATCTACCGCAGTGGGCCAAAGATCGAAAAATTCATGCGGGGCTGTAACGTCGCCTTTACAGTTGAGGGTTCTCGCGTCCCGTCGCTTGTGAAGTGTCTCAACAGGCTCAACAACGGCTTTGAGGCAGCGCCGCACCTTACAAGGATCATCGAAGCAGCCGCCGATCCTCGCGACTTCATCCATGAACCTGAACGTCACAATGCCGTGCTGGACTATCTCAATCGCGTCCTGCGCTTCGACGGCTTTGAGCTGCAACAGCAAGGCACTCGGATACGCCTTCTAGAAGCAGGAAAAGGTGTGCCTGTTCTCGCAGAGCTTGCTGGTCTATCAGAGGTAATCGACTTCGATACGGTGAGCCGGGATCTGGATCGCGCCCTTGCCAGCAGCCAGACCGACCCCGAGGATGCTGTAACCGCCGCATGTAGCACGATCGAAAGCGTATGCCGGTCAATTCTCCTCGAACTCGGGCAACCTCTCCCTGCAAAGAAGGATGTGCAGGGCCTCTACAATGCTGTGAAGCAACCGCTTGGCCTGTCTCCCGATCGCACCGACATTGACCCATTGATTGCCAATGATGTGCGGCAAATTCTGTCTGGCCTGAACACGGTTATTGGGGGGGGTTGGATCGCTGCGCACCCACGGGGGCGACGCACACGGTCGCGAAAGGGGATATGCCCGCATTGACGCACGAATTGCTCGGCTGTCGATCCATGCTGCAAGCACTGCCGCGCTCTTTCTCATCGAAACTTGGCAACGGAAGTTCCCCACGCGTCCGCTCCCAAAAGCATGAAAAGCCGCGCAGCGGCGGCCCGGCGCGGCCTGAGCGCCGCCCCTGTCCTGGCGCCGGCCAGCCGGTGACAGGGCAGGGGAAACCTGAGCCAGCAGCGGCAAAAAAGAAGCCCCGCACGGGGCGGGGCCAGGTGAACCTTCGTCGCTGAAGGAATGGGAATGTCAGTCGGGCAGGCGATAGTTCAGCAGCCAGGATGGGCCAAAGGTGTTGCGGACCTGGCGAAGCTCCGGCCCTTCATCGCCCGTCGAGGAGAGCCATCCGGCCAGCAGGCGGCTTTTCCAGCGTCTGCCATGCTGGTCGCGATAGGCCCGCAAGGCGTCGATCTGTTCCGCGCTCAAGCCTTGCTCATCTATAGGTTGTTGTGGCATGTGCCTGCTTCCCCTGTTTTTTTAGCGTAATCCGGGGGCGGGGTCATGGTCGTCTGCGCCCCCGGCTTTTTTTCAGATCAGAAGCAATCCGGCACCCATGCGTCGATCCGGGCCTTTGCCTCTGCTGTGATGCGCCATGCCTTCTGATACTCGGCATTGCTGAACAGCCGTTCCATGCAGCGGGCCTTTTCCGCTTTCTTCTGCGCCTTGTGGGCCTTGAAGCCGTTGCCCTCGGGATCGCAGCCGGTCAGGTCCAGATGCAGGCTGTCCAGAGTGTCGGCGCTGACGCGGTTGAAGAAGTTCTCGGCGGTCGGCGTCCAGACCTTGCGGATGCTGGCCCCGCTGTCGGCCTCGATCAGCGCAAAGAAATCAGCATTGCCTGCACCATAGGGCAGGGTCCGCGCCATGCCTTCGGCCAGTGCGGCATTGCGGGCCTTCTTGCCTGCCGCCGTGAAGTCGCGGAAGGCTTGGGCCAGATCTTTGACCCGCAACTCCGGGCGGCTCCATGCCTCATGTCCTGCCGGGGGGTGGGCCAGCCGGTCGGTCCATTCCAGACCGTCCGTCTTACTCGGGCAGTTCATGGGGCGTCCCGGCGACAGGTCAAAGACGTTCGTGCTGACGCCAGAGGCCAGCGACAGACCGAAGGCCAGCAGGTCGAACACCATGTCCGGCTTGTCCAGGAGCGCGGTCTGGATCGCGGCCAGCCGGATCGCCTTCATGTCCTCGACCAGTGCGCCACTATAGGGCGACTTGGGCGCGGACGCGGCATCGCCGCCGTCCGCATGGGCGGCATGGCCAGTCAGAACCTCGGCCTCGATGGCTGCGGCCCGGTCCTCGGTCCGCACCCACGGGCCGCTCAACTGCACGGTCCCGCTGTGGCTGACATAGACATAGTAGCCCGCCACGGCGCGTTGCGCGTCGGTGAAGTCGCCCTTGATGATCGCGTCCAGAGCCTCAAGCTTGGCCTGCCCGGCCTCGTCCAGTGCATCGGCGTTCGCCAGTTCGGCCAGTTCGTCATACCGCTCGGCCTGTTCCTCCGTCAGAACCCCCTCGACCGGATAAAGGCGGGCCAGCTTCTCGGTGACGGAATAGGAGACATATTCGTCGGCCATGACCTCGGCCCATTTCCAGCCTGCCGCCAGCTTCCCGGCCTCGGCGTTCAGCCGCTCGGTGAACAAGTCCTGCAACAGGTCGGCATCGTGCAGCGCCACGGTGTCGCTGAACAGGTCGCGGGTCAGGCTGCCGCCTGCGGCCTCGTAGGCGTCCAGTCCGACAAAACGGGCGCGGCGGTCGGTGGCGCTGACGGCGGCGGGCTGCAATGCCTGCTTGATGCGGTGTTCCGACACGTCGCGGCCCTTCACCTCGGCCAGAACCGTCAGGGTCAATGCCTCGTCCTGCGACACGGTAAAGGCTTTCGCCATGCCAAGGCTGATCTGGCCCTCTTTCAGCGCGTCCAGAACCGGGGCGGGCAGGGCGGCCAAGGCAAGGCGGCGATAAACATGGGCCTCGGTCTTGCCGAAGCTGCGGGCAATGGCCGACACGTCCGCGCCTGCTTCCTTCATCCGGCCATAGGCGCGGATTTCGTCAGCGGGGGCCAGGTCCTCCCGCGCCGCGTTCTCGGCACTGGCCCAGGCCCGGGCGGTGGCCTCGTCGGGCGCAATGCGAACCGGGATGGAGGCCAGTTCCGGGTGCCGTTCGGTGACAGTGGCGTCACGCTCGACGGCGCGGGCGATGGCCCGCAGCCTGCGGCCTCCGGCAACGATGCCCACGCGGCCCTCCGCATCGAGGATGCCCGACAGGTTCTGGATCAGGCCGATCAGGGCAAGGCTGTCGGCCAAAAGGTCGATCCCCTCCGGCTCGGCGTCCTGACGCGGGTTGAGGTCGGACACATAGAGTTGGGCCAGCGGAAAATACTGGATGGAAGCCGGGGCGATGGTTTCGCGTTTCATGGAAAGGTCCTTTTGCGACGGATGGTTTCTTGTTATGGATGCCCTGCCCTCATGGCCGTGGGGGCAGGGCGGGCTTTCAAAGTGCGCCGTGCTGGATCAGGAAGCGGCGGCCGATGCCAAAGGTGTCGCCCTTCCTGACAAGCGCCCACGCTTCTGCGAGGCGGCGCTGCAAGGTTTCTCTGCTCATAAGTTCACCCCCTTTCAGGCTGACGGTGCGGGAAGGACCGGCCTGCCGACGGAGCCACAGCAGGCCGATTGCGGGGTCAGTGCTCGGACGGCAGGTAGAGCGTCAGAACTCGGCGCGTCTGCTCGGAGTCGGAGGGGGTTTCAGCGCCATAGGTGTAGGCGGTGTCGTAAAGGTCGATCTTCCAGAAGATCGCCACGCCATGCGCCTCGACGCGGCCAAAGGAATGATCCTCCCAAGGGTTGTTGTCCTCGGTCCAGTCCGTGAAGGTGATGACGGCGTTCATCAGCGCGGCTTGGGTGCGCTCGGGGATGGCGCGAAAGCCCGGTGTGACCACAGCGCGGCCTTTCAGATGGTGGCCGCGCCACAAGGCCGCGAAGCCCAGGGTGCGCCGGAACGCATCGTTCTGTTCCGCGATCAGCAGCCGCAGCATGTGGTCGCGGGCCTGCTCGGTGGGATTGCAGGTCGGGCAGAGGCCGGAGCCTGCACCCTCGGTCTCGTAGTGATCGCGGCAGGAACCGCAGCGAAAAACGCCGGTGTTCGTGTCTGCCGGGGCAGCATTGATATGTGCCATGTGTGGTTCTCCTTTTAGCGACGGTCCCGCCTTGGTCTTTGCCTCGGTCGGGGTGCCCATGATGAGCGGGGTTGCAGGCGAGGACCGCGAAGCGGCGCCTCTCCTGAAACCCTGCCTCCCGGCGAGGGCAGGAGGGGGTCCCACGCAAGGTTGCGTGTAGGGGGTGAGGGGAGGGGGATCACCCGGCCTGCACGGAGCGCGCAGCGTGGAGGAAGGCCGGGGAAACCCCTCGCCCCCGTCAAGCGCGCGGCCTTGTGTGGGGGAACCGGCGGTTCCCAGAGACGGACGCGCGCCCTTCGCGCGCGGACCACCAAACCGGGGGCGTTCGGCTCGTCCGAATCCCCCCGGATAACGCGAGCCCCGCATCAGCGGGAATCTCCGATCCTTCTTTCTTCTCTCCGAAGCGTTGCGTCGGGGCCCAAGCGGGCAGTTACCCACAGCGGCTCACTCGCCTGCGCTCCTTGATGGCGCGTCCGGCTCGCCGCTGCCGGGCCGAGTGCGGCCCTTGGATAACTGCCCGTGTACCGCGTCAGGGATCGCACCCCGAAGGGCCGAGACGCGCTCCGCGCGGCTCGGGTGGAGGCCGCTCGACGGCCGGAACGAGAGCCCGGCCCGGCGTGCCGGGAACGCCCTCAAGCACCAAGCGGGAACGAGTCCTCGTCATCGGCGTTCCTGTGCCATGGGACGACTGGTCACCAGGACGGGAGTTGCATCGGTCTGGCAGAAGCTTGCGAGTGCAATCGCAATTCTGGCGGTCGCGATGTTCGTGGCGCATGGTGCAGCTGCCAAAGGCGCACTTCCCCACGCCCACGATCATTCCGTTGCTCCCGCCGAATTATCGCTCATCGCAGGTCATACTCCTGCTGAGCAAGGCGGGAACCATGAGCATTCGTCGGCGGTCGGCCACAAGCATGGCACTGCCAAGGATGGAACTGCTCCCTGCTGCGGAGAGGCGTGTCTGCTGGCGCTGATGCCGGACGTGGATACTCATCCGAACGAGCCTTGGGGCGTACGGTCGAAATCCCTGCTCGTTGTTTCCTCATTGGCGGGGCACGACCCTGAAGGGCTGCGTCGTCCTCCACGGCTCCCCCATCGGATCTGATCGCGTTCCATCGGGAGTGAAGCGCCAAGCCTGATTGAAGAGGTCGGCGCCACTCTCAAGCCTCAGACGGGTGGATTGCGGTCAATGAACGCGAGGTTTTCACCTTGCGTCCTCGATGCGGTGAGACTGGCGCCGCGCTCGCCGCTTCCTGTTTCCGGCGCTTTCGCAACGGAGAAGCCACATGCACCAGATGTCCACTGAAATGCAGAGCTGCATCGACGAATGCCAGCGCTGCCACAGCGTTTGCCTCAGCATGGCCATGAACCATTGCCTGGAGGCAGGCGGACGGCATGTCGAGCCGAAGCATTTTCGGCTCATGATAGCCTGCGCCGAGATCTGCCAGACCTCGGCAAACTTCATGCTGATGGGCAGCGATCTTCACAAGCGCACCTGCGCGGTCTGCGCTGAAGCCTGCGAGGAGTGCGCCCAGAGCTGCGAGCAGGTCGGCGACATGCAGGAATGCGTCGATGCCTGCCGCCGGTGCGCCGAAAGCTGCCGGAAAATGGCCGCCTGAGCGCACTAGAAACCAGTTACATCAAAGGAGAACCTTCATGCGTAAGTTCGAGCTAGCCGCCATCTTCGCTGCCCTTCTCGCCGCGCCCGCGGCTCTCGCCCAGGAGAGCGGGACCGGGGGGCAGGCGGGCCACATGGCGGGACAGGGGGGCTCCATGACGGACCTGTCGATCCTGCCGCAGGGCTGCCAGGACGCGATCCAGCAGTCCGGAATGCCGGGGATGATGCAGGGCATGGACATGTCCGGCATGATGGGCGGGATGCAGGGCATGGACGAGGCCCAGACCGCCTCCATGCAGGCCATGATGAAGATGAACGGCCCGATGATGGCCACCCACACCATCAAGGACCCCGACCTTGCCTTCCATTGCGGGATGATCGCGCATCACGCGGGCGCCATCGCGATGGCCGAGGTCGAGCTGAAATACGGCGACGACGAGGCGTCGAAGGCCATGGCCCAGAAGATCATTGATGCCCAAGGACCGGAAATCAAGGAGATGACCGCCTGGGTCGAGAAGAACGCAGGCCAGCAGTAAGGACTCAGGCCGCCGGAGCGTGAAGCTGCGGCGGTCACAACGAACGCAAGGAGTACGTGGCGCGTCTACAGGAGGCGAACCCATGTCGGTTGTCTCGCGGCGGCCATGCGCATGCGGGTCACATGCCCGCCGCGGCCGAGTTCAACAGCATCGGAACCGATCAGCACGTGCAGACGGTAGCTTGAATCCGCCGGAATTCAGTCCAAGGTTCGGAAGTAGCTCACGGCAATGGACATTCCCTTGGGCAATGTTTATCTTTTCGCCATGTTCTCGCGCTTCGTCACCATGCTTGCCGTGCTCGCGATCGCCGTCATGACGACGATGACGTCTGCGCATGCGGCGGGCTTGAGCGCAGAGCCCGATCACGCTGTTCATGTCAGCGAGATGATGCAGGCCACGGACACCGAGCATTCCTGTGAGCACGAAAAGCCCTGCGCGTCAGCACAGGTTGGAGCATGTGAGGTCCTTTGCGCGGGTCTGTCGGTCTTCGTTCCGTCGCCAGGCGAGGAAGCCGCTCGCGGCTACGGGCTGGCCAACCACGACCTGCCTTCCGCGACGATCCCTGCCAGCCGGGCGCCTGGCCTGAACAAACGCCCTCCGAAGCTCCGTCACCTCTGATCGCATCGCGGCCAAGGCCCGCCGCGTTCCATCGACTTTGACGAGCGGGACAGGAATGTCCCGAGGAGACAACCATGAACCCCCTTTCGCGACGCGGCTTTCTTGCCGCAAGTGCGGCGGCATTCGCCACCGCTCATCTTCCTCGCGCGGTCATGGCGCAGGCGCCAGCGCCTCTTGCCCTGTCTGCCGCAACCCGCACGCTCGACATCAACGGACGCGCGGCCACGGTCTTCGGCCTTGCCGGGCCGGCCGGCCAGGGTCTGGTTCTCGACCCCGGACAGAGATTCCGGGTCGACCTGACCAACGATCTCGACGTGGGCACCATCATCCACTGGCACGGCCAGCTCCCGCCCAACGCACAGGACGGCGTGCCGGATATGCCGTTGCCCCTTCTCGCGCCGGGCGAGACCCGTTACTACGATTTTGAGGCACTGCCAGGCACATTCTGGATGCACAGCCATGCGCCGATCCAGGAGATGCAACTTCTTGCCGCGCCGCTGATCGTTCGGTCGCCGGACGACCTGACCGGCGATCGGCAGGAGGTCGTACTGTTCCTGCACGATTTTTCGTTCAAGCACCCCGAGGAGGTTCTGGCCGAGATCAGTGAGGGCCATGGCGGCGGGCACGGCGCAGGACCTGGCCTGTCCATGGGAGACATGAGCGCAATGCCGGGCATGGACCACGGCGCGTCGGGCGGCGTGCCGATGGGGAACATGGCGATGGGCGGCATGACTGCGGGGGGCGGCATGGCCATGGACCTCAACGACTATGATTGGGACGCCTATCTCGTCAATGATCGCACCCTGTCCGACCCCGAGGTGGTGCAGGTCGAGCGCGGTGGCCGTATCCGACTGCGGGTCATCAATGCCGCCGCAGCCACGGTATTCTGGATCGAGACCGGAACGGCACAGAGCCGACTCGTCGCGGTGGACGGACATGCCGTTCAGCCCATCTCGGGCAGCCGGTTCGGGCTGGCCATGGGTCAACGTCTGGATCTGGAAATCGACCTGCCGAACGAGGGCGGCACCTGGCCGATCCTCGCGTTGCGCGAAGGCGCGCGAGAGCGCACCGGCCTTGTCCTCGCCACGCAAGGGGCAGAAGTGCGGCGCATCTCTGCGCTCGCCGACACCGAGGCACCCGCCTTCGACACCGACCTTGCCCAGGAATCGCGGCTGGTCGCCCTCGACGCCTTGCCGGAACGGGCCGTCGAGCGCAGCCAGGTGGTCGTGCTCGGGGGCTCGATGCAGCCCTACGTGTGGACGATCGACGGCGCTGTCTGGGGCCAGCATCGGCCGGTCGCCGCGCGCAGCGGCGAGCGTGTCGTTCTGTCGTTTCACAACATGTCGATGATGGGCCACCCGATGCATCTGCACGGGCATGTGTTCCAGATCGTCGGGCTGAATGGACGTGCGGTCTCAGGCCCTCGGCGGGACACGGTTTACGTGCCGCCGATGTCAGTGATCGATGTTGCGCTCGACGCCGGCGAGGCGGCGCGCTGGATGCTGCATTGCCACCACATGCCGCATCTTGCGACCGGGATGATGACCGAGTTCGCGGTCAGCGCATAGGCCATGCGATGGCAGAGGACGCCGGATGTCGGCGTCCTTACAGGGCAAGAAGGAGGCACAAGCATGGCGATGTCGCAAGGTGGCCATGCCGGCCACATGCCCAGGAGCGACGTTCGCAGAGCGCCAATGCATCAACGAGAATCCGCTCGAACGTGGTGCAAGGATAGCTGATGCACTGGGGCGAGGCTGATCGATGTCCGCCCTGACCCCGTTCCTGTCGCGGACACGAACCGCGTACTTCACGAGGAGATGGCTTCGACCGGAAAGCACCTGTCCCAGGGCCAGGGGATCGCTCGCCGCAATACGGCCCGGCCGGTCGCCGCTCTGCCCGCATCACACGGATACGCAAGAGCAACGTCATCTCGCGGCTCTGCCGCACGAGTAACGATAGGAACAACTGATGAGCTCTCCACCCGCCCACCACCATGGCCATCAGAACCATCTGGCGCATGCGAGCGCGCCTCGCGATGGTGAAGGCCAACGCGGCGACTCCCAGATTGTTGCCGCCAACGGCTCCAGCCATTCCGAGCATGCCGGGCACGGCGGACACGACCACGGCGCGATGGTGGCGGACTACCGGCGCCGCTTCTGGCTGGTTCTGGCGCTGACGCCGCCGATCCTGTTGCTTTCGCCGATGATCCAGCATTGGCTTGGGATCGCAGAAACTCTGGCGTTCCCCGGCGACCGCTACGTCATCTTCGTGCTCTCATCCATTGCGTATATTTACGGCGGATGGCCGTTTCTGACGGGCTTTACCTCCGAGCTGCGCAAACGCCAGCCCGGCATGATGACCCTGATCTCGATCGCGATCTCGGCCGCCTATTTCTTTTCGGTCGCCGTCACGTTCGGCTTTCCGGGCGAGGAACTCTACTGGGAACTGGTGACTCTCATCGCGATCATGCTGCTCGGTCACTGGATCGAAATGCGTTCGGTCATGGGAGCATCGCGCGCGCTTGAGGAACTGGTGCGGCTCCTTCCGGATTCAGCCACGCGGATCCGGGCCGACGGAACGTCGGAAGAGGTACCGATCTCAACCCTCCAGCCCGGTGACAAGGTCATCGTACGCCCGGGTGCAAAGGTTCCGGTCGATGGCCAGATCATTGAGGGTTCGTCCGGTTTCAACGAGGCCATGCTCACCGGCGAATCGCGCCCCGTGACCAAGGGGGTCGGTGCCGCCGCCATCGGCGGCGCGATAAACGGGGCCAGCGCTGTCACCATCAAGGTAACGGCGACAGGGGACGCCACCTATCTGTCGCAGGTCATCGAACTGGTAAAGAAGGCGCAGGCGACGCGATCGCGGACCCAGGATGTTGCCAACCGTGCGGCCGCCTGGCTGACCTATATCGCACTTATCGTGGGATTTGGCACACTGTTCGTCTGGTGGCTTTTCCTCGACGCACCCCTCGAGTTTGCCATCGAGCGCATGGTGACGGTCATGGTCGTTGCCTGCCCCCACGCCCTCGGTCTCGCTGTCCCCCTGGTCGTCGCGGTCAGCACGTCGCTGTCGGCCGGCAACGGGCTGCTGATCCGCGACCGCGCAGCCTTTGAGCGGGCGCGCAATCTCAGCGCGGTCGTGTTCGACAAGACCGGCACATTAACTGAGGGCCGTTTCGGTATCAGCGATATCGTATTGCTTGCCGATGGCGACAAAAACGAGGAACTCAGCTTCGCCGCCGCCGCCGAAAGCCAGTCCGAGCATCCGATCGCTCACGGCATCGTGGCCGAGGCGAAGGATCGCGGGATTCCTATCCCCAAGGCAACCGACGTCAGTAACATCACCGGCGAAGGCATTGTGGCCAAGGTGGACGGTCAGGATGTGCGTATCGTCAGCCCTGGGCACCTGGCACGGCAGGGCAACGCCATCGCCCATAACAGCCTCAAGCATCTGGAGGGACAGGGCAAGACAGTCGTCGTTCTCGTCCGCGACGGCGAGCCACGAGCCCTCTTTGCACTGGCAGACATCGTCCGTCCGGAATCGAAGGAGGCCATCGCCGAACTCAAATCCCTCGGGATCAGCTCGATCATGCTCACCGGCGACGCCGAGGGCGTCGCAAAAACGGTCTCCGAGGAACTCGGAATCACCGAATACTTCGCCGAAGTGCTGCCTGATCAGAAATCGCAAAAGATCGAGGAACTCCAAGCGCGAAGGCTCTCTGTCGCCATGGTCGGCGACGGAGTGAATGACGCGCCTGCGCTCGTGGTGGCCGATCTCGGGATTGCCATCGGCGCAGGCACGGATGTGGCTGTTGAATCTGCGGACGTGGTTCTCGTGCGCAGCGATCCGCGAGACGTGGGCGCTATTCTCGGTCTGTCCCGGGCCACCTATCGCAAGATGGTCCAGAACCTCGCTTGGGCGACCGGCTACAACGCCATCGCCATCCCGATGGCGGCCGGCATTACCTTCGGCACCGGCTTCATGATGACCCCTGCTGTTGCGGCTGTCTTCATGTCGGCCAGCACCATCATCGTCGCCATCAACGCTCAGTTCCTGCGCTCCTACAGGAGGCATAAATGACGACCAGAAGCGAACACCTGGAAGCTCCCGCCATGCGGCTGATCCTTCCGTTGCCGGGTAACGAAACCTTCGCGCGCCGTCTCGCTGACGAAGGAGGATGGGAACTTGGCGCTCTGGAAACGCGGCGTTTTCCTGACGGCGAGACTTACGTCCGCATCCTCTCGGAGGTAAAAAACAAGGTAGTCGACCTGGTTTGCACGCTGGCGCGTCCCGACGACGGTTTTCTACGGTTGATCTTCGCGGCCGATGCAGCGCGAGATCTGGGCGCCCGTCAGGTCAACCTGATCGCTCCCTACCTGTCCTACATGCGGCAGGACCGTCGCTTTCAGCCCGGAGAAGCGGTGACGTCGAGGAGCTTCGCGCGGCTTGTCTCCGCGAGCTTCGACCGGTTGGTGACCGTAGATCCGCATCTCCATCGCTATGCGGCATTGTCGGCTCTCTACACGATCCCGACAGATACACTGCATGCTGCGCCGCTGCTGGCGGACTGCATCGCCGCCGAAGTTGACAACCCCTTGATCATCGGACCTGACGAGGAAAGCGAGCAATGGGTCTCGGCGATCGCGGCACGGATCGGTGCTCCGCACGCCGTGCTGCGCAAGGTGCGCCATGGCGACCGCAACGTAGAGGTTGAACTGCCGGATCTTTCCAAATGGCGCGGCCTGCAGCCGGTGCTTGCCGACGATATAGCGTCGTCAGGGCGTACACTGATCGAGGCCGCCCGCATGCTTCCGCTGCAGGGCTTTGTCCGGCCCATGGTCGCTGTGGTGCATGGAATATTCGCCGACGCTTCCTTTCAACGCCTCACAGCCCTTTGTGGCCGCATCGTCTCGAGCGACTCTGTGCCCCACGAAAGCAATGCCGTCGGGCTCGCCTCCCTGGTCGCCAGGGCAATTGCCTCTGCATCCAACGATGAGGCCGACCTCATTCGGCATCGGCGTCCGCCGGAACCACCAGACGAAGTGGAACAGGCGGGAATCGACTCCTTTCCTGCCAGCGATCCACCATCCTGGACCGGCGGCGTGACCTGACAACGAGAACAATCTGGTGAAAGCGGCGACGACATGAACGAATTCACAACGGTGTCCCCGGAAGCCTGGCAGCAGGGATATGGTCTGATCAGCCACAACGATGAAACGATCGAACGCGTAGCGGCGCTGGCGGTGTCCGGTCTGATCAAACCGGAAGCCCTCTATCGCATCCTTGCCGCAGCCGACCGGCTGACCTCCGCCGCAATGTGGACCGTCGTTCATATGACCTATGCCCGACGTATCGACCTTACCGGCGCGCCGTTACCTGCCGAGGCATTCAAGTCGACGCCTGAGGGCCATACCGGCGGATCGCTCAATATGGTGCCCGCTTTCATCGGCTATCTCGCTGCCAACGCGATCAGCGCGAAAACCCGTTCATGGATGATGGGACAAGGCCATTCTGTCGCTGCGATCGAGGCGATAAATGCGCTCACAGGGGACGTTTCTCCTGCGCAGAGGGGCCGCTACGATCGGAGCGAAATGGGACTTTCGCAACTCGCGGCGGATTTCTATTCCTATGCGATCGATCCCCACGGCACTGCGGCGGTCCCGCTCGGGAGTCATGCCGGTCCGAACACCGCCGGCGCGATTTCGGAAGGCGGCTATCTCGGCTTCGCGGAGGTCCAGTACGTCCATGCGCCGTTGCCCGGCGAAAGCCTCGTCGCCTTCCTGAGCGACGGCGCCTTTGAAGAACAGCGCGGCTCGGACTGGACGCCCCGCTGGTGGCGCCCCGAGGATTCAGGTTTCGCGCTTCCAGTCATGATCCTCAACGGCCGGCGCATCGAAGAACGTGCCCAGATCGCGCAGCAGGGCGGTGCGGACTGGCTGGTCGACCACCTCAAGCTCAATGGCTTCGATCCCTTCATCATCGATGGCCGTGATCCTGCGGCCGTCGCCTGTGCCATCATTGAGGCTGAAAGGCGACTTGATCGCTTCGCGTCCGATCCTGCCCGCACCTACCCGGCGCCGGTTCCCTATGTCATTGCCGAGACGGTCAAGGGCTTCGGCTTTCCAAGCGCCGACACCAACGCGGCGCACAACCTACCTCTCGGCGGCAATCCCGCACAGGACCAGCTGGCGAGAGACGCCTTCAACGAGGCGGCGCGAGCGCTGTTCGTTCCCGCCGAGGAAATCGAGAGCGCTGTCGCTGAAATCGCCGTCTATCGCAAGCAGGGACGAGAGCCGGAAAGCCGGCATGCGCTCGCATTGCGCAACCCGGCCGCACCGAACCTGCCCGAGCCGGACTGGACGGTCTCCGGCGATCCGCCCGATTGCGCCATGCATGCGCTCGACCGCTGGTTCGTCCGCGTCGTGGACGCCAACCCTGGACTCCGCCCGCGTGTGGGCAACCCCGACGAGCTACGTTCCAACCACATGGGAGCAACACTCGACCGGTTGCGCCATCGGGTGAATACCACTGAGCCCGGCGTTGCCGATTCCATCGACGGTGCGGTCATCACCGCACTCAATGAGGAAGCGGTTGCGGGCGCGGCGCTGGCCAACAAGGGGGGGATCAATCTGATCGTCAGCTACGAAGCCTTCGCCATGAAGATGCTTGGTGGCGTGCGGCAGGAGATCGTCTTTTCCCGGCGGCAGCGCGAAGCCGGCCAGGAGCCGGGCTGGATATCGGTGCCGCTGGTCGTCACGTCCCATACTTGGGAGAACGCGAAGAACGAACAGTCACACCAGGACCCGACCATTGGCGAGGCGCTGTTGGGCGAGATGTCCGACACCTCGCGGGTGCTTTTCCCGGTCGATGCGAACAGCGCCATGGCTGCGCTCCGATCCATCTACCAGGGTCGCGGTCAGGTGGGGTGCCTGATCGTCTCCAAGCGCGACATGCCGCACCGCTTCGATGCTGAGGCCGCCGTCCGTTTCGTCACCGACGGTGCTGCCCACGTGCAGGGCGAGACGGAAGGAGCCGAGCTGCAAATCGTGGCAATCGGCGCCTATCAGCTCGAGGAGGCCCTGAAGGCGGCCCATCGGCTCAGGGATCATGGTCGCCATGTGCTCGTAACGGCGGTCTCTGAACCAGGCCGCTTCCGCACGCCCCGTGATCCCATCGAGGCCGCTTTCACAGCGAGCGACAAGAACCTGGCTGCCCTGTTTCCCCCGGGCATTCCGCGCCTGATCGTCTCCCATACGCGACCCGAACCCATGCTCGGCCTCCTCCGGCGACTGGACTCCGGCCCGCGAACGACGGCGGCGCGCGGCTACATCAGCCGGGGGGGCACACTAGACGTGCCAGGGATGCTGTTCGCCAATCGCTGCACCTGGGCGCATCTGATCGACGCTGCTGTTCCACTCACCGGCTGGAGCAGGGATGACCTTCTTGCTCCTGATGAACAGGGCGCCGTGGGAGGCCGCGGGGATCCCGCTACCATCACCGAATTTAACATCTGAGGTCATCATGCTGACGCTAACCTCTCTCGGCGGCGCAAGTACCGTCACCGGCTCCAAACACCTCCTCACCAACGGCGACAAGCGGCTCCTGATTGATTGCGGCCTCTTCCAAGGGCTCAAGAACCTGCGCGAGTTGAACTGGGCGCCGCTGGCAGTGCCGCCGTCCAGCATTGATACCGTGGTGCTCACCCATGCCCATCTTGACCATTCGGGCTATCTCCCGCGACTGGTGCGCGATGGATTCAAGGGTCGGATTTATGCCACTGCGGCGACGCGTGACGTGGCCGAGTTGATCCTCAAGGACAGCGGATTTCTCAACGAGAAGGATGCCGAATACGCCAATCGGAAGGGCTTCTCCAAGCATAAGCCGGCGCTCCCGCTTTACGGCGCGCGCGATGCGGAACGTGCAATGGAACTCTTCACCGTTGTGCCTTTCGACGAGGCATTCCAGCTTCCCGGTGGCGCAGTCCTGACGTTCCGCCGTGCCGGCCACATCCTCGGTGCGGCCAGCGCCGATATCGAATGGGGCGGCCGGCGCATCGTGTTTTCGGGCGATCTCGGGCGTTATGGCGATCCAGTACTGCCCGATCCGGCTCCCGTGGCCGACGCCGACTACATCGTCGTCGAATCAACCTACGGCAACCGCATTCACGACCCGGCCGACACGACCGAAGTGCTGGGAGAGGTTGTCGAGCGAACTGCCGGCCGCGGGGGCACCGTGGTCATCCCCGCCTTCGCCGTGGGTCGTGCGCAATCCATCCTTTATCATCTCTGGAAGCTTCGAGCGGCAGGCAGGCTCGCGGCGGTGCCGATCTATCTCGACAGCCCGATGGCAATCAACGCCACGGACCTGCTTCACGCGCACAGCGATGATCATCGCTTGACTCATGATGAATGCACGGCGGTCTGTGCAATCGCCACTTATACCCGCGACGTCGAAGCCTCCAAGGCGATTACTGCCAGCGTCTGGCCCAAAGTCGTGATCTCCGCCAGCGGCATGGCGACTGGGGGCCGCGTGCTTCATCACCTTAAATCCTTCGCGAGCGATCCGAAAAACACGATCCTGTTCTCAGGATTCCAGGCTGCCGGAACCCGGGGGCGCGCGATGGTTCAGGGCGCACAGGAGATCAAGATACACGGTCAATGGATACCAGTCAGGGCGGAGGTCGGCAATCTGTCGGTGCTCTCGGCTCATGCCGACAGCAACGAGTTGATGCGCTGGCTTCTGGAATTTCGGCGCGATCCGTCACGCGTGTTCATCGTTCACGGTGAGGACACGGCATCCGAGGCACTGCGGGTCCGGATCGACCGCGAACTCGGCTGGCATGCCACTGTGTCCCGCCAGGATCAGGTGTTCGATCTATGACTACGCTCCACTCTCCTCCCGGACCAGAGCAGGCGACGCTTCGTGTTCGGCGCCTTCGATTGCACACCCAGCACCAGCCGGTTGTCATCATGCGGACCGACTGTCACGTCTGCCGCGCAGAAGGGCTTTCCGCACGCTCACAGGTCCTCGTTTCGGGCGGCGGCCGGGAACTGCAGGCAACGCTCTTCCAGGTCGAGGGCAATGGGCAACTGGCCCTCGATGAAGTCGGGCTTTCCGAAACCGCCTGGGAGATGCTGGGTATCGCCGAGGGCGCAGAGGTACGCGTCACGCATGCACCCGCACTGGAGTCGCTGGCAAGCGTCCGCCGACGCATCTACGGCAACAGGCTCGACGCGGCGGCCTTCACCGGGATCGTGCAGGACGTAGTCGCCGGTCGCTACACGGATGTGCAGTTGGCTGCGTTCCTGACCGCGAGTGCGGCTTTGCCGCTCGATGAGAACGAGACAGCCTACCTTACCGGGGCAATGATCGGGGTCGGTGATCGCTTGCAATGGGATGCCTCTGTTGTCGTCGACAAACATTGTGTCGGCGGCCTCCCGGGGAACCGGACCACTCCGATCGTCGTGGCGATCATCGCAGCCAATGGGCTGGTGATGCCGAAAACATCATCACGAGCCATCACCTCGCCTGCAGGCACCGCCGACACGATGGAGACCCTCGCGCCGGTAGACCTCGACATCGCAGCCATGAGGCGCGTGGTCGAGGCCGAAGGAGGGTGCATCGTCTGGGGCGGAGCGGTTCATCTCAGTCCGGCTGACGACATCTTCGTACGCGTCGAACGCGAACTCGACGTCGATACGGAGGGCCAGCTCATTGCCTCCGTCCTCTCCAAGAAAATCGCCGCGGGAGCCACCCATGTCGTCATAGATATCCCGGTTGGCCCAAGCGCCAAGGTGCGCAGCGAAGGTGCGGCATTTCACCTTTCCACGCGGATCATGGCGATCGCCTCCCGGTTCGGCGTGAGTGCGAAATGCCTGCAAACCGATGGTTCGCAGCCGGTCGGTAGAGGCATCGGTCCCGCGCTCGAAGCGTTCGACGTGCTGGCCGTCCTGCAAAATGCGCCTGGCGCGCCGGACGATCTACGCCTGCGCGCCGCCATATTGGCCGGCGCAGCACTGGAGATCGGCGGGAAAGCCGAGACCGGGAAAGGTTTGGCGCTCGCGCTCGAAACGCTGGCTGACGGACGCGCCTGGAAGAAGTTCGAGGCAATCTGCGAGGCTCAGGGGGGAATGCGCATTCCACCCAGGGCGGTCCATGTCCATCCGCTGGAAGCACCACATGCCGGACGGGTTGTTCAGATCAACAACCGCAAGCTTTCCCGACTTGCCAAGCTTGCAGGAGCACCCGAAGCCAAGGCAGCCGGCATCCACATGAAGGTTGGCCTGGGGGATCAGGTGGACAGTGGACAGCCGCTTCTCCACCTCCACGCGGAGACGCCCGGCGAACTGGCATACGCGATCGATTACGCCGCGGAGGCCGCCCACATGATTGGGATTGAGGAGTAAGTTGGTCCCAAGCCAACATCGAGGCGTATCTCGCTCTAATCCGGCTGCCCAGTATGCACTCGACTTCGCGAAGCCGAGTCGGCTGCGTTGCGTAAAGCTGTGACGACCGCGTGGCATCGTCGGTCGATCCCGCGAGCGCATCTGAGAGGCAACATCATGCCGCGGCACACAGGCGAATTCTCGTCTGGCACATCATGCAGACCTTCGTCGGCAGCATTCTCATCATCGTCTCGGCATTGGTGATCCGCTTCACAGGCTTCCTCGCCATTGACCCGCTGCTCGGCATGGCCTTCGGAGTGGTTCTGCTCTGGGCCTCGTGGAGCATCCTGCGCGAAGCCTTGCACATCCTGCTGCAAGGAACGCCGGAGGACCTCGACCTGGAAGGTGCCATCGAGGCCCTCCGAGGACTGGAAGGCGTCACGGATGTGCATCACGTCTATGCCTGGAGCCTCACGTCGGGCCGCAACGTCTTCTCAAGCCACGTCTGCGTTCGGGACTGGCAGGAGGGCGAGCGGGTGCTGCGGCAGGCAAGTGACCTGCTGCGCGAGCACTTCAATGTCTATTTCTCGACGATCCAAGTCGAGGAATACTGCCTTTCCGGCGAGACAAGGGCCATCGATATCGACATCATGCGGTCATCGGGGCAGCAGGGCCACGGTGATCACTGACCGTGTGAGATCCTCGTTTTCAGTTTTTCCTTGACCTTCCAGCAACGGGAAGGCGCACGTTAGAAGGAATCATCAGGCGCGATAGCGCTGCAGTACATCTTGAACGTTCTCAAGAGGAATGAGCGAAATGCCCGCCAACACGACATTTGCGCCGTCGGTGTCACCTGCCATGTCCAATCCGGCTGTCGAGTACGCACTCGATTTCGCGCAGCGCAGCATCCTCTATGCCGACGTCATGCGCGAGCGTGGCAATCAGTACCTGGCGCACATGGCACAAGCCACACCTAACGTCCTGAACTTCGCGGTTGAGCCGGTCATGTCGGGCCGCGATCTGCCGCGGCCGGTGAACTATGGGCTCGTGCGGATCATTCCTCCGGAAGGCGTCGTGATCGACCCGTGCAAGCGGCCGTTCGTGGTGGTTGATCCTCGCGCCGGGCATGGGCCGGGAATCGGCGGCTTCAAGGCGGACAGCGAGGTCGGCGTCGCCCTGTGCGCCGGCCATGCCTGCTATTTCGTGGGCTTCCTGCCGGATCCGGTCCCGGGACAGACGGTTGAAGACGTGATGCGCGCCGAAGCCGCCTTCCTCGAGCGCGTGATCGCACTGCATCCGGAGAGTGAGGGCAGGCCCGTGGTTATCGGAAACTGCCAGGCGGGCTGGCAGATCCTGATGACTGCCGCGATGCGCCCCGAGCTATTCGGGCCGATCATCGTCGCCGGCGCGCCGTTGTCCTACTGGGCCGGCTGGAAGGGCAAGAACCCCATGCGTTACGCTGGCGGTCTGCTCGGCGGCAGTTGGCTGACGCAACTGACCAGCGATCTCGGCGCCGGCCGCTTCGACGGCGCCTGGCTGGTACAGAACTTCGAGAGCCTGAATCCGGCCAACACGATCTGGAGCAAGCAGCATGACGTCTTCTCGAAAGTCGACACGGAGCCCGAGCGCTATCTCGGTTTCGAAAAGTACTGGGGCGGGTACGTTTTCCTCGATGCCGTCGAGATTCAGTACCTTGTGGACAACCTGTTTGTCGGGAACCGGCTGTCGGCTGCTCAACTGGTGACCTCGGACGGGATCCGGATCGATCTGCGCAACGTCCGCTCGCCGATCCTGGTCTTCTGCTCGAAGGGCGACAACATCACGCCCCCGCCGCAGGCACTCGGCTGGATCACCGATCTCTATGCCGACGACGCGGACGTTCGAGCACATGACCAGACCATCATCTACTGCGTCCATGACAGCATCGGGCACCTCGGGATCTTCGTCTCGGGCAGCGTCGGCCGCAAGGAGCATCGGGAGTTCACCACGAACATCGACTTCCTCAGCGCGATGCCTTCCGGAATCTACGAGGCCGAGCTGCACGACAAGGGGCCAGACACGCTCAACCCCGACCTGGCCTTCGGTGATTACATGCTGGCGCTAAAGAAGCGCAGCCTGAACGACGTGCGCGAGATCGTGGCCCCCGACGAGGAAAGCGATCGCCGCTTCGCCACCGTGTCCCGGGTTTCGCAGGCCAACCTCAACCTCTATCGGACCTTCATGCAGCCCTGGGTCCGCGCCGTCACGACACCAGAAAGCGCCGATTTTCTTGCGCAGCTGCATCCGTTGCGGCTGTCTTACAGGATGATGTCGGATCTCAACCCCTGGTTGGCGTGGCTCGGACCGGTGGCCGAGCGTGTTCGGGAGAACCGGAAGCCGGCAGCGGAGGACAACCCGGTCCTCCAAGCGCAGGAAACAGTCTCGAACATGATCGAATACTCACTCGACCAGTGGCGGGTGATGCGCGACGCGATGTACGAGCGAACATTCGAGGCGATCTACGGCTCGCCCTGGCTTCAGGCCGTGGTGGGGCTCGATGCCGGCGAAGCCCCGCGGCAACATCCGGGCCATACGCCTAAGCATAGGGCATTCCAGGCTGCCGAGGCGGAGCGGTTGCAGAATGAAATTCCCGAAGGTGAAGCGCTGGAGGCCGGCATTCGAGCACTGCTCTATATAGGTGGCGATCGCGAGCAAGTGGACGAACGGAATTTCCACGTGATTTTCAACCTGCGCTGCGAGCGGTGTGCGGACGCGCGTTCCATGCCTCTGCCCGATTTCAAACGAGCCGTTCGCCGTCAGACCGAGATCATGCGGCTGGACCCCGCCGCTGCAATCACAGCGCTTCCGCAACTGCTCGCGCGGAGCGATTCATCGGCCATCACGGAAATGCGCAATGTGATCGAGCGGGTCATGACAGCTAGCGGTCCGCTTGATAAGGTCGAAATGGCGCGTCTGCACGAAATGCAGGGCGTATTCGACAAGAGCGCAAGCGCCAGTATGCGCCGCAACGGTGGCAAAACCCCCAATGCCTTCGGCACTACCCAGGATTCAGGTGCTCCCCGCAGCGAACAGGAGACGACCGTCTCCTGACGCTGGCTTGCGCGCCATCAGGGTCCGACCGCATGAGACAACAGGTCGATGTGGCCAATAGCTCGCACAACGTCCGGATCACTCCGGAGCCTGCATAACGGACGTGCTGCCAAGTCATTCAGGGCGGCAAGGCATTGACGGAAGTCGAACAGTCATAATGGAACGGCCTCGGGCTGACCCAGATCATCCAGAATCGGGCAGTCTGGCCGGTCATCGCCATGGCATTTGTTGACAAGGCGGCTCAACGTGACGTGCATCGCCTCCAGTTCGGCGATCTTGCGGGAAATCCGAGAAAGATGCTCCTCGGCAAGCAGTTTCACGTCTGCGCTCGCACGCTCGCGATCCTCGTAAAGAGCGAGCAGCGCCTTGCAATCCTCGATGGTGAAGCCGAGGGACCGGGAGCGCGCCAGAAACGTCAGCTTGTGGAGTTCGGTCGTATCGAACGCGCGGTAGCCGTTGCCGTCCCGTTTGGGACGAATGAGGCCGATGTCTTCGTAATAACGGATGGTCTTCGCAGGCAGGCCGCTCTGGCTCGCCACATCACCGATGTTCATCGCAA
This sequence comes from Paracoccus niistensis, assembly GCF_042432925.1. Classification (NCBI taxonomy): domain Bacteria; kingdom Pseudomonadati; phylum Pseudomonadota; class Alphaproteobacteria; order Rhodobacterales; family Paracoccaceae; genus Paracoccus; species Paracoccus niistensis. The sequence goes on along the minus strand of NZ_JBHLWE010000005.1, from coordinate 69,156 downwards.
CTCTTCCTTCATGGGTAAGCTAGGCTGAAGATAACGCTTCCAGTCACTGGAAGGTCAAGAGATGGTCGGAAAGCCACGAGACGGAAAACGCCAACTTGACCTTCCAGTAGATGGAAGGACCATAAAAAGCGCGGATTGATTCGGGAGACTTCAGATGGATGCGTCCGTTGCGACGACGAAGACAGTGCTGGTGCGGGATCCGGTCTGCGGCATGACAGTCGACCCAGCCGCCGGCAAGCCGCGCCATGAACACGACGGCCGCACCTACCATTTCTGCTCGGAAGGGTGTCGGGCGAAGTTTGTCGCGAAACCGAAGGCGTACATCGAGGCGACCGATCCGGTCTGCGGCATGAAGGTCGACCGCTCGGCAGCGAAGCACACCGCCTCTCACGCGGGCGAGACGCACTACTTTTGCTCGGACCGCTGCAAAAGCAAGTTCGAGGCCGCACCACAGGACTATCTTGGCGGCAAGCCCGCTGCGAAGCCGGCGCCGGCCGGGACCATCTACACCTGTCCGATGCACCCGCAGATCGAGCAGGTCGGTCCAGGATCGTGCCCGATCTGCGGCATGGCGCTGGAACCGAAGGGCGTCCCCGCAGCCGATGAGGGTCCCAATCCCGAGCTTGTCGATTTCACCCGCCGCTTCTGGGTGGGGACCGCGCTGACCCTTCCGCTGCTGGTCCTGACCATGGGGCCGCTGATCGGATTTGGTGGCCTGCGCGACATCTTCGGCGAGCGCACCACGCTGTGGGTCGAGATGATCCTCGGAACCCCCGTGGTCCTGTGGTGCGGCTGGCCCTTCCTGGTACGGGGCTGGCACTCGTTCCGCACCGGCAATCTGAACATGTTCAGCCTGATCTCCATGGGGGTGATCGCCGCCTGGATATTCAGCGTCCTGGCCGTGCTGGCGCCGCAGATCTTCCCCGACGGCTTCCGGGATGCCGAGGGCCACGTGGGGGTCTATTTCGAAGCGGCGGCGGTCATCGTCACGCTGGTTCTGCTGGGCCAGGTGATGGAGTTGCGCGCCCGCGAGGGTACGGGTCGCGCAATCCGGGCACTGCTGGACATGGCGGCAAAGACCGCGCGGGTGATCAGGCCGGACGGCACCGAGGAAGAAATCCCGCTCGAGCAGGTGCAGGTGGGTGACCGGTTGCGCGTGCGGCCCGGCGACAAGGTTCCCGTGGACGGCGTGGTTGTCGACGGCCGCTCGTCGGTGGACGAAAGCATGATCTCGGGCGAGCCGGTTCCGGTCGAGAAGGTATCCGGCGATCCGGTCACCGGCGCCACGATCAACGGCACCGGCTCTTTGGTGATCGAAGCCACGCGCGTTGGCGCCGATACCATGCTCAGCCAGATTGTCGAGATGGTCTCGAACGCGCAACGCTCGCGCGCGCCGATCCAGAAATACGCCGACCGGGTCTCGGGCCTGTTCGTGCCGGCGGTGATCGGGATCGCGGTCCTGTCCTTCATCGGCTGGGCGGTCTGGGGCCCCCAACCGTCACTTTCCTATGGCCTGGTGGCGGCGGTGGCGGTGCTGATCATCGCCTGCCCCTGTGCGCTTGGCCTTGCGACGCCCATGTCGATCATGACCGCGACCGGGCGGGGGGCCCAGGCCGGCGTGCTGATCAAGAATGCCGAGGCGCTGGAGCGTTTCGAGAAGGTCGACACCCTGATCGTGGACAAGACGGGAACGCTGACCGAGGGCAAGCCGCGGCTTGTCGCGGTGTTGCCCGAACCGGGGCATGACGAAAGCCAGATCTTGCGCCTTGCCGCCTCGCTCGAACGTGGCTCGGAACACCCGCTGGCCGAGGCGATCGTGCGCGGCGCCGAGGAGCGCGGCGTGGCGATGGTCGAGGCTGGCGATTTCGAGGCTGTAACGGGTCAGGGCGTGCGCGGCACGGTCGATGGCCGGCCGGTTGCGCTTGGCAACCTCCGGCTGCTGCGCGACATGGCGCTGGACGCAGGACCGCTGATCGCCGCAGCCGACGCGCGCCGCGATCAGGGCGAGACGGTGATGTTCGTGGTCATCGACGGCGCCGTCTCGGGCATGGTGTCGGTCGCCGATCCGGTCAAGGAAACGACACCTGCGGCGCTGAGATCGCTGCACGAGCTGGGCTTCCGGATCATCATGGCGACGGGCGACAACGAGCGCACGGCCCGCGCGGTGGCCGCACGCCTCGGTATCGACGAGATCCGCGCCGATGTTATGCCCGAGGACAAGGCGCGCATCATCCGGGAACTGCAGGCCGAAGGGTGCAAGGTCGCGATGGCCGGCGACGGGGTGAATGACGCCCCCGCGCTGGCGCAGGCCGATGTCGGCATCGCCATGGGCACCGGGGCCGACGTGGCAATCGAAAGCGCCGGCATCACGCTGGTCAAGGGCAATCTTGACGGCATTGTTCGCGCCCGTCGGCTCAGCCGGGCGACAATGCGCAACATCCGGCAGAACCTGTTCTTCGCCCTGGTCTATAATGCCGCTGGCGTGCCGGTCGCGGCAGGGCTGCTGTTCCCCTTCTTCGGCATCCTCATCAGTCCGATGTTCGCGGCCTTCGCAATGAGCGCGTCGTCGATCTCGGTGGTGCTGAACGCCCTCAGGCTCAGGGCGGTCAAGGTTTGAACCGGTCGCGCGGCACCTGCGCGTCCCTCTGCGGGAGCTTGCCGGCGATCCTTGCGGGACGGCGCCTCATCGAAAGCAGGTGCTGACGTCCCCACGGGGACGAAGCCTGCTGCGTGAAGGCATAATTTTCAGAAGGCAGGCGGCCTTGGGGCCAGCCTGCCTCCCCTGATTTTCCCCAAGGTGTCGCAGGTCAGAACTTTGCCTGAACGGTCTTGCCGTCGGCATCGGTCAGCTGGACGGCACCCTTCACGCCCTCGGGCACGGTCGACCCGGTGTCGCCCGACAGCACGCCTGCCGCCGCAGGCGTGAGGGGAGTCCGCACCGGCTTTCCGTCCAGCACCAGGATGGCGGTCCCGCTCATCGTCTCGGTCGCGACGGCGCTGTCGTCGTCCATCGTGACATGGACATCGACGCGGGTGCCGTTCGGCACGAGTTCGACGCGGTAAGGTCCGGCATCGACGCGCATGCCGCCATTGGGCCCCGGGCCGGCCTCATGGGCGAAGGCGCTGGTGGCGAAGAACAGCGAGAGAAGAGAGATACGCAGCATAGAAAGACCTCCTGGGTTCAGTATGAGGGAATCGCAGCGCCTTCGGGCGCTCCGGGTTGATTTGCCTGGCTGCGAGCGGCCGCGACCAGGTGTTCCAACGCGTTCCGGCCATACCGCAGGAACAGCACGGGCGTCAGGAAGGTGTCGAGCAAGGTTGACGAGATCAGCCCTCCGAAGATCGTGACCGCAACCGGGTTCAGGATTTCCTTTCCGGGCTCTCCGGCATGGATCATCAGCGGCACCAGCGCCACGCCGGCCGACAGCGCCGTCATCAGCACCGGCGTAAGGCGTTCCAGCGATCCGCGGATGACCAACTCGCGTCCGAAAGGCATGCCTTCATGCAGCGCGAGGTTGATGTAGTGGCTGATCTTCAGGATGCCGTTGCGGGCCGCGATGCCGGTCAGGGTGATGAAGCCGATCATCGAGGCGACCGACAGCGGCTGGCCGGCGATCCACAGCGCCGCGACGGACCCGATCAGGGCCAGCGGCACCGACCCCATGATGATGAGCGCGCAGACGGCCGACCGGTACCGGCTGTAGAGGATGGCGAACACCATGCCGAGCGACACGAGCGACAGAAGCCCGATGGTGCGGCTCGCCTCTTCCTGGGCCTGGAACGTACCCTCGAGCGTTGCCGAAAACCCCGTCGGCAGGTCAGCCTCGGCGATCACTGCGCGGATCCTTGCCACCACCTCGGCCATGTCCACCTTGCCGTCGGTGTTGCCCAGCACCACCAGCCGCCGCCGCCCGTTCTCGCGCAGGATCTGGTTGGGGCCGTCGGTTTCGCGCACTTCGGCAAGCTCGCGCACCGGCACCCATCCGGCGGGCGTCTCGATCAGCAGGTCACCGAGCGCCTGCGTGTTGCGGTGGTTCTCGGCAAGCCGCATCACGACATCATAGGTGCGCTGCCCGTCCACCAGCCTGGACACGACCCGGCCGTTGGACAGCTCCTCCAGGGCTTCGATGACGGCAGCGGGCTGGATGCCATGCAGGGCGGCCCGCTCGTAATCGACTCGGATCTCCAGCTGCGGGATGCGCACCTGCTTTTCGAGCTGGAGATCGACAAGGCCCGGAATGGACCCGATCCGGCTTCGCAGATCTTCGGCGACCGCGCGCAGCGTATCGAGGTCGTCGCCATAGACCTTCAGCGCAAGCTGGGCCCGGACGCCCGACAGCATGTGGTCCAGCCGGTGCGAGATCGGCTGGCCGACATTGACGGCGACGGGCAAGATCGACAGGCGCGCCCGGATATCGGCCACGATCTCGGTCTTGGGGCGTTCGCCAGGCTCCAGATCGACCTCGATCTCGGAGGAATGGACGCCTTCGGCGTGTTCGTCCAGTTCGGCCCGCCCGGTACGGCGGCCGACCGCGCGAACCTCGGGCACCTCCATGATAAGCTGTTCCGCGATCAGGCCGACGCGGTGCGACTCGGCAAGCGATATGCCCGGGTTGAACAGCATGGAAATGGTGAACGTGCCTTCGTTGAAGGGCGGCAGGAAGGCACGCGGCAGAGCGGTCGCGAACCATCCGGCCACAAGAACGGCGATCAGGGCGAAGGCCATCAGCGTGCGCTGCCACCGGAACGCCACCGCCAGCGCCGCCCGGTTGCCGCGTTTCAGCATCCGCACGAGCCAGCCTTCATGTTCGTCCAGCCGCTTCATTCCCGGCAGCAGATAGAAGGCCATCACCGGCGTCAGCGTGATCGACACGACAAGGCTGACGAGGATCGAGATGATGTAGGCCTGGCCCAGCGGGGCGAACAGCCGTCCTTCGATGCCCGACAGCGCGAACAGGGGCACGAACACAAGCACGATGATCATCGTCGCATAGACGATGCCCGACCGCACCTCCTGCGAGGCCGAAACCACCACCTCGAAGGTGGACCGCGGATTGCCCGCCTCGCGGTTCTCGCGCAGACGCCGGAAGATGTTTTCGACATCCACCACGGCATCGTCCACCAGCTCACCGATGGCGATAGCCAGGCCTCCGAGCGTCATGGTGTTGATGGATAGGCCCATCAGCTTGAAGACGATGGCCGTGGCCAGGATCGACACCGGGATGGCGGTCAACGAGATCAGCGTGGTGCGCACGTTCAGCAGGAAGGCGAACAGCACGATCGCAACCACGACGATCGCCTCGATCAGCACCGTCTGCACGTTCTTGACCGAGGTTTCGATGAAGTCGGCTTGCCGGAACAGCACCTGATCGGCACGCATCCCCTCGGGCAGGGTGGCGGTGATCTGCGTCAACTCCGCCTCGACCGCGCGGGTCAATGCGACCGTGTCCACATCGGGCTGCTTCTCGACAGACACGATCACTGCGGGCCGGCCCATGTAGCCCGCCTCGCCGCGCTTCAGTCGTGCGCCGTAGCTGACCTCGGCCACCTGATGCAGCAGCACGGGACGCAGGCCGTCGCTCTTGACTACGACCTTGCGCAGATCCTCAAGATTGAGCGTATTGCCGATGTTGCGGATCAAGAACTCTCGGGAATACTGGTCGGTGAACCCGCCGCCGGTGTTCCCCCCGAAGGCGGTGATCGCGGTTTCGACATCTTCCAGCGTCACGCCCAAGGCGCGCAGGGCGGCCGGGTTCGGCGCGACGCGGAACTGTCGCACCTCACCCCCGATCGGGATCACCTGCGCCACGCCGGGGATCGCCAGAAGGCGCGGCCGGACCAGGAAATCCGCAGCCTCGCGCAATTCCATGGGAGAGACGCCGTCGGGTGCCGTCATGGCGACCAGCATGATCTGTCCCATGATCGAACTGATCGGCCCCATCTGCGGGGTCACCCCTTCGGGCAACTGTTCGGCGACAAGGGTCAGGCGTTCCGCGATCTGCTGGCGATTGCGGTAGATGTCGGTCCCCCAGTCGAATTCGACATAGACGATCGACAGCCCGACACCGGAAACGGAACGCACGCGGTCCACGCCGGGAAGGCCGTTCATCTGCGTTTCCAGCGGATAGCTGACAAGCTGTTCGACCTCGGGCGGCGCCAGGCCCTCGGCCTCGGTCATGATGGTGACCGTGGGACGGTTGAGGTCGGGAAACACGTCGACCGGCAGACGCATCGCCACGAAGGTGCCATAGCCCACCAGAATGGCCGCCAGCACCAGCACCAGCATCCGGTTGCGAAGGGATTGCGTGACAAGAAACGTGAACATCTGACTAACCTCACCGCAACTGGTTCAGAAGTTCAGGACCCTGCGTCACCACCCGGTCGCCGGGCGCCACGCCCGCCACGATCAGCACGCGAGCCCCGTCGAGGGGCTCGGTGCGCACCGACCGGGATTCAAAGACCTCGGGATCGGTGTGGACATAGACGATATCTCCGCCGTTCGCTCCCCGGATCACCGCATCCCGCGGCACCGCGAGGCCGGTAGCCGAGGCGCTTGTCTCTGCCACCACGGTGACCATCTGGCCAAGGCGTATCCGCTCTCCGTTGTCCTCGATGGCGAAGTGCAGGGGCTGGGCCTGGCTGTTTTCGGAAAAGCCCGTGCCGACAAGGCGAAGTGGGATCAGACCGCCCTCCGCGTCGGCGATTGATGCCGTCTGGCCGATCGCCTCGCCGCCGTAGGACAAGGCCTCAATCCACAGGCGGGCGGGATCGATGATGTGGAACACGACCGTATTGCTCTCGGCGATCAGGCCTGGCGAGGCATTGGCAAGCGCCACGACCCCAGAGATCGGGGCGACCAGCTCCTCGGCGACAAGCTTCATCTCATCAAGTGCCGCGCGCCGCTCACGCAGGCCGGCCAGGGTGATTTCCGCCTCGTCAAGCTGGGTCGCGGACACCGCGCCGGACGCCCTGAGCTTGCGGAATCGTTCGACCTGCCGATCGCTGATCGCGATTTCCTGGTCCAGTTCGGCTTGCGTCTGGCGGATCGACGATTGGTCGATGGCCGCAAGCGATGGCTCGATAAAGGCAAGCACCTGGCCTGCCTCGACCTTGGCCCCAAGGGGCGGGAAGCCGCCGGGCGGCGCGGACAGACGGCCGCCGACCGCTGTCTGAACGAAGCCGCTGGCGTTGGGGTCGGCGATCACCCGGCCCGGCAGTTCCAGGCTGCGGCGATGTTCCTGCTCGGATGCGACCATGGTCCTGATCGCCAGGATCCTTTGGGCCGCCTTAGGGGCGAACACCCGGCCATCTGCAAGGCGCTGCGCCACATCGCGCACAACCGTGCCGCCCGTCGGGGCCGCCGTTTCGGCATGGGCGAAGGTGCTGCTCAGCGCCACCAGCAGGATCGCGGCCGTCACCCCGGCCGCGAGGCGCCGGCGGCGCATCAGGGCCATGACGAGCATGCCGGCGACAAACCCGATGCCCCCCATCGCGAGCATCGCCGGATCATTGCGGCGCAGGCGATCGCCGATTCCGGCAAAGACGGCCTTGGAGATTTCCTGCACGGAAGCCGCGCTCAGGAATCCACGCGCTCCGGGCTCTTCGGCAGGCGGCGTGGCCGCAGCGGGGATCCTGAGCGTCGCCGGCAGAAAGTCGATGTCTGCGCCCGCCGTGACCGTGAACAGCAGTTCGTGGTCGCCGGGCCTTGAAATCCAGGGCGCATCCAACCGGTATGATTCGGCGTCGATGCTGGCAACGGCCGGCCCTTCCGGCGTCTCGACCTCGATCGTGGCGCCCGAGACCGGCTCGTTCGTATCGAAGCGGTCCAGAGTGATCGTCAGGGCGTTGTCGGCAGCAACTGCAACAAGCTCGAACAGCGGGCTGGCCGCCGTCGCACGAGGTGCTGTCTGGATATTCGGCGGGGGCGGGGCGTCGCCGTGGGCGTGTCCCTCGTGTGCGGAAGCGCCCGAGAGAGACGCAAGAATCATCAGAGTCGCCAGTATGGGCGTTCGGAGTGGATGCATTGAAGACCTCGCAGACACAGCAAGACAGGCCGCGGCCCATGGGCGCGGCGTAGAACGTGCAGTCAGGCGGCGTGTCTCGGAGGTCGGAGCAATCCGTGCGGCGGTGTCTGATACACCACCATGACTGAAGCCGCCCGGTAAACGCCCGGCGGCTGGTCGGCAGGATCGAGATCATGCGCTGCAAGGTTGGTGACCAGACACCCCGACGACGTGCAGCACGTCATGCAGTCGGAGGCCGGGATTTTTTCGGCGCCCGAAGAGGTTGCCTGCGCCACCGAGCTTGTCTCGACGGTCTGCGCGACCGGCGCCGGCGATCCATGCAGGCCGTGCGCGCGTGCCTCGCCCGGGGAAATCACCAGCGCCAGCACCAAAGCCAGCGCAAAGCAGGCAAACAGACGACCGATCCCCACCCATGGGCCAAGGGTGCGGATCGGCTGCACCGTCCCGCCCGCTGAGCCCGCATGTGTCAAGACCGCTGCCGTCATGCTGACCTGGTTTGTCCTTCCCAAATCCTGCTCATGAGCGTGCTAGCACATCTTCCGCATCTCTTCGAGCCGGATTTTGCCGAAATTCCGGGCCGCCACCCCGACCCGACGCTCCGCATGGCCCATTTTCCCGCAGCCTTCGAGAAGAGGAAGCCGACAACCACAGCGCGAAGCCTCGTTCGGAAGGGGCAGTGGCGGCGGCCGGAAAGGGGGGGGTAAGCCAAATCTTTGCCAGGCTGATCCATCCGGTCCTGCCCGCCAGCGTCCTGCAGAAGCATTCCGCTACGAGCCGGTTCGTTGACCTGGGTCAATGACGGGCCGCCGAATCGGCGGCATAGCGCATCCTGCCACTGCTTCAAGGCAACGCTCCGGATCCCTGTTACGAAGCGAGACGATGACATTCTGGCGGGCTTCACACGAAGGCATGGCGGTCCTCGGCCGAGTGCTGGATCGTGTCCGCCTTCTCGCCTTGCTGGCCGTCTTGTCGGTTCTGTTCGCGCCCACTCTCGCCGCGTCCGCTGTTCCGATGTCCGGCGCGCAATCTCCCTGCCACGAAGCTGGCATAGACCTGCCGCTAGCGGCCGTCGCGGACGGCGAGGCGACAAGCTGCGGGGATCCTGCGGACAGCAGATGCAGTGCCGCCGCTTGCACCATGTCCGCCTGCATGGCGGTGCCTCTGCCCGCCTTGCCTGCCGTGCTGGGCCAGAATGACATCGTCCTGGCGGCAGGTTTCAGCAGCGGCGGCCAGGCTGCGGGGGGCATCGGCCCCATGCCGGACCTTCGCCCCCCCATCCGCGTCCTCGAGGCCTGAGCGCCGCCAACGGGCGTTGCGGCGCAGCGCCCGAGAACCCCGCGACGCCAACGCCCCGCTTGCCGCCCCGACCGCGGCGCAGGGCAAGTCGGCCGCGGTCATGCGAACACGCTAAAAGCCCGATGCGGTGCGCAACGACTGCACCTTCATCGGAAGCAACCGGAAAGACCTGACATGAGCAATTTATCACACCTAACCACCCGACGCGGCTTCGTGGCCGCCCTAGGGTTCGGCGGTGTCAGCCTTTACGGCCTGTGGGTCGGCTATGGCGCCGCCCCCGGACCGGCGGCCCTGTTCAGCCCTTCGGAAAGTGCCGATGATCAGCCTGCCGCGCACGGCGGCGGCGGGCACGGCGAAGGCGGCCACGGCGCTGGGGCCGCCGGCCCGGACGCGGATGCGTTCCGCGCCGAGGTCGAAAATTTTATCGCGCGTTTCGGTCAGGATGACGGCAGCGTTTATCCACGACACGAAGCAATGGCCGCGGTGGAAACGGCGGTTCCCGCCACGATCATGGCCGCGCACGCTCCTGACCCAGCGGCGGCGGGCCACGGCCACGATGACGGCCATGCCGGACAATCCGAAGCCACGGCGCCCGACGATCACGCGGAACCGCTCAGCATCCCGATGATCGCCGAACGCTGGTTCTACGAGCCGGCTCATCTGCGGCTGGATGCGGGAACGCCTTACCGGTTCCGCCTGATGGCCACCGATATTGCGCACGGCGCCTCGATCCAGTTCGGGCGTGGATCGCGGATGATCCGCCTGCGCCCGGGCACCGTGACGGAGGTCGATCTGACCTTCGAGAAGCCCGGCAGCTATCTGGTCTATTGCACCGTCTATTGCGGCACCGGGCACGACGCCATGCAGGCGCGCATCGATGTCGTCTGAGAGGGAAAGCATCATGTCACAAGCTCTCACCACGCGGTTCGCCGCACTGCCGCCGCGCGACCGCGCCCTGCTGCTGACGATCGCGGCAGTCGCGCTGGCCGCGCTGGGGCTGGGAATTCTCGGCGGCGTGCTGACCGCCCTGGCGCGCGCCGGCTTCATCGAAGCGGCGCCCGACTCCGGCTACCGCTTCCTGACGCTCCACGGCGTCAGCGTCTTCTTCTACTGGCTCTATCTGGCCCAGGTCGCGCTGCTTCTGGGCTTTGCGGCGATCGAGGACAGGGCCGGTCTGGCTTGGCGTAATAGCGCCGCGGCCGGGGGGCTTCTGATGCTGCTGGGCTTCGGCTTCAGCCTGACCGGCGCCTATATGGGCACGCCGCCGCTTTATGACGGCGCGCCCGCGCTGCTGGGAGAGGAACCGGGCACGCTTCTGGTGTTCAATCTCGGCTATATCCTGCTGGGGTTCGGCCTGATGCTGGCCCCGGCGGCGGCGGTCGCGACCCTCCTGCGCTCCCTCCGGAAAGGTGGACGCGACCGGTTGAGCGCGGTCGGCTTCGCCCTGCTGGCCTGGGCGGGGTTCCTGATGGTGACAGGCTTCGCGGCGCTGCACGCCTTCCTGCCCGGTGCGTTCTGGGTCTTGGGCATCGGGGCATTCCCCGCCGCGCAGGCGACCAACTGGCACATCCTGTTCCACAACCTGCACTATCTGCCGCTGATGGCCACCGTGCTGATGTGGTACGTGCTGATGCAAGCCCTGACCGGGGTGCAGTCGGTGTTCGGGGCCCGGTTCTCGAAGATCGTCTTCGCCATGTATCTGGTCTTCGTGCCGCCGACGTCGCTTTATCACATGTTCCTTGAACCCGGCCTGCCCGAGGCGGTGAAGGTGACGGGCTCGCTCTTGTCGCTGTTCGTATCGGTGCCGACGCTGACCGCGTTCCTGATCATCGTCGCCTCGCTCGAGGTCCACGCCCGGTCCAAGGGCGCGCGGGGACTTTTCGGCTGGATCAGGATGCTGCCCTGGCGGCAGCCAGCGATGGCGGCTGCAGGCGTCGCGGTGATCAGCATGGCCTTCGGGATCGTGCTGGCCTTCGTCCTGATCCAGGAAAAGCTGGCGCCTCTGTTGTCGGATACGTTCTTCGTTCCGGGCTATTTCCACTTTTTCACCGTCGGCACCGTCAGCATGACCTTGCTGGCCGCCTTCTCGGTGATGCTGCCCGCGCTCAGCGGAAGGGCACTGGCGCGGCCGGGCCTGATGCGGCTGATGCCCTGGCTGGCGCTGGCCGGGCTCATGCTCTTTGGCGGCGCGGGCGTGGCCGCGGGCTATCTCGGCGTGCCGCGGCGGGTGATCGAAGTGAGCTACGGCGGCGAGGCCCCGGTGCTGTGGCAGACGCTGATGGCCATCATGGGCGTGGGGGGCAGCCTGATGGCACTGGCGCTTCTGGTGTTCACGGCCGGCGTTGCCGCGGCCATCGTGCCGAAGCGTGGCGCAACCGCGCCGCAGCTGGCACTGCCGGTGCCTGAATGGGGAGCGGTGCCGCTGCGCGCAGGGGTGGCCGCTTGGACGGGGCCCGTCGCGATGCTGGTGATCGTGCTGGCCATGTATGGCTTCACGACACTGGGTTTCGAACTGATGCAGAGCCTGCCCGTGACCGCCGTCGGCGGGTCCGGGCATTGAAAGGAGAAAAGGCGATGAACGAAGACATCTGGCTTGTTGTAGGCGTGGCGATGGTCTGGGCACTGCTGGCGCTGGTCTATGCTCTGGCACCCTGGGGCGACATGATCGGCTACGCCCGCGTCTGGGGCTTCGGCGCGATGCTGTTCTTGGGCCTTGCCGTCCTGCTGCGGCGATCCGTCCGCTTTGCCCGGGGAACCGAAGTGGCCGCTAATAGCGACTGGCGTCCCTAATGTTCGGACGAACCGCCCGCAGGCCGTTCTGGTGAAGGGCTGCGGGTGAAGAATTGTCCTCGTCTGCTGGCTCATGTGACCGGCGGACGAGGCAATCGGGCGAGGTGGTAGGCCGCCACGACAACGGGACAGACGGCCTGCCACCTCGCTACGACGGTTCCGGCCAGCCGGAGTTCTGAATTTCAAGGGATGACATTGGCCTCAGCCACGGCCCGCGAGTTTGTAGCAAGGGCTGCTCGTGCCCAGGACGCAGGGCATGAGGAGGCGGCAGCGGAGGCCCGGCGCAGGAGAACCGAGGAGATGAATGAGAATCGATCAAACCAAGGAGGCTTCACAGCAAGAGCGATTGGCCTCGGGCTGCTGAGCGGCTGCGCCGCCTTCCAAGTGGGGATGGGGATCTATTTCATTGCATTGCGACCAACTCTTCTCCCGGAAGATGAGCGCTTCATTGGCGGCTCGCTGGCCGAGCTCTCCAGCGCCGCGCCGGAACTCGCCATCTGGCTCAACCGCGTGTTCGTTGTCTTGGGGGGACACGCGGTGGCAACCGGGCTGCTGGCTTTCCTGGCGGTCCACCTCGTCTCTCGTAGGGGCCGACCTTCGAGGGTAGCCTTGCTGCTTCTCGCGGGCGCCGGACTGTTCTCGACCGTTCTCATGAGCCGGATCAATTTCGCGATCGCGTCGGACTTCCGCTGGGTGCTTCTTGTCCCCGCGCTCGCCTGGATTGCCGGCGTGATCACCCTCGGCCTCCGAGCCTTTTCACTCCGGCCTGGTCAAGAATGAAAGCGAACGGTAAAACGCCGTGTCACATTCCGGGTGAAGCATGGTGCTTCCTGGCGAGCGCTTAACCATCAGGTATGATGATATCGCCTGGCAGACCGGCGCCTGCCCTTTCTCGATCCTCCTGCTCCAGCACCAGCGACAGAGCGCGATCCGTGCCTGATCCGGCGCTCCCCTGCGGCGGGGCAATCACGTTCTGCGGCTGCCCACAGGCAAAGGCTTCGATGTTGGCCAGTGTGGTGTCAATTATGCGACGGACGGCGCTTTCGGTATTGTAGGCGATATGCGGTGTCACGATCACGTTCGGAAAGCGCAGGAGCACGTGGTTCGCGACAAGGGCCTTGAGGTCATATCCTTCAGACCAGGCACCCCGAAAGATCTGCGCTTCCTCACGGATCAGCGGTTCCTGCGGCAATACATCGAGCCCTGCGGCGCGGAGTCGCCCGTCAGCCAACGCCCGAACCAGAGCCGGAACGTCGACGATATTGCCACGGGCGGTGTTGATCAGTACTGTGCCCGGCTGCATCAGTGCGAATTCACGGTTGCCGATCAGGCCGGCCGTGGTGGGCGTGGCCGGCACATGCAGCGTCAGCACATCCGCCGCCGTCAGAACCGCGTCGAGATCATCGTAGCGAAATCCGAGTCGCGTCGCCGCCTCGGCATCGGGGCTCAGGTCGTGGGCCAGAACGTTCATGCCGAAGCCGCCGGCGATCTCGATCACCTTCAGACCGATCCGCCCGGTGCCAATGACGCCAAGCACCTTGCCGCGCAGCTCGAACCCGCGCAGCCCGGACTGGGAGAAACTCCCACGGCGGGTCCCGTCGACCGCCTCGATCAGGTTGCGTGCTACGGCAAGCAGCAGGGCAAAGGCATGCTCGGCCACGGTCGCATCACCGTAATCGGGTACGTTGACGATCGTCACGCCATGCGCGGCGCACCAATCGCGGTCAATATGATCGTAGCCGGTCGAGCGGGTGGCGATCAGCCTCAGATCGGGAAACTTCGCCAGCACGTCACTGCCAAGCCGCGAATTCACGAAGGTGCTGACGATCTCCGCGTCGCCGGGCGTCTCGGCGCCGCCTGCGTCGAGGGCTTCGGCGGTGCAACTCACAACATGCGCCGGCTGCAGCTGCTGGCAGGCCCGCCGCTCCCATTCCTCGGCCTCAAAAATGGTAATCTTCATTCGCTGCTCCAGGAACGCGCCCCATTGAACAGTCGGGGCTGCAATCACGCCGAGGGAGAGAAGGCCCTGCTGCTTCATGCCGCCGGGCCCTCGACCGCCCTCGTAGGACGGGGATGGCTACCGAGCCTGCGGAGCCGCCGTCGCGCCGCCCTGCATGAAGCCTTGGATCTCCTCCATGGTTACCTGACCGTTGCCATCGCCGTCGGCCATGTTGAACATTCGCGCGTGCACGGCCTGGACCTCTTCGAGCGACAATGCCCCGTCGTTGTTCGTGTCCGCCAGCGCCACCATCATCTTGAGCATCATGGCATGGCTCATGCCGCCTCGGCCCATCATGCCACCCGGCTGCCCGCTGCCGTCTGCCATCATTCCGGACTGGTCCTGGTCGTGCTGCCCGGCATTGGCGCCAACGGCTGCGAGTGCGAAACTCGAGGCAACGAGAATTGCGAGGGATCTCTTCATCGTGGTTCTCCATTCCTGTTCTTGGCCCAGAGGCTCCGGGCCGGAGCTCGAGCTCATGCAAGCAGCCGGCCGGCTTGGCCCTCTGTTTGGGCCGCAACCGTTTCGGTCTTTCTGATAGACGCAAACGGTCATCGCTTCTTACACTCCCATAGAGGGCTCAAGCCCCTCGATCGAGGCGGCGGGGAAGGGGGGAATGGGAACCTGCCCTGCGGCGGCACTCACGAAGTGCAGTGCGGAACGAAGCTGATCGGCATGCCACTGCCGCCGGCAGGCGCAAGATGACGAACAGGCGCAGAGTCGAGAGCAAGGGCGGCAGTTCAGTTACAATCATAAGGCTGCCGGCTGGTCAGCCCTTGTGCCTCTCAGGCTCCACTCGACCGGGCTTTCCACCCGAGCGCAGCGGCCAATGGGAGAAACGCGACATCACACCTGCTACTGCCGATGCACGCCGCGCCCCGCGTTGCGCGGCGGGGCGCCACACAGGGTGTTCAGCCACGGCTGCAATGACGCTTGGGCTGGCCCAAGGGCGCTCCGTCGAGGATGCCTTCGCCTACGGAATGGCGGCAGGCGCCGCGGCGGTACTTTCAGCCGGGACAGGGCTCTGCCAACGGGAGGATGTCGAGCGCCTGTACAAAGAGATCCAAGAGTACGGATAGGGCGGGCAGGACTTGCGTCTCGAGACCGGCGGCAGGCTTGCAGCTTTGCGGCTATTTGATCAAAATCAATGTGTGCCGCCCGCCGCTGGTGCTTCATGGTAATGCCATGTCGATGCGCGCGAGCCTTGGACAGAGATCAAACTGCAGCCGGCCTGCAAGGGCGTGGGGCTGGGTCGTTCTGCTCTGTCTGCTGGTCGTCATCGGCGGTGTGTCCGATCTTCAGCACGATACGTCCACCCACGCGCAGTCGATGCAGGTGGTGGAGGTTGCGCAGTCCGTAGATGACCGGAGTGATACCGATGCGGGGCAGCTCGCATCCTGCCACGCAAATGGCGCATGCGTCTATCTTGCCGAGCCTGCTCCGGCGTTGCCCGCACCCTTCAAGCAATCCGGTGAGCGGCAAATCGAACCTACGCTGCCCGAAACATCGCAATCAATCGGCGGCATCTTCCGCCCGCCTCGTCTCCCAGCGAACGCCTGAGCGGTGATCTTCGGCGCGTCCCCGCGCCGGCGGCACCACCGGACTTATCGATTCCATGCGCTTGGAGCCACCTACGATGTCTATACTCTTCCGTCACCCACCCCACCCGAAGAACCTGGCCGCCCGCGATAGCGCGGTCGAACGTCAACTCATCCAATGCCGGAGCGAGTTCCTCCGCTATTTTCGCCGTCGCCTTGCGTGTCCCGAGGACGCCGAGGATGCGGTGCAGGAGTTCTCGCTCAAGGTAATCCGTGCGGCGAATACCTTGCAGAACGACGAGAACATCGGCGCCTGGTTCGGCCGCATCCTGCGCAATACGCTGACCGATCAATATCGTCGCCGCGCCACGCGACAGCGGGCCGAGGCGGGCTACGCGCTCGAACCGAAGGAGGCGGCCGTCGATCCGGAGCCGGTCGCGACACCCTGCACTTGCGTCCACGACGTCCTGCCGGCGCTGAAGCCGGACTACGCCGAGATCATTCGCCGCGCCGATCTCGACGAAGTGCCGCGTGAGCGGATCGCGGCCGACCTGGGCGTGACGGCCAACAATGTCGGCGTGCGCCTGCATCGCGCCCGACGGGCGCTGAAGACGGAGCTGGAGGAGCGGTGCGCGGGGTGCTGCGACGACGGCTTCCAGAGCTGCGACTGTGCAGGCACGGGCAGGTCGCGGCGGGTGTAAGAATGCCGCCGCCGGCGCGTCTGATGAGGCGGAGGTGACAATGAAGGCTCCCGATCACGAGGCTGAGGCCGGCCAGAGCGTCAAGCCGGCCTCGGATGCCGCCGTACGCCAGACGCTGGTCGATAGCCGCCGGCAGCTTCTGGCATACTTGCGGCGGCGGCTCGGCAGCGCCGACGAGGCCGAGGACGTCCTTCAGAGCTTTGTGCTCCGGGCGCTCTCGAAGTCGGGGGATCTGCGCGATGTCCGAACCGCCCGCGGCTGGTTGAGCCGGATCCTCGCCACCAGCATCGCAGACCATCAGCGGCAGGCCGCACGGCAGCGAGAACGGGAGACGGCCATGAGTCCGGAGCAGTTCGACGGATTGTCCACCGTGCCCGACCCCGAACTGGAGGAGGCGGTCTGCAACTGCCTCTACAAGCTTCTGCCGACTCTGAAACCCGAACACGCCGAAGTGATCTGGCGCATTGACCTGATGGAGGAGACGCGGGAGGCGGTGGCGGCACATCTCGACATCACGCTCAACGCGTTCGGCGTACGGCTGCACCGCGCCCGGCAGGCGCTGAAGCGGCGGCTTGAGGAAATGTGCCTGACCTGTCCGGTGCACGGCTATCTCGACTGCGGCTGCGAGGAGGCCGTACGTGCCCGGCGCCGGTACGCAAATGCCCGCAAGGGCGAAGAGCTGTAATGCGCGCCCCTCTTCCGCGTCCTTTTAAGTGAACCAAGAACCAGGCGCATCGCGCCAGTCGAGGAGAACGACGATGACCACCGAAGTGAAATCAAGCGCCGATCAGGCCACTGGATGCTGTTGCGGCGGAGGCAAGGCCGCCTCAACCAGCACGGCGCAGTCTGAGAAGTTGGCGGCGCCGGCGCCAACCGAAGCGCCGAAAGCGGAGCCAGCAGCCAGCAGCGAGTCGAAGGGCTGCTGCGGCGGCTGATCCCAGTCGGACGCGAGCCCTGGAAAACAGGCTTTGAAGCGACTGCCGGAGGTCGGCCCATGAGCACGGTGACACTGGAGGTCGGTGGCCTCTTCGAGGAACTCGACCATCTCGGGGTCGAGAAGCAGCTGCGGCAAGAGCCGGGCGTGCGCCGGGCGGTGGCCAATCCTGCCTCCGGCAGCGTCACGGTCGACTTTGACCCGGGCGCCACCAGCGTCGAACGGCTACAGTGGATCATCGGTTCGTGCGGTTTTCGCTGTCGTGGCGAGGTCACGCCGCGTCATATCTGCGCCCCGGACGCCGCGTCAGCGCGCGCGGCGCATGAGGGACACGGGGCTGCGCCTGCACGGGACCAGATGGCCCACGAGATGGGCCACGGCGCCGGCATGGATATGGCGGCGATGGTCCGCGACATGCGCAACCGCTTCTGGATCGCGCTCGCCTTTACCGTGCCGCTCTTCATCTACTCGCCGATGGGCGGGATGTTCACGCCCCCGGCGCCGCCCTTCGGATTCGATCTCGACCTGTGGCTGTTCTTCCTCGGGACTGCAGCGATCATTTATCCAAGTTGGCCATTCTTCACCGCTGCCGGGCGAGCGCTGAGCAATGGCGTGCTCAACATGGCGGTGCTGGTGGTGTTGTCGGTCGGTACCGGCTACCTGTTCAGCGTCGGAGCGACCTTCTTCTTCTACGGCGTGCAGTTCTACGAAGCGGTTGCCGTGCTCCTCGTCTTCATCCTGCTCGGCCACTGGCTGGAGATGCGGGCGCGCGCCGGCGCCTCGGCGGCAATCCGGGCACTGCTCGACCTCGCCCCGCCGATGGCGACGGTTCTGCGCGGCGGACACGAAGTCGAGGTGCCGACAGCCGAGGTCCGGGCTGGCGATACCGTGGTGATCCGGCCCGGCAACAAGATCCCGGTCGACGGCGAGGTCCTGGAGGGCGAGTCGCTGGTCGATGAATCCATGCTGACGGGCGAGTCCATGCCGGTGCAGAAGACGCCCGGCGACCTGGTGATCGGTGCCACCATCAACAAGAGCGGCAGCTTCCGCTATCGCGCGACCAAGGTCGGTGCCGATACCGCGCTCGCCCAGATCGTCAAGCTGGTGCAGGAGGCGCAGAATTCCAAGGCTCCCGCGCAGCTCCTCGCCGACCGCGCCTCGCAATGGCTGGTGCTGATCGCCATCGTGATCGGGCTCGCGACCTTTGCGGTGTGGTTCTGGTGGATCGGCGAGTCGCTGCTCTTCGCGCTGACGCTGACGATCACCGTGTTCGTGATCGCATGCCCCGACGCCTTGGGACTCGCCACGCCGATGGCGGTGATGGTCGGCACCGGGCTTGGGGCGACGCATGGCATCCTGTTCAAGAATGCGGGTGCCCTGGAGAACGCCACCAAGCTCGACGTGATCGTCTTCGACAAGACCGGCACGCTGACCATGGGCGCGCCCCGAGTTGTCGGGATCGTCGCGGCTGAGGGTCACCCGGAGGAGGACGCGCTCCGCGCCGCAGCGGCAGTCGATCGCGGCTCGGACCACCCGCTGGCGCTGGCGATCGTTGAACGCGCCAAGGGGCTCGACGTGCCGCAGACCGGCAGCTTCCTCAACCGCGAGGGCATGGGAGCCCAGGCCGAGATCGACGGCGAGACCGTTTTCGTCGGCAATCGCCGTCTGATGGATGCGGAGGGTATCGGCCTCGGAGCGCTGGCCGCCGAGGCTGAACGGCTGAAAGGCGAGGGGCGCACCGTGGTGCATGTCGCGCGTGGCGGCCGCCTGCTGGGCCTGATCGCCATCGCCGATGCGCCGCGGCCAAGCGCCAAGGCCACGGTCGCCCGCCTGCGCGAGCGCAGTGTCGAGGTGGCGATGCTGACCGGCGACAACGAGGGTACTGCCCGCAGGATCGCGGGTGAGCTTGGCATCACGATGGTACTCGCCGACGTGCTGCCGGGCCAGAAGGCCGACAAGATCAAGGAGCTGCAGGCCCAGGGCAAGCGCGTCGGCATGGTAGGCGACGGCGTCAATGACGCACCGGCCCTGACCCAGGCCGATGTCGGCTTCGCCATCGGGGCCGGCACCGACGTCGCAATGGAGAGCGCCGACGTGGTCCTGATGAAGAGCGACCCCTACGATGTCGTCGCCGCCATCGAGCTGTCGCGGGCCACCTTGCGGAAGATGCATCAGAATCTGTTCTGGGCAGTGGCCTACAATGTCGTGGCATTCCCGATGGCGGCGGGTGTGTTCTACCCCTTGGTCATCAGCCCCGAGGTGGCGGCCCTGGCCATGTCGGGCAGTTCGGCCCTGGTGGCCGTCAACGCGCTCCTCCTCAAGCGGACCCGGCTGGACGGGATCGGCAACGGTCGGATTCCGGCCGCCGAGACGGGTCAGCCGTTAGCCGTCGGATGAGCCGGCGTAATCAAAACAAAGGATACGGATCATAGACAGTAATCAACATGAGGGTCTGCGCCGCTTTTTCGCCTCCCCGACCAACCTGGTGCTCCTGGGCTTCCTCGGCGTCGGCGGCTTTTTCCTGATTGCTGAGCACTGGGCACATCTGGTCGGAACGGGACCTCTGCTGCTGCTGTTGCTGCTCTGCGGAGGCATGCACTTCTTCATGCATGGCGCGCATGGAGGCCATGGCGGGCGCCACGGGAATGGGGGCTTGGGCGATCGGACGAAGGACGACAGTGCGCGGGGCGACTCCGGTATCAACCGGTCCGGTGATCAGTGATGACGGACACTGCGCCTGCCTACGGGCTCTGGCTGCTGGTTGTGCTCAACTCGGCCATCTTCATTCTCTTCGCATTCAGCTTCTTCAAGCCGCGGACTGCGCGCGACTGGCGCTCGTTCGGAGCGTTCAGTGCCTTCCTCGTCGCGCTCTTCACCGAGATGTACGGCTTCCCGCTGACGATCTATCTTCTCTCGGGCTGGCTGCAGAGCCGCTATCCGGGAGTTGACTGGCTGTCGCACGATGCCGGCCATCTGCTGGAAATGCTGTTCGGCTGGAAGGCCAATCCGCATTTCGGGCCGTTCCATCTCTTGAGCTTTGTCTTCATCGGCGGCGGCTTCCTCATGATCTCGGCCGCCTGGAGGGTTCTCTACGAGGCGCAGCGCCGGCACGCCCTCGCGACCACCGGCCCTTACGCCTATGTGCGACATCCCCAGTATATCGGCTTCATTCTCGTCCTCTTCGGCTTCCTGCTGCAATGGCCGACCCTCCTTACCCTCCTCATGTTTCCGGTGCTTGTCGTCATGTATTCGCGCCTCGCCCGCGCCGAGGAACGCGAAGCCGTGACTGAGTTCGGCGACGCCTATTCACGCTACATGGCCGAGGTGCCGGCTTTCGTCCCGAAGCTCTTGCCTGCGGCCGGTCAAGGACCCGGCGGCGGGCGGCAATATCCCTAGCTCCTCGCCGCCCTGACCCCTGACAATAGAACTTGGTGAGGACTCAATGAACCCAAATGGAAAAACCCGCGTCGCCGTCAATGGCTATGGCGTCATTGGCAAGCGCGTCGCCGAGGCCGTGGCGCGGCAGGACGATATGGAGCTCGCTGGTGTCGCGGATGTTGCAACCGACTGGCGCCCCCGCATGGCCACGCAGAAGGGCTTCCGCCTCTTCGGCGGTTCTGCCGAGCACATGCAAACCATGCGGGATGTGGGCCTTGCAGTCGAAGGAACTCTCGATGATCT
Organism: Paracoccus niistensis; assembly: GCF_042432925.1. Classification (NCBI taxonomy): domain Bacteria; kingdom Pseudomonadati; phylum Pseudomonadota; class Alphaproteobacteria; order Rhodobacterales; family Paracoccaceae; genus Paracoccus; species Paracoccus niistensis. Next base: position 48,193 of record NZ_JBHLWE010000005.1, on the reverse strand, counting down.
TCTGGATGCGGCGGATCTGGTCGTCGACTGCACACCGAAGCGGGTCGCGGCCAGGAACGTCGAGCTTTATCGGCAGCGTGGCATCAAGTTTATCCTCCAGGGCGGCGAGAAGCACGAGCTGACCGGCCACTCCTTCGTGGCCGAGGTGAACTATGCGGGCGCCCTCGACCGCGACAGCACCCGCGTCGTTTCCTGCAATACCACTTCGACGGTTCGGACCTTGGCCGCACTCAAGCGCGCGGGCCTGCTGCGCCGCGCGCGGGGAACGCTGCTCCGGCGCGCCACCGACCCTTGGGAAAGCCACGAGGGGGGGATCATGAACACGCTGGTGCCCGAGCCGGAGATCCCGAGCCATCAGGGTCCCGATGCCCAGAGCGTCGATCCCGATCTCGATGTCGTCACCATGGCCGTCAAGGTTCCGCAGACGCTTGCCCACCTGCATTACTGGTCGGTGCAGATGAACCGCCGGGCCAGCAAGGAAGAGGTGCTGGATGCCTTTCGGTCCTCCTCTCGCATCGCCCTGATCCGTCTCGAGGCCGGATTGACGGCGCTCAACACGGTCAAGGAGCTGATGGCCGATCTCGGTCGGCCGCACGACAACCTGTATGAGGTCGCGCTCTGGGCCGACATGCTGAAGGTGGAGGGCGACGAGCTCTTCTATGCCTACATGGTGGACAATCAGGCGATTGTGATCCCGGAGACGATCGACGCCATTCGGGCGCTCACCGGATCCATCCGCGAGTCCGGCAGTTCCATCGCCAAGACCGACGCGGCGCTCGGTATTGGCCTGATCGCTGATGCGCTCGGCCAAGGATGAGGGCCGGCACAACTTCGGCGGTGGTCGCGTTGTGGCGGCGGCACGGGTCTGCGCGCTGAACAGGGCAGCGTGCGCACCACGCGCTCGGATCACGATTTCATGAACGAGGATATGCGACGCTCGTGCTTCTTGCGCGCAGCCGCACTCACTGGAGCCGGCGCGTCGCCCGCCCGATTGTCTCCAGCCCGCGCGCACCCCAGCCGCGGCGACGCCACTGAGGCAAGGTCACTTCCGCGGCGTCATCGAGATCCCGCTGGTACTGAGTCCGTAGTGCCCCCGCCAACATCCGGTTGCGCGCCAACATGACGATCTCCTGGTTAACAAACAGGCTGAGATAATCGAGGTTCGCCGACCCGATGACGGCCCATTCTCCGTCAATGACGGACGTCTTGGCGTGCAGCTTGCGCGGCAGATACTCGTAGATCCGCACTCCGGCCCTTAGAAGCGGTTCGAACGCGGCGCGGGTCGCCCAGCCGGCCACCAGCGGGTCGCTCCGCCTGGGTACCAGCAGGCGCACATCGACGCCCCGGCCCGCCGCAGATCGCAGCGCTGTTTCGACGATCGTGCCGGGGCCAAAATAAGGCGAGGTGAGATACACGTGCCGGCGCGCGTTCCTGATCAGGCCGACGTGCAGGCAGGCGAGCCGCTGCTGGCAATGGCGGGAATAGCTTGGCACGAGCAACGCCTCGATACCGGCCATGTCTTGGGGGATAGCCTCGGCGACAGGCTGTCTCCGATGGTGCCAGAGCCGATCGAACAGTGCGGCGGCCAAGGGTGCGAGTTCGCCCCCCACGCGCACGTGACTGTCGCGCTGGCGTGTTTCACCGTGGAGCGCGCGAGAATTAAGGCGTTCGATATTGAAGCCGCCCAGGAACGCCTCCCGATCGTCCACGACGAGGAGCTTGCGGTGGTTGCGCTGCCGGTACTCAAGCGGCCGCCGCAGTCGGAAGGGATGGAACCACCGGAACCGGACGCCAGCGCGTTCAAGTTCGCTCTGCAGAGGTCGGCGGGGCCGGAGTCCTGAACCGAAGCTGTCGAGGTGCATGAATACGTCAATGCCGGCACGAGCCTTCCTGGCGAGCGCAGCGGTGAAGCGAGCAGCCACCTCATCATCTGCAAAGATGTAGGATTCCAGGCGGACACTGCTTTCCGCGCGCTCGATTGCCGCAACCATCTCCTCGTAGAGCTCGTCGCCCTCGGCAAAGAGCCTGAAGGCACCTCGGCCCTCGTTCAGAGCCGGGATACAGATCCAGGCGCCATGCTGCGCATTCTCGTTCTGCGGCTCGGTTTCGCTCTTTTCGGAGGCTTTGTCCCCTCGGATCGAACCTTGTTGGCTACCTCGAATGAACATCCGGTACCTTCGTTTCTGCGCAGGCTCGTTTGCCAGTCCGACGTTGTCCCACCATGACATCCCCAGGACCGAGCCGTTGGGCCCAGTTCAGACCACGTCCCCGGCACGCGCTTCCCGGGCCACAGCGATCATACGCGAAAGACACCAGCGGGCGTAGACCGGAGCGCCGAGCGGCCCGAGCAGGCGTCCCGTGGTGGTTCGCGGCAAATTGTAGGCGATGAACACCCTAACCCGGCTTCCCGGTCCGTCCGGCACAACCTCGAAACCGAGGCGGTAATCGCCAAACATCAGGAGCTTCGGCTCTTCGATGGTTTCCCAGATCTTTTCGCGTGGTGGATGCCGTTCAATGACGCGTTCCACGATCGACAGCGATAGGCCAAGAACAGAGCCGTCCACTCGGATGATCGACCCAACCGCTCGTCCCTCTGCAGCGTCGAGGCGGTAGCGCATGGACCCACCCAGCATCATGGCCGAGGGTTTCGTCATGTGCCGTCCCAGCCGAAGAGGGTTGTCCAGGACCGCAAAGACGGCCTCCGGCCGGGCATCCACGGTTGTCTCGGCAGCCCTTGAGAATGAGTAGCTCACCTGCCTTCTTTCCTTGTGAGCTCTGGACAACAGCACCAACAATCGTCGCAATTCTGGTCACACGCAGCAACAGATGACGCGGGATAGAACCGCCCGCTCAGAGCTCGGATCGCTTCGAATGAGCCGCGGCACGGCTCGGCCTGGCCATTCTGGGACATGTACCCCTGTTTCGCCTCGGTCTGAACTTTGGGACGTCCCTTGAGGTGAACTGGGGACCCGGCGGCGGCGACATTCCCGCTGGATTGAAGTGGTGGATGCGGGTGGTCAGCCGGCAGCCGGCGCCACAGGGTAGCCTGCAACAGCCAAGGCGGCTTCAAACGGCGGCGGCGTCAGATCGGACGACACCTCGACCGTGCGACTGCCTTGATCGATAGCGATACGGGCATCTGCATCGACGGACTCGATGGCACGGGTGACGCTGCGGGCACAGCCGCCGCAGCTCATGTCGGGAATATGAAAGCGCATGAGACCTTCCTTGGCTCCTGTCATGCCTGACAAGATGGGAGCTTCCAGCGCGGGAAGGTCAAGGGACGCTCGCCGCGAAATCTTGACCTTTGCGCGAACCGCCGCAATCTGCCCGGCATGGCTGCAAGACGTTCCAATGCCGGTGGTTTGTTGGCGCGAGGGCTGATCGTTCTGATCATCGCTGGCGTGGCGGCTGGGGCGGTGTGGTTCTCCAGCCGGGCCTCCAACCTGCAGCGCGGAGGTGCGCTTTATGCCGAGCATTGCGCATCCTGCCACGGAGCCGGGCTGGAGGGACAACCGGACTGGAAGATCGCCGGTGACAACGGGGTTCTGCCCGCTCCGCCACACGATGAGACCGGCCATACCTGGCACCATGACGATGCCATGCTGACCGATTACATCCGCCGCGGCGGTCAGGCCGTGCTGGATGACATGGGTGTGGCCATGACATCGGGCATGCCATCTTTCGGTGAGATCCTGGATGACGGCGATGTCGCCGCCATCCTCGCGTTCATCAAGTCGCGCTGGCCTGACCGGATACGCGCTGTCCAGGCGAAACGGAGCGGCGGCTAGGCGCCGCTCGGGTCAGGGACAAGCCTTCGGCCCCTGTCATCGCGGCGGCTACCATGGCGCTGTCGTCGGTCAGTGTGATCGCGAATGCGTCGCCGCTTCAGAGAGCAAAGCTATGCCAGAAGATGTCCTGAGCGGTTGTTTGGTACTGTCTGGCTGGCGGCATCATGTCGCAACCTCGCCGCTTTCGGGTGTCATCTTGCGGTACTAGATGTGATGATAGCATTGACAGATGATCGATGCTTGCCCGCTTCCTGAGGGGCAGGAGGAGAGAGCGGACGGTTTGATGAACAGGGGTGTGGCAAAGGGCATGAGGCTTCGCGGCTGCTGGAGGCAATGGCTGGCAACCGCATGGCTGATCGTGGCTTTCGCCGCCTTGGCTCTGCAGGCCGGCGCCCACGCTCTTCCGGCAGGACACACGGTCCATACCGAGACGGCCATCGCCGCGCGCCTGGACCAGGGCTGCGATCATTCTCATGCGTCGTCCGGCTGTGCCCGGACGATTTCCGGGGATCAGGACGGCTCCAGCGGGAGCGGGCCAGGTTCTCAGGACGACTGCTGCGCCCAGTTCTGCACGATCACCGCCCTTCTGCCCGAGAGCACGGAGGCTCATCCGCCTTCCAACGTTGAGGCCCCTCGCAGCATCCTGGCAGACCGTCTGGGGCGGATGCCCGAGGGGATCCTGCGGCCACCACGTTCATCCGCTGCCGCGTGAAGGCGTTGCGGACCCGAGAGGTCCACGCCTTCCGGCTGCTTCGGCCGACAGGCTGATAACGTCCTTCGGACATCAACGATCACTGGGGACCGCGCGTGTGCTGTGTGATGCCGCGTTTTCCCCGACATGGATGAACAGCAATGAAACGAACTGCAATCGCCCTTTCCCTTGGCCTCGCGGCGGGGCTGCCGACTGTTGCCCTCGCCCAGGTCGGGCATGACACCCACCACCCTGCACAGGCGCAGGAACAGGCCGCCCCGCCTGCCGCCTCGACGATGCCGATGTCGGGCATGCCGGACCAGATGCAGACCATGATGCAGGCCATGCCTGCCGAGTGCATGAGCGCCATGCAGCAGATGATGCAGGCCGGGATGATGCACGGTGCGGCCGATGCGTCCAAGGCTGCCGGAACGGCCTCAGCCGACGGGAACGTTCCCGACTTCACCCGCGCCTATGTGGACTCCATGGACGCGATGCACGGGCCGATGATGGAAGGCGTCAGGGCCGATGACCCCGACACGGCCTTCGTGCGGGGCATGATCCCGCATCACCGGGGCGCGATCGACATGGCCCGGATCGTGCAGCAGCACGGCGACGACCCGCAGACCAGGGCGTGGGCCGAGCAGATCATCGCCGCGCAGGAGCGCGAGATCGCCGAGATGGAAGCCTGGCTGAAGGCGAAGGCCCACCCCGAGGCCATCGACTTCGGCCAGACCGGCGGCACTGTCTGGTCCGCCGACGAAGGTGGCAACACCCTCAGTGCCATCGATCTGGGAACGGGATCCGTGACCGCGGTGCCTCTGCCCGTGTCGCCCCACAACGTCGATCTGACGCCGGACGGGCGCTTCCTGCTGGCGGTCGGCACACCGGCGAGTGGCGGCCACGGGGACGACGGTCATGATCATGCCGACAGCGGTACTGTCGGCGGCCTTCTGGTGGTGCTCGATCCCAAGGATCTCTCGAAACAGGCGACTACGGTCGAGGTCGGCTCGCATCCCGCCCATGTGGTGGCCGACCGGCAGGGGCGTGCCTTCGTCTCGCTGTCGGGCAGCGACGAGGTGGCGGTGGTCGATCTGGCGCAGGGGACCGTCGCTACCCGCATCGAGACCGGCGCCTCTCCGCATGGGCTGCGCCTCAGCCCCGACGGGGCCGAGCTTTACGTCGCCAATGTCGAGGACGGCTCGGTTTCGGTCATTGACACGGCCAGCCTCACCGAGGCGGCACGCATTCCGGTGGGCGCGGCGCCGGTCCAGGTAGGCTTCACCCCAGACGGCGGGAAGGTCTATGTCTCGCTGCGCGACGAGAACCGGGTCGCCGTGATCGACACCGCCACGCGCGAGGTCACGGGCCGGATCGAGGTCGGTCCCAATCCGATCCAGATGATCGCCACCCCCGATGGCAGGCAGGTCTATGTCGCCAACCAGGGGACCGAGGCCACGCCGAACGATACCGTGTCGGTGATCGACACGGCGGCCGGCTCGGTTGCCAAGACGCTGAAAACCGCTCCTGGCGCGCATGGCGTGTCGGTCTCGGCGGACGGTGCCTTCGTGTTCGTGACCAACATCGCGGACGACAGTGTTTCGGTCATCGACGTCGCGCGCCAAGAAGTCGTCGGATCGGTGCCGGTGGGCGACCGCCCGAACGGGGTCGTCTATGGGGCGTCAGACTGACCGGATTGTGGAAGCCGGCGCCGGGCTCCCCGGCGCCAGTCCGATCAAGTCATCGTATCAAATTCAGGCCTCTCCGGCACCGCTCGCGCGGCTCTTCCTCTGCGCGAGCCGATCAGAGGAAAGAGATCATGCGAACTGTTTATGTTGCGGCGATTGCCGCGATTGCCACAGGCGGTGCCTGGTGGCTCTGGGGCCAATCCGATGCCGGAAGGCCGCCAGAAGAGGGTCAGGCTCTTGTTGCTGTGACCCTGCCGGCCACGTTGTCACCCGAAGCCAAAGCCGGTCAGCAGGCCTTCGCCGCCAACTGCGCATCCTGCCACGGCCCCGATGCCGAGGGGCGGGCGGGAATTGCACCACCGCTCATCCACAAGATCTACGAACCCAGCCACCACGGCGACATGGCTTTCGTCCTGGCAGCTCGCAATGGAGTGCGTGCCCATCACTGGCCGTTCGGAAACATGGCCCCGGTTCCGGGGCTCACGGACCCGGAGCTGGCCGGCATCATCCGCTTCGTGCGAGAGGTTCAGGTTGCAAACGGCATTCGGTAAACCGCTGATCTTTGGCAACCTGGTGCCGATTGACGGCCTGTCCAGGCTGGCTCGGACGCAACCGTGGTCAGCGTGCACGTGGCATCCTTCAGGGCAAAGGGGACTGGAATGAACATCGTCGAAGCCGCCCGTGCCTCGGGTCTCATCCCGAAGGCGATCCGCTATCAAGAGGAGATCGGTCTTGTGACCCCGGAGCGCAGGCCGAACGGCTACCGCCATTTCAGCCCCGATGATGTCCACCGGTTGAAGTTCCTGAGCCGTGCACGGCAACTCGACTTTTCGCTGCAGGACTGTCGTAATCTCCTGACGAGCCGCAGCAGCGCCAACGTGCGCGAGATCGCCGCGCGCCATCTTGCCCAGGTCGTGGAAAGGTTGGCTGACCTGTCGCAGCTGCGTGTAGCCTTGTAGCATCTCGTCCAGAGTTGTGCCGGCGACGGGCAGCCGGGGTGCTCAATCCTCCATGCGCTGGCAGGAGATTGCCCGGACCCGAGCCGGCTCTAGCCGCAGTTCCGCTCCGCCTGGACGGCGGGGATGCGGTCGCGTCGAACTCGACTTGATGAACGCGAGGATGGCGGCGAGAGCCAGCATGCCCCATGTCATGCGGACGTCCATGTTATCCAGGACGACCTCGCTACCCCAGCGGATATAGTCCGTCAGCATCGTGTCATCATGGCGCCAAATATCGCCGGATGCGTCATGCAGCGAACAGGGAGAACCCCCGCTTGCACTCGATCCTACAGCGCTTCGTCAAGAGAGATGAGAGTGCATCTTGCGCTCCCTCTCCAGAGCGCCGGCCTCAGCAACACCTTCCGATCAGTTCTGCTCGTCCACGAACAGCAGCCACACGGCGACGAACAGGGCCGCGATCAGCGGGCCGATGACGAAGCCGTTCATGCCGAACAGCGCCAACCCCCCGACGGTCGAGACCAGGATCAGGTAGTCCGGTAGGCGCAGGTCCTTGCCGACCAGTTGGGGGCGCAGCAGGTTGTCGATGGTGCTGATGACCAGAACGCCCACTGCCAGCAGCAGAATGCCCCGTCCATAGGCGCCGGTCATCAGCAGGTAGACCGCCACCGGAACCCAGACGAGCGCCGCGCCCACGGCCGGCAGCAGCGACAGAAAGGTCATCAGCGCCCCCCACAGCAGGGCCGCGCCGATCCCGAGCAGCCAGAACGTCACGCCGCCGATTGTTCCCTGGACCAGCGCGATGGTCAGGTTGCCCTTGACCGTCGCCTTCACCGCCGAGGCGAAGCGCTCGAAGATCCGCCGGGTGTGGCTGTCGCTGAGCGGGCTGGCCCGCCGGAGGACCGCCGCGATCCGGGGTCCGTCGCGGAACAGGAAGAACAGTACGTAGAGCATGATGCCCAGCCCGACCACGAACTGCGCCGTGCTTTGGCCGATGACGACTGCCTGCGCCGCAATGCCGCGCATCATTTGACCCAAGACCGAAGTGACGCGGCGCTGCAGCTCGGAAAGATCGTCCATGCCGAGGAACGCGAGTCCGTCGATAACGAAGTCGGGCAGCAGGTCGGAGAAGTGCTGCAGTCCGGACGCAAGGTGGAATCCGGGCGTGCCGATGCGCGCGTAAAGGCTTGATGCTTCCCGCACCAGCGAGGCGAGGAGGATCGCCGCCGGGATCACGGCGAGGCAGATGCAGGCCGCGAGACTGAGCGCCGCGGCAAGATTCTGGCGCCCGCCCGAGTAGCGCAGCAGACGCCGGTGCAGCGGATAGAAGAGGATCGCCAGGATGATCGCCCATAGCAGCGCGCCGTAATAGGGCAGCAGCAGCCACATGAAGGCCAAGGTGACCAGCACCACGGTGGAAACGAAGCTGATGCCTTCGATTGTTCGGCGCTGCATCGGATGGCCCATGTGCGGCGGTTGTGGTGGCGACCCGGGCGGGCCGGGCGGGCCGGGAGATCGGGCCGTCACGGGGAAGCGGCATCTTCCATTGCCGTGATGGATGGCTGCCGTTCTAGTCCGCGATCCGGCCCGCGATCAATCCGCGATGGCCGCGCTATGCCGGTTCCATCTCGGATGCAACACGACGGTGCCGGCAGCCGGGCAGGGCGGAGACCTCCGCCATCGCAGCCCTGACCGGCTGCCCTCAGGCACGCCCTCCGGTGAGCAGCTGTTCGCGGAACACCTCGCTTGGCGTTCGGAAGCCCAAGCACTTGCGCGGGGTGGCATTCATGCGTTCACACAAAGCGCGCAGCGCCCGCGGCGGCAGGCGCAGCAGCACCGCGTCACGGGGCAGCCAGCGCCGGACACACTGGTTCGTGTTCTCGACCGTGGGCTTCTGCCAAGGTGCCTGCGGATCGCAAAACCAGGCCTGAGCCCCCAGGCCGCGCTCCAGCTCACGCTAGGAGACGAACTCCCGGCCGCGATCGAAGGTCAGGCTCTGCCGGGCCTTTGTGGGCAGAGGCGCCAGCATGTTGATCAGGCTGTTTATCAGTGGACCCGAACGGCGATCGTTGTTGCGCCACAGCACCGTGTAGCGGCTCACCCGCTCAACCATGCAGGCGACATTCGCTGACCCGTGCTCCTTGCGGAAGATCATCAGGTCGCATTCCCAATGGTCGAAATCCTCCCGCCGGTTCACCGCAGCCGGGCGATGCCGGATCCCGCATCTCTCTGGGAAAACAAGGCTTCTGGGCTTGCGGCCGTAGCGCGGCTTGCGCTGACGGCGGCGCGCCAGAAGATGACGGGCCAGTTCCTGGGACTGTCCGTCCGCCGAATAGACATAGCGGTAGATCGTCTCGTGGCAGACCCGCGGCCGACTGCTTGCAAGCTTCAGCCGACCAGCGATCTGCTCGGGCGACCAGCCTTCCTTGAGGCGGTCGAGCACGGCCGCGCGCAGGCCCGGATGCCGGATCAGCTTGCGCTGCCGCGCCCGCCGCGCGGCCGCAAGCTGCTGGGCCGTCACATGCCAGTAGCCCGTGGCCATCGGGACCTCGGGATCATGCCAGAAGTTGCGCCGGATCTCGCGATGGATGGTCGAGCGGTGACGGCCAAGCTGCGCCGCGGTCTGCGCGATGCTGATCTTCTGGTGCAGAAGCCTGGCCAGGATGCGCCGCTCGTCGAGGGTGAGGCGGGGTGCCAAGGTCCGGTCCTCCATGCCGCAAACGCCAGCCAGAATAGGGCTGTCGCGTTTCAGAATGGAATCCGCCACTATGGACTCCGCATGCTCATGCGCATGGCCAGCGAACCCGGCCGCGCCTTCTCGACCGCCGAACTGGCCGCGGAATTTGGTCTGCCCCGCAACCACGTGGCCAAGATTATTCAGCGGCTTGCCTACGGTGGTATCGTGCAGACGCGCCGCGGCGGAGGTGGGGGTGCGATGCTGGCGCAGTTGCCCACAGCGATCAGGCTGGGCGAGGTGGTCCGCCTGCTGGAGAAGGATCATGCGCTTGTCGAATGCTTCGGGCCGAGCGAGAGAAATTGCACAGTTATCGAATGCTGCCGGCTAAAGGCGCGCCTGCGATCGGCCGAGACGGCCTTTCTGGCCGATCTGGATCGCGCAACGCTGGCTGACGTCGCCCTTCCGCCACGGGATGCGGCGGCGGCTTGAGGAAGCGGAGACAACGACATGCTGGTTGGCACCATGTGCGCCACGGGCGCATACCAGTCGAGAGGAGCGAATGAATCAGGTTTCCCGGAATGCCGGCGACTTCATCGTTGAGGCCGAGCTTCTGGCCAAGGCGTTCGGACTTGATCCGACGCTGGTGCCTGGGCAGCTGCGGGCAAACGAGATCACCAGTCTGTGCGAAACCGGCATGGGCGAAGACGAAGGGCGCTGGCGGCTGACCTTTTATCGCAGTGGTCGGGCATTGCGGCTGACCGTGGATGGTGCGGGGACGATCCTGTCGCGAGCAACCTTTCCGGCACACCCGCCGCAGGCTCGTTCGACATGATCATGGGTCGCCGGTGCACCTCCCATGCCGGCTGGGCCAATCAAGATGGGAACGTGGAAAACTCTCAGGAGATATGGAAGAGCGTTCGAACACCGGCCGGAAGGCGAGCGCGGCGCTTGCAGTCAAGCGGCACGCGCAGGCGGCATCCGCCGGCTTCACGCTGGCCTTTCAGGGTACGATTCCGGGTGCCCTGACCGACATCTGCGTTCCTCCTCAGGATCAAGGTTCGGATGGAACGCGAGCTTCGGCTGTCGCCTCGTAGGGAGATTGCGGCTTCCGGTGACCCGAAAACCTCCGAAGACCCGGGCACTGTCAATTCCCGTCACAGCAGCCAGTAGCGTAGGGCGATACCCTCCCGGCTGCTGACATGGATTTTGTCGACGGTGCTTTCCTGTTCACGGCCGGAGTCCGAGAGGGCAGTTACTGCCCAAGGCAGTCCGCCAGCGTCGCCGCGAGATTGTGAATCAGCTGCGGGTAGAGCGTCGGCCCGGGCTCGAGGTCCGAGCCGAGAGGGTCGAGTACACCGCTCCGTGCCTCGGTGCCATCAAGCACCGTTTCGACAAGACGCGAAGAAAACTGCGGCTCGGACAGAACGCAGGAGATACCCAGCTCGGCCACGCGCGCCTGGATCTCGGCAATCCGCGCCGGGCTGGGATCGGCCGCATCGCTGAACGCGATCGCCCCGGAAGCAGGCAGGTCAAGGCTCGCTTCGAAATACTGATAGGCGTCGTGGAAGACGATGAAGTTGCGTTCGCGCACAGGCTCGAGCACGCCTCCGATTTCCTTCACCAGCGCCTCGAGTTCGGACCGGCCGGCGGCCGCGTTGGCCGAGTAGATGCTCGCGTTCTCCGGATCGATGGCCGACAGCTCGGCCGCAATGGCGTTCATCCAGACGGCGGCATTCTGGGGAGACAGCCAGGCGTGCGGGTCAAGGGCCCCATCGGCGTGAGCATCATCATGACTGGCACTGCTCTCCGCGTAATCCTTGTCCTCAGCCTGCTCGGCGGCGTGGTCGGCCTCGTGCGCGTGATCATCGTGACCGTGATCGACCGCCTCATCCTCTTCATGCGCATGCGCCTCGAACAGCGCGCCTTCGCGCACGTCGAGCCGGATCGTCCCCTCCACATCCACCAGCGTCGTCACCACGGCATCACCGGCCAGGGTCTCAACCGCATCGCTCAGCCAGGGTGTAAGGGCCGGGCTGACCCAGAACACCAGATCGGCCTCCTGGAGCGCTCCCGCCTCGGAGGGGCGCAAGCTGTACTCATGGGGCGAGGCGCCCGGAGCCACGATAAGGGCAGGAGTGCCGACACCCTCCATGACGTGGGCCACGAGTGAATGCACGGGAGCGATGTCGACCGCCACGTTCGGAACATCTGCAACTGCAGTGCCCGCGAAAAGTGCTGCAAGGAGCGACAGCGGCAGAAGGTTTCTGGACATCAAGGCCTCGTGTGTGACAGCATAACATCACGTGCTCGGTAGATGAAATGAAATAACATGACAAGTGGCGTCTCGAAGTTACCTTGCCAGGATGAGCGGCCTCTCGGATTCACTCGCCACGATCATGACCGGTGCGCCGAGGACGCGATGGCTGCCGCCGAGGCGCAATGTGCCGCGGGGAACCTCCGCTTCACGCCCGTGCGGCGAAGGGTGCTGGAGATCCTTCTGCAGGAGCATCGTGCGGTTGGCGCCTACGACATGCTTGACCGCCTGCGGGAGGGCGGCTTCGGCTCGCAGCCACAGGTCGCCTATCGCGCGCTGGACTTCCTGGTCGCGCACGGCTTTGCCCACAAGATCGAGCGCTTGAACGCCTTCATCGCCTGCACCCATCCCGGCCAGGCCCATGCACCCGCCTTCATGATCTGCCGGCTCTGCGACACGGTTGCAGAAGCACAATCCACGCCGGCCAAGGGCGCGCTTGAGGCCGCGGCACGTGCCGCCGGGTTTCGGATCGAGAGCACGATTGTCGAGGTCGAAGGTGTCTGCCCTGCCTGCGCGGGGAAGCCCGACGCATGAGCCTGATCACGGTCGAAGACCTGAGCATCCGATACGGGGCACACACGGTGCTGTCGCATGTCAACCTTCGGGTCGAGACAAGCGAGATCGTGACCATCGTGGGGCCCAACGGATCGGGAAAAACGAGCCTCCTGCGCGCGATCATTGGTGCCGCCCCCCCGGCCGGCGGCAGGATCGTTCGCGCGCCGGGCCTCAGGATCGGCTATGTGCCCCAGCGGCTGCATGTCGATCCCACCCTGCCGATCACGGTTGAACGCTTCCTGCGCCTCGCGGGCGGTGTCTCCGCCGCGACAGGGGCCGAGGCTCTGCAGGAGGCTGGCGTGCCGGGCATCTCCGGGCAGCAGATGTCGCAGCTTTCGGGAGGCCAGTTCCAGCGGGTTCTGCTGGCGCGTGCCCTGATCGACAAGCCCGACATCCTTCTTCTGGACGAAGCGACCCAGGGGCTCGACCAGCCCGGCTCGGCCGCGTTCTATCGTCAGATCGAAGCGGTGCGCCGCACCACGGGTTGCGCCGTGCTGATGGTCAGCCACGAGCTTCACGTGGTGATGAGTGCCTCGGACCGCGTGATCTGTCTCAACGGCCATGTCTGTTGCGAGGGCACGCCCGCCGTCGTCGCCTCGGCCCCGGAATATCGCGCGCTCTTCGGCACCGGGACCGGCGGCGCCCTGGCGCTCTACCGGCACGACCATGACCACCACCACGATCACGACCAGATGGAACGGACCGGCTGATGCTTGAGGATTTCATGACCCGTGCAACGCTGGCCGGCATCGGGGTCGCGCTCGCTGCGGCGCCCTTGGGTTGCTTCGTGGTCTGGCGGCGGATGGCCTATTTCGGCGATGCCACGGCGCATGCGGCAATCCTGGGTGTGGCACTGTCTCTGGCGCTGTCGATCTCGGTCTTTGCCGGTGCAATGGCGGTCGCGCTGATGATGGCTCTGACGGCCAGCGTGTTGTCAGGTCGCGGGTATGCGATGGACACGCTTCTTGGGGTGCTGGCCCATTCCGCGCTGGCCTTCGGCCTGGTGGCGGTATCGTTCCTGTCCGGTGTCCGGATCGACCTGATGGCTTATCTGTTCGGGGACATTCTGGCCGTATCGCGCTCAGATCTGGTAATCATCTGGGGCGGTGCCGCACTGGTGATAGCCCTGATCGGCTGGCGCTGGTCGCCGCTCTTGACGGCAACGCTGAACGAGGATCTCGCCTATGCCAGCGGGATGGACCCCAAGCGCGAACAGCTGGTGTTGACGCTGTCGCTGGCCATCGCTGTCGCCGTTGCGATCAAGGTTGTGGGCGTTCTCCTTATCGTGGCCCTCCTCATCATCCCTGCGGCCGCGGCGCGGCCGCTGTCGCGCACGCCTGAACAAATGGCGCTGTTCGCCGCAGGAATAGGCGCGCTGTCGGCGGTTGTCGGCCTGCGTGCGGCCTACATGCTCGATACCCCCGCAGGGCCATCGATCGTCTGTGTGGCGGCACTCGTCTTCGCCGCGACCAGCATCGTTGGCGCGGCAAGATCTGCAGGCGCATGACGGATGGCCGGACAGCGCGGATGGGACGGATGTCATCTGCCAACAAAGCCTGAGTCAGGAAGGAGCAGGAGCCCGGGAAGGAACCCGCAGACACAATCGAGGATTGAGCAGCTTCAACTACATGAAGGTCCCACGGCATGTTCCAGCTCGAAACCCCGCTCCTTGAACTGATCGTGCGCGGCGCGTTCCTGTTCGTCCTGTTCATGGTGCTGTTCCGCGTCATGCCCCGGCGGACCGGCGGCGAGCTTGCGCCTATGGACCTGGTATTTCTGCTGCTGATCACCGAAGCGGCGTCCCACGCGCTAGGAGACTACAGTTCACTGGCGGACGGGACGGTGCAGATCGTGACGATGCTGGTGTTGAACTACGTGACCAACCGTCTGTCGTTCCATTTCCGCTGGTTCGAGCGGATGGCCGAACATGAGCCGTTGCAGGTTATCAAGAATGGTCAGACGATCCCGCGCCACATGCGCAGGGAAGCGCTGACACCCGATGAACTGATAAGCCACCTGCGCCTGAACGGCATCGATGATGTCTCACGCGTCAAGTCGGCCCATGTAGAAGGCGACGGCCGGCTGAGCGTTGTCAAGATGGACGAGGCGGCAACACAGGCGGGAGTATCTCTCATTCGCTAACTCATGCTTTTCGGAAAGCGGAGCGGGGAGGGCGCAGCCCTGCCCGCGGCCGCGCCCGAGACTGTCAAGGGGTCGGGAAGGCGGGGTAGTGCGGCCCGCCTAGACAACGATGCCCAAACGGGCGGCGCTTGCCCCCTTACCGGCTTGAGCGGGGATGCGTGGCGGACAAGCAAACAAAAAGGCATCGGATGGGGCGAACGGGCGTAAGCCCGTCGATCCCCCAGAACGGTAGACAGATCATCGTAGCCCGCGCTGCGCGGGCCTCTCGTATCTTCTTCTTTCCGAAACGTGATGGCAGCGAGGCCGGAAGGGCAGACAGCTATGCCTGTGCATCACGGACAGCCTGACCAGACCTCCGATACTCGGAGGTTTCCGGTCCGTTAAACGTTATCATGAGATTTCAGGCCTTGCACTTCAAGACAGATGCTTGCTCGATCCCTGGGGTCTCGCGCGGACCTGCTTCGGCCCCATGCCGCCCCTCCCAAGGTCGGGTCGGTCCGCGGCTGGACAACCCGACAATCCACAAGCCATTATCAGCCGTATGGGCTGAGGTCAGGCGCAACTCATGGACTGAAGGAACTCGGCCCTGCATGGCGGGTTCTCAGAAACCACCACCAGAGGCGAGCGCGTCATGGCCGACAAGGACCCCAAGGCCCATCCCACCGACAATGCCGAGAAGGATCCCGACGCCTGGGTCAGTGGCGACGATCCGATGACCGGAGCGCAAGCGTCCTATCTCAAGACGCTGAGCGAGCAGGCGGATGATCCGGACGCTTATGACGAAACCATCAGCAAGGCCGAGGCCTCGAAGCGCATCGACGCGCTGAAGGCCCGACTGAACATGGACTGAGCGGGTGGCCGTTGCTGCGCCGCTCGCATCGTCCTTCCGGATCTGCTGAGCAGGCCTCGGGCCCTGCCGCTAGACCTGTATGGACGGCAGATCGCTGGTCCGGGTGGTGTGGCGGGGCGAACGGTGATCGGCGCGCAGGCGCCACTTACCTCCGAAGGCTTCGCATCCC
Organism: Paracoccus niistensis; assembly: GCF_042432925.1. Taxonomy (NCBI): domain Bacteria; kingdom Pseudomonadati; phylum Pseudomonadota; class Alphaproteobacteria; order Rhodobacterales; family Paracoccaceae; genus Paracoccus; species Paracoccus niistensis. Next base: position 32,360 of record NZ_JBHLWE010000005.1, on the reverse strand, counting down.
AGCACGACCGTCTTCTTGCCAAAGCGGTCGTTCAGTGCATCGAGCGCATCCATCAGCCTGGCATCCCGAGGTCGATCGGGCGAGAACAGCAACTCCGGCCGGTCCCGCTCGGCCACAAGATTATCGAGAATGACGCCCACCTTGGTGTAGGCGCAGCCGTTGCCTGTGGGATCGCCCTTCCAGGCCCGGCGGGCTGCGCTGACAGCTGTCCACCAGATCGAAGCTGTTGTGTGACATGGCAGCGGCCGCACGCTGCGCGAGGCGGAATGCTGCGCCCGCTCCCGCTTGTGCGGGTTGGTGTGGAAAAACACGGTCAGCGTTCCGGCGACTAGGCCGTGCTGGCGCAGCTTCTCGGCTGCGCGGGTGGCATGAGCCGTGATCGCTTGGGCCAGCACGTCCAAGCGCGTCATGGGCGTGCCCGCGGAGCGGGTCACGGCCATGCCCTTGCGCTCCGGGACCATGTCCTCGAAATCAATGCAGGCGATGCCGCGCAGTTCGACCACCAGGCGCTCCAAGACAACCGTGCCGATCTTGGGTTCCAGCGGCGGGGCCATGGCGCGCAGCGCCGCCGCGGTCCTGATGCCTTGGACTGTCAGCCTCGCCTCCGTGGCCGGCCCGACGCCCCAGATCTCCCCAATGGGGATGCGCCCCATCACGTAGTCCCGCACGGCCGGATCCATCAGGTTGCAGACGCCGGCGAAGATCGGGTTCTTCTTGGCGGCGAAGTTCGCCAGCTTGGCAAGGGTCCTGGTGGGGCCGACGCCCACGCGGGCGGGGATGCCGGTCTCGACCCGGACCGCCCGCCGCATTTGCACCGCCTGATCCTCCATCCGGGCACCAAAGCCCGAGAGGTCCACGAAGGTCTCGTTAATCGAATACACGTCGAGCCGCGGCGAGTAGTTGTGCCGCACCTCGACCACGCGCCGGCTTATGTCGCCATAAAGCGTGTAGTTGGAGGACAGGGCCTTGACCCCGTGGCGCTGCATGAGGTCCGGATCTTGAACACCGGCGCTCCCATCCTGATCCCGAGGGCCTTGGCTTCCTCGGAGCGGGCGATGGCGCAGCCATCATTGTTCGACAGGACAATGACGGGGATGCCACGCAGCGAGGATCGAACAGCCGCTCGCAGGACACATAGAAGTTGTTGCAGTAGATCAGGGCAATTGGTTGGCCAGACGCTGGCAGCATGGTCCTATTCGACCGGCAGGCGGCGCACGACGCCGGCCACCACCCCCTAGATCTCGGTCGTCTCGGTGACCGTGATAGACCCCTAGACGTCGCAGCGAGCGCGCGGGCCCAGAAACCAAGCCCCGTTCCTCTTGGCGAGCTTCTTGACGGTAATCTGGCCGTCCACCACCGCCAGGACAATGCGCCCGCTGCGGCGCCGTCCGGCCCGCTCCACCGCGATCAGGTCGCCATCGAGGATGCCTTCGGCCTCCAGGCTGTCACCGGAGACGCCCCACCAGAAGGTCGCGTGCTCGTGGCGGACGACCATTTCATCGGGTCAACTGTCTCCTCCAGGTCATCGGCCGCCGGCGACGGAAAGCCTGCGGGCACCCGGACTGCGGCCAGAGGCACGTCGCAGCCGATCAGCGTGACGTTCAGGCGGTGAAGATGCAATGACATGGCCCGAGAACAAGACGAGAATATCGCGCATAGTTCCCAACTGCTCCCGTTTGCCAAGGCCGTGAGGAAGGGAAAAGAAGAAGCCCCGTCGAGGCGGGGCCAGGTTTCCCTCGGTGTATCGAAGAAAGGTCAGACTTCTGTTCGTGGTCTTGCAAAGGCACAAGGGTGCGATGACGCCCGGGTTCCTATTTCGACAAGGTCTCGGGGGAGAGACTACCGGCGTCGCAACAGGATCGAGATCATGTTCGGTCGCTTGAAAGACTGCGGCGCGTAGCCAACTGCTATGACAGGTGCCCGAAGGTTTCTTTCTTGGCCGTCGCCCTCGCCGCCACCGTCATGTTCTGGTTATGAAGACAACGGGCCCTGAGCCTAGGATCATCAGCAACACGGGTCGGAAACATGAACGAGATACCTTCCAGAGACAGGGCAGCCCTGCACCTGCCCGAGCCGATGGAACGGCCCGGCGCCTCCGACGCCGACGAGATGCCCGAAGCCTTCCGGGCGCTGAACCGGATGCAGGCGGCGGCGGCCAGCCGGATCACCGGGGGGCTGTCCCCGGTCGGGCTGTCGCTGGCCGTCATGGACTGGTGGATGCATCTGGCAATGGCGCCGGGCAAGCAGATGCAGCTGGCGCAGAAGGCCCTGCGCAAGACCGCCCGGCTGGGGATGCACGCGGCGGCGGTCGCCGGCGGCGCCGAAGCCGCGCCGAGCATCGAGCCCCTGCCGGGCGACAACCGCTTCCGGGCCGAGGTCTGGCGGCAGCCGCCCTTCTCGGTCTGGGCGCAGGCCTTCCTGCTGAACCAGCAGTGGTGGCACCAGGCGACCCATGATGTCCCCGGTGTGGCGCCGCATCACGAGGATGTCGTGTCCTTCACCACGCGTCAGATCCTCGACGTCTTCTCTCCCTCGAACAGCCCATTCACCAACCCCGAGGTCATCGCCCGCACCATCGAGACGGGCGGGCAGAACTTCGTCCAGGGATGGCGCAACTGGCTGGACGATTCGCAGCGCATCCTGCTGAAGCAACCGCCCGTGGGGACCGAGGGCTTCCGCGTGGGCGAGGATGTCGCCGCCACCCCGGGCAAGGTCGTCTATCGCAACCACCTGATCGAGCTGATCCAGTATGCGCCGACGACCGAAAAGGTGATGGCCGAGCCGGTGCTGATCGTCCCGGCCTGGATCATGAAATACTACATCCTCGATCTCTCGCCGCAGAACTCGCTGATCCGGCATCTGGTCGCGACGGGGCATACGGTCTTCTGCGTCTCGTGGCGCAATCCCTCGGCCGAGGACCGCGACCTGTCGATGGACGATTACCGCCGGATGGGGGTGATGGCCGCGCTGGACACGGTCGTGGACATCGTGCCGGGGGCGCGCATCCATGCCACGGGCTATTGCCTTGGGGGCACGCTGCTGGCGATCGCGGCCGCCGCGATGGGCACGGGCGGGGACGGGCGGCTCGCCTCGGTGACGCTGTTCGCGGCGCAGACGGATTTCACCGAGCCGGGGGAACTCGCGCGCTTCATCGACCACAGCCAGCTGCGGGTGATGGAAGGGATGATGTGGGACCAGGGCTATCTGGCGGCCGACCAGATGGCGGGGGCCTTCCAGCTTCTGCGGTCCAACGACCTGATCTGGTCGCGGCTGGTCAAGGACTACATGACCGGCCAGCGGACGCCGATGACGGACCTGATGGCCTGGAACGCGGATGCCACGCACATGCCCTATCGGATGCACAGCGAATATCTGCAGCGGCTGTATCTCGACAACGAACTGGCGGCCGGGCGCTTCGTCGTCGATGGGCGCCCCGCGGCGCTGCAGAACATCCGCGTGCCGCTGTTCGTCGTGGGCACCGAGCGGGACCATGTCGCGCCCTGGCGGTCGGTCTACAAGATCCACTATCTCGCCGACACCGACGTGACCTTCCTGCTGACGAGCGGCGGGCACAATGCGGGGATCGTCAGCCCGCCCGGCCATCCGCGCCGGCATTATCGACTGGCCCGGCAGCGCAAGGACGACCATGTCGTCGGGACCGAGGACTGGCTTGCGGCGGCACCGACGAAGCCCGGCTCGTGGTGGCCGGAATGGATCGCCTGGCTCGATGCGAACTCGACCTCCGAGCGGGTGGCGCCCCCGGCCCTGGGCGGCCCGGGCCATCCCCCGATCATGGATGCCCCCGGCAGCTACGTCCTGCAGCGCTGACGCGGGAGCCCTGCCGGGGCAGGGACCGACCCTTGACGCGGGGCAGGAAGCCCGCTCGACTGGCTCCCGCCACGGAAAGGATGCCATGCCCGACAGAAAGCCGATGATCGCCGACGGCCTGACGGCCCTTGAAAACAGGACCTTCGACGAGATCGCCCTTGGCGACGGCGCGTCGATGACGCGCAGGCTGACGGTGGACGACATCCGGCTGCTGGCGGCGCTGACCGGCTTTGACGGGGGCGACGCGCTCGACCCCGACGCGGCGGCGGAAGCGCATCTGGCCGAGAGGCTCAGCCACGGGATGCTGGGCAGCGCCCTGATGGCCGCGGTGCTCGGCACCCGCCTGCCGGGGCCGGGCGCGACCCATCTGGGACAGGAACTGGCCTTCCGCGCGCCCATCCGCGCCGGCGACACCCTTGCCACAAGCGTCGAGGTGGTGGAACGCGACCCGGCCTCGCGCCGGCTGCGCCTGTCCTGCCGCTGCATCAACCAGGATGGCACCGTCGTCATCGACGGCCATGCCGACCTGATCGCCCCCGCCGAAAAGCGCCGCTGGCAGCGCACGACCCTGCCCGAGGTCCGGCTGGCCCAGACGGCCAACGGCGGGGCCACGCGGCTGCTCGACCTCGTGCGCGGGCTGGACGCGGTGCAGGCGGCGGCGGTGCATCCCTGCGACGCGCTCAGCCTGTCGGCGGTGATCGACGCGCGGGACGCGGGGCTGATCCACCCGGTGCTGGTGGCCCCGCGCGCCCGCCTGGAAACCGTGGCGGCCGAGGCGGGGCTGGACCTGTCCGGCATCGCCATCGAGGACGTCCCCCACAGCCACGCGGCAGCCGAGCGGTCGGTCGAGCTTGCCGCCGGGGGCCGGGTCGAGCTGCTGGTCAAGGGCAGCCTGCATACCGACGAGCTGATGGGCGCGGTGATCTCCGCCAAGGGAGGGCTGCGGACCAAGCGCCGGGTCACGCATTGCTTCGTGATGCAGACGCCCGCCTATCCGCGCCCCTTCATCATCACCGACGCGGCGGTGAACATCGCGCCCACACTGGCGGAAAAGGCCGATATCGTCCGCAACGCGGTCGATCTGGCCCATGCGATGGGGGTCGAGACGCCGGGGGTGGCGATCCTCGCCGCGGTCGAGACGATCTCGCCCAACATGCCCGCCACGCTGGACGCGGCGGCGCTGTGCAAGATGGCCGACCGGGGCCAGATCGCGGGGGCGGTGCTTGACGGGCCGCTGGCCTTCGACAACGCCGTCTCGGCGGCGGCCGCGCAGGTCAAGGGGATCGTCTCGCCGGTGGCGGGGCGGGCGGACATCCTTGTCGTGCCCGACCTGGAAAGCGGCAACATGCTGGCCAAGCAGCTTGAATATCTGGGCGGCGCGGATACCGCCGGCATCGCGCTGGGGGCCAGGGTGCCCATCGTGCTGACCAGCCGCGCCGATGCCCGCGACACCCGGCTCGCCTCCTGCGCGCTGGCGGTGATGCTGGCGCATCGCTACCGGACCAGCCCGCCATGAGCGATGCGGACGACCTGATCCTTGTCCTCAACTGCGGCTCGTCCAGCATCAAGTTCGCGCTGTTCGAGCGGCGGCAGCCCGTCGCCCGCAGGCCGCTGTGGAACGGCAAGGTGGACGGGATCACCGGGCCCGCGCCGAGTTTCGGCGAGACGGGCGTTCCCCCCGCGCCGGTCGCCCTGGACCCGGCCGTGCCCTATACCGCCGCGCTCGCTCATATCGGCGCCCGCATCGACAAGCGCCGCGGCACCCGCGCCATCGGAGCGATCGGGCACCGGATCGTCCACGGCGGCGCGCGCTACTTCGAGCCCGTGCGCGTCGATGCCGAGGTTCTGGCCGACCTGCGCGGCTATATCCCGCTCGCCCCCCTGCACCAGCCCTTCGCGCTCGAGGCGGTCGAGCAACTGCTGGCGCAGCGCCCGGGCGTGCCGCAGGTGGCCTGCTTCGACACCGCCTTCCACCACACCGTCCCGGCGGTCGAGCAGATGCTGCCGCTGCCCCGCGCCTTTTGGGACCGAGGCGTGCGCCGCTACGGCTTTCACGGCCTGTCCTATGAATACCAGTCGATTGCATTGCCCGAGCGCCACGGCGAACTGGCGCGGGGCCGGGTGATCGTCGCCCATCTGGGCAGCGGCGCCAGCCTGTGCGGCATGATCGGGCTGGAAAGCGTGGCGACCACGATGGGCTTTTCGGCGCTGGAAGGGCTGATGATGGGCAGCCGCAGTGGCAGCATCGACCCCGGCGCGCTGCTGTACCTGATGCAGACCGAGAAGCTTTCGCCCGAGGAACTGGGCCAGCTTCTTTACCACGACTCAGGCCTGCGGGGGGTCTCCGGCATCTCGTCGGACCCCCGCGTCCTGCTTGCGCGAGAGCAGGAGGAGGACGCCGCCCGCGACGCGCTGGCGCTTTACGTGCGCCGAGCGGTGCGCGAGATCGGGTCGGTGACAGCGGCTCTCGGCGGGCTGGACCTCCTGGTCTTCACCGCGGGCATAGGCGAGCACAATGCCACGATCCGGGCGCGGATCTGCGAAGGGCTGGGCTTCCTGGGCGTGGCGCTGGACCCGCAGGCGAATTTGGACAACGCCCCGGTGATCTCCTCGGCCGCAAGCCAGATCACCGTGGGGGTCGAGCCGACCAACGAGGAATGGATCGCAGCATCCCGCAGCGACGAGGTCTTGCGAGCCCCCGAACGGGCTGGCAGGGAAACTGCGACGGTCTGCTGAGAAGTGGGGAAGGTTCAGCCAGCCTGTCTGCCCGCAACGCGTCAGCCGTGGCCGATGAGATCACGTTCCGGCTTTGTCGGACTAGGTATCTCGACCTTGCTACAGATGCCCCATCACTGGTCATGGCTCAGATCGGTGACGGAGGTGGAATACAGCGCCAAACACCTGCGGCTGGAAGCACGGAACGGACTGGTTCAGTCGGACCGTGGAGGCTGAGAAGGCGCTCCTCAGGCTGCATCGGGCGAAGCGTGTGTCGAGGCAAGGTCTGCCTCGCCCCTTCCGGCCGTCAGGTCATTCCGGGGTGACTTCGGCCTTGCCGAACTCCGGCCGTTGATCCTCCTGGACCCTCCTTCCGGCAGGTGGCTTCGCCGTGGCCGGCGCCTGCGGGGCAGGGGCAAGCGGGCGCCCGCGCGGCGCCTGTTTCTCTCCCGCCTGCCGGATCGGGTCCGAGAGCAGGCGCAACCCGTTGAGCACCACCAGCACGGTGCCGCCCTCGTGGCCGATGACGGCCAGGGGCAGGGGCAGGTCGAAGAACAGCCCGCCGGTGACCAGCAGGATCATGGCCCCAAGGGCAAAGGTCAGGTTCTGGCGGATGATCCGGGCGGTGCGGCGGGACAAGCGGTGGGCATGGGCGAGCCGTTCGAGGTCTTCGGACAGCAGCGCCACATCGGCGGCCTGCAGCGCGACCTCGGAGCCCGCCGCGCCCATGGCGATGCCCACGTCGGCGCGGGCCAATGCTGCCGCATCGTTCACCCCGTCGCCAACGAAGGCCAGCCGGCCCCGGTCCGCCAGCGCTGCCACGGCCCGCACCTTGTCGTCCGGCAGCATCGCGGCATGGGTGTCCTCGGGGCGCAGGCCCAGTTCCGCGCCGATCCGCAGGGCGACGGGCGGCCGGTCCCCGGTCATCATCACGATCCGTCCCACCCCGCCCGCCCGCAGCGCAGCCAGCGCGGGGGCAGCGCTGGCGCGGGCCTCGTCGGCCACGGTGACCGCGCCCAGCAGCTGCGGTCCCCGGCCAAGATAGACCAGCGTCTGCGCCCCCGCATCCAGCGCGGCGAGCGCCGGGTGGCCGATGTCGGCGCCCATCTCGGCCGCGAGATAGGGGTTGCCGGCCCAGATTTCGCCCGTGGGATCGGTCCCGACGATGCCTTTGCCGGGACGGTTGACGGTATCCGCGACCGGCGCGGGCGTGATCCCCCGCGCCTTCGCCGCGCGGCGGATCGCACCGGCAATGTGATGCTCGGACTGCGCCTCGATCCCGGCGAGGCGCGACAGGAACCCGGCCTCGTCGCCGTCGAGCGCCACGACCTGTGTAACCGTCGCCCGGCCGGTGGTCAGGGTGCCGGTCTTGTCGAAGGCGAATGTCTCGACCGCGGCCAGCATCTCCAGCGCGGCCCCGCCCTTGAACAGAACGCCGCCGCGCGCCGCCGCCGACAGCGCCGACAGGATCGCCGCCGGGACCGAGATGACGATGGCGCAGGGGCTGGCCGCGACCAGCAGCGTCGCCGCCTTGTAAAGCGCCCCGTCCCAGTCGTGGCCCAGCCAGCGGAAGGCGGCAAAGGCAAGCGCCGCGCCGACCAGCACCGCAATGGTATAGCGCTGGCCGAACCATGTGCTGAACCGCTCGTAGGGCGCCTTGGCGGCCTGCGCCTCGGTCACCAGCCGGATCATGCGGGCGATGGTGCTGTCGCCCACCCCGTGCGTCACGGTGACGTCCAGAACGCCGTCGAGGTTCACCGTGCCCTCGAAGACCGGATCGCCCGGCGCCTTGGACACGGGCATGGATTCGCCGGTGATATGGGCCTCGTCCACGCCGCCCCGGCCTTGGGCGACCACCCCGTCCGCGGGCACGCGGGCGCCGGGGCGCAGGACCACGGCATCGCCCGCGACGAGATCGGCGGCGGGCACCTCGGCGACCGTGCCCTCCGGTCCCCGGCGCAGCGCGGTTTCGGGACGCAGGGCCATCAGCGCCTCGATCGCGCGGCGGGCGCGGCCGAGCGCGCGCTTCTCCAGCGTGCTGGAAAGGCTGAAGAGCGTCAGCAGCACCGCCCCCTCGAAGGGCGCGCCCACGGCCGCCGCGGCCAGCGCCGCCACCACCATCAGCAGGTCGATGTCGAGCACATGCTCGCGCCACAGCGACCCCAGCGCGCGGGTGGCCGCCGGGACCCCGCCGGCCAGATAGACCAGCGCGAGACCGGGGGCGACGAGAAAGCCGAAGCGCCCGTCCCCCAGCCACAGCCCCGCCGCTGCCAGGGCCAGCCCCAGCACCGCCGCAAGCGACAGCGCGAGCGAGAGATCGAAGAACAAGAAACGTTTCACAGTGGGCGCCTTTCCTGTCAGATCTTACAGTATCCCGGCACCAAGCGATGGAAATCCAGCCCTATCCGTTCGGAAGAGATCGCAGTATCCCGCCTCGACCAGGTGCTGCGGAGTGCCGATGAGCAGACGCCGTAGCAAGATCAGCTGTGACAGTCTGCTGTGGAAAGAGGAAAGTTCAGGTCGGCAAATCTCTACGCCAGAAAACGGTTGCCCCAACTCGATCCAAGTGGGGTTTGTGGGGCGGCGTTTCTCTCTGATCGGTTAGCTGACACGCAATCTGGATAGTGTCCCCGCATGGAAGCCAAGGGCCCGCTCTGCCGAATGCCAAGGAAACTTGGGGGAGCTGACTCCTGAACGAATGCGGAGCATCAGAGCGAGCCGGCGAGCGCAAGAAGCAACAGGGAAATGCGCACCTCCCCACCGCAAATTCCGCGTCTGTTACTCTACCTGGAGAGTTTCAAGATACTCGACCAATTCCACGAGTTTCATGGAAGTCTCCACTTTCCTTCCGTCTCCCGCATCATACATCATTGGGGGGCCATTCAGAACGTCGGCAAATTGGGGCATGTCACGGTCGCTGCTTCCCATCGTGTGACCATTGATTTTGCCCATGACCTGCAGCTTTGGGAAGATCTGACCATTTCTCCTAGCGATCATGGTAAGATCAGTGGGTGCCGGCGTCAAACTGGGGGCTGCAGGACCGTCGCCCTTACCTGTGGCCCCGTGGCAGTCTGCACAATAGGTCACGAAGTATTCACGGCCTCTATCGTGGCCGCGTTCAGGCGTGCAGGCACCGAGGAGGGTAGTCGCTGCCACCACGGCACAGACGGTGGTGCTCGTTCTTCCGATCATGACTGGCTTCCTCTCCGATTGGTGACCTGCCGCGCACGGACAGGATGCCCGAATGTCTGCGAACTGCCAGCTCGTTAAGCCGAGGGTGCACCCAAGTCCATCCTCTCGATCGGGAGGGTATCACCCGATCCTTAAGCGCGCCTGGCGAAACAGCGTGTGTCGCCTCTGAGAGATCAAGAGATGAGGAACGCTTCATGACCGCCATCGTCCTCCACGGAACTTACCGCAACCCGGCGGGGCTTGTCCAAAACCTAGCCTCGAAGCCGTCAGCCCGCCCCTCTGCCGGAGAGATCAGCTCGAGCGTCCCGCCGGTGCCGTCGGCGATCGCTTGGGCGATGGCCAGCCCCAGCCCGCTGCCCTGCGCCTCGGTCGCGCCGCGCTCGAAGGGGCGGGTGAGGCGCCCGAGCCGGTCGGCGGGGACCACCGGCCCCGCGTTGACCACCCGCAGCAGGCCCGCGGGGGACAGCGACACCTGGGCGGGGGCGTCCCGGTCGCCGTGCCGCAGCGCGTTCTCGATCAGGTTGCGGGCGAGGATCGCGAGGGCGTCGGGGTCGATGGAGGAGGGCACGCCCCCATCAGGCAAGGCCAGTTCGATCCGGCTGCCGTTGTCGCGGGTCATGTCGGCCACCACCATCCGCAGGACCGCCGCGAGATCGACGGGCGCCTCGGCCTGCAGTCGCCCGCCCTCGGCGCGGGCCAGTTGTATCAGCTTCTCAGACAGCCGCGCCAGCCGCTGCAGGGCGATCTCGACCTCGCGGGCGCGGGCGCGGGTGGCCTCGTCGGGCGCCTCGAGCACCAGCCGCTGCACCTGGGCCAGCGCCCCCGCGACCGGCGTCCGCAGCTCATGCGCGGAATTGGCGGTGAAGCTGCGCTCGGCCTGAAGCGCCCGGCGCAGGCGGTCGAGCAGGTGGTTCACCGCCCGCGCGTTCGGCCGGAACTCGGAGGGCAGCCCCTCGTCCGGGATGGGCGAGAGGTCGCCCCGGCCCCGCGCCTCGATGCCTTCCCGAAAGCGCCGGATCGGGGCCATGGCGGCGCGGACGGCGGCCCAGACCCCCAGAAGGCTGGCCGGCACGATCAGCGTGAGCGGCAGCGCCAGCCCGGCCAGCGCCTTGCGCGCGGCGGCATGGCGGTGGGCCAGCGGCTCGGCCACGGAGATGGTGATCGTGCCCTGCAGGGCGCTGTCCGAATAGATGCGATGGGTGGGCGTGGTGGTGAAGCCCATGCCGGTGACAGGCGGGAAGACCGCCGGATCGGCCCGGTGCGAATGCAGCAGCACCCGACCCTCGGCATCCCGCACGACATAGGTCAGAAGCTCCTCATGCGCGCGCAGCGTGGTCACGCCCTGCCTGGGGCTGTCCTCCTCGTCCCGCCCGATGATGTCGCGCACGGCGAGCGGCAGCAGGCGCTGGCCGGCTTCCTCCAGCGCGCTGTCGAAGACCGCGTTCATCTCGTCGCGCAACTGCCCGGCCGTCAGGGCCGCGGCCAGCGTCCACAGCACAGCCGCCCCCAGCGTCAGCCACAGCGACAGCCGGCCCTGGAGGCTGGCCGGCCGCCTCACCGCCCGTCCCCGAGCCGGTAGCCCATGCCGCGCAGGGTCTCGACCGCGCCCGCGCCCAGCTTCTTGCGAAGGCGGCTGACATGGACCTCGATGGTGTTGCTCTCGACCTCGGCGCCGAAGGCATAAAGCCGGTCTTCCAGCTGCGCCTTCGAGATCACCTGCCCGGGCCGCTGCACCAGCGCCTCGAACAGCGCCCATTCCCGCTGGGTCAGGTCCACCCGGCCGCCGCCGCGCAGCACCCTGCGGGCTGCCAGATCGACCTGCAGATCGCCCAAGTTCACCAGCGGGTTCGGGTTGCCGCAGTAGCGCCGGGCCACGGCCGCGAGCCGCGCGGAAAGCTCGGCCAGGTCGAAGGGCTTGGTCAGGTAGTCGTCCGCCCCCGCGTTCAGCCCCTCGATCCGGTCCGAGATCTGGTCGAGCGCGGTCAGGATGATCACCGGGGTCACGTCGCCGCGCCGCCGCAACTCGCGCAGGAAGGCGATGCCGCGCCCGTCGGGCAGCATCAGATCCAGCAGCACAAGGTCATAGGGCGCGGCGTCCAGATGCTCGGCCGCGCGGTCGAGCCGCCCGACCCAGTCGGTCGAATGCCCCTCGGCGGCGATGTGGTCCCGCACGGCCGCGCCCAGGATCGTGTCATCCTCGACCAGAAGGATTCGCATGTGGCCCCCGTCCTGACGCCTGTGGTCTGCCACGGCTGTTTCCCTGATCAACCTGTCGTCATCCTGACGGCAGGGCCATGGGCGCTTAAGCTGGCTGTCAGGATGATGTGCGATCAGTCGGGGCAGATGATGCCTGAACAAGGACAGGGGGCAAATGCGATGAAAAAGCACATGCTGCTGGGTGCCTTGCTTGCTGCCCTTGCCGCAGCGGGCCCCGCCCATGCCGATGACGACGACTGCGAGGTGCCGATGGCGCGGTGGCAGCCGCGCGAGGCGGTGCAGCAGGCTGTCCGGGACCGGGGCTGGCAGGTCGAGCGGATCAGGATCGACGATGGCTGCTACGAGATCCGGGGGACCGACGCGCAGGGGGCGGGCTTCAAGGCCAAGCTCGACCCGGCGACGCTGGAGGTCGTCGAGATGAAGCGCCGGGATCGCGATCGCGAGGATCGGCGTCACGATGACGACGATGACGATGACGATGACGATGACCGCCGGAGCGGGCGCGGGCAACGCGAAGGGCAGCGTGACATCCCGCGCACGCCTGCGCCGGCCCCGCTGCCGCCGCCCGGCGGCCTTCTGGGCAACGGCGCCCCGCCGGCCGCCACGGTGAGATGATCCCGCGCCACTGCCTCGGCCTGCCCGCTTGAGCCGCCTGAGTCCATTTCCGTCAAGCCACCGGCCCGGCCCTGAAAAGGCCGGGTCCTTTCGTTGCTGACGGGAAGCTGACGGATCTTTTCGCTCCGGTTCAGCAGCCCGTCAGCGTCACGGCGCAGACTCGCATCATCCGAAAACCGCAACACGGGAGTAACCAGCGATGAAACGGATGCTTGCGACCCTTGCCATCATGGCCGCGCTGCCGGCCGGCGCCGTCCTGGCCGATGATGACTGCCCCGCCTCGCCCGACCGGGCGCAGTCCTGGGACGCGGTGGTGCAGCTTGCCCGCGACTATGACTGGACCATCACCTCGATGGAGATGGACGACGGCTGCTACGAGCTTCGGGTGACCGATGTCGGCGGCAACAGCATCAAGGCCGAGGTCGATCCCGCGACGCTGCAGGTCATCGAGGCGAAGCTGGGGCACAGCGGGCGCGACGGGAAGGCGCCTGCCCCCGAGGCCCCGGCAGCGGCCCCCGCCGCGACGGCATCCGCGCCCGCGAACTGAGCCCGCCTCTCCCCGGTGCCTGCCGCCCCCCTTGGCGGCGCCGGGGAAAGCCCGCCCGCATCTCCCCGAAAGGAGCCCGACCATGAAGCCTCTTGCCGCAGTCCTTGCCCTCTCGACCGCCCTGACCCTTCCCGCCCTTGCCTTTGCGCGGCCCGTGACGCTGACCGTCACGCTGAACAATTATGGCGGCGACGGGGCCTATCTGGCGCTTTACGTCACCGATCCGCAGGGCGCCTATGCCGGCAGCCTGTGGATGGCCGGGGGCAAGTCGAAATATTATGACTCCCTCTCGGGCTGGTATCGCGCGACCGGCGGCGACACCCGGCAGGTGGACGGGATCACCGGGGCCAGCGTCGGCGCCGGCCGCACGCTGGAAATCACGCTGGACCTGGCCGATGCGCTGTTCGACGCGGGCCATACCCTGCATGTCGATGCCGCCGTCGAGGACATGCGCGACAGCCCGAACGAGGTGGCCCTGCCGCTGACGGCGGCCGGGGCCAGCGCCCCGGGCTCGCGCTACATCGCCAGCGTCTCCTATCGCTGAGGGGGCGCCATGATCCGCGCAATCCATCGCTGGCCGGGGATCGCCGCCGCGCTGCTGCTGGTCGTGCTGGCGCTGTCCGGGGCGACGCTGTCGCTTTATCCGGTGGCCGAGCGGCTGGCCGCGCCCCGGGCGGAAGCCGGGCTGTCCGTGGCCGACCTGGCCGCGCGCATCGCCGCCAGCCATCCGGGGCTGGAACAGATCCGCCGCGCGCCCTCGGGGCAGGTCACCGCCTACTGGTTCGACGGCGGCACACCGCGGGCGGCGGTCATCGACCCGGCGACGGGGCGGGACGCCGGCTCGGCCGATCCCGACCCGCTGCGGCGCTGGCTGACGAACCTGCACCGCTCGCTGTTCCTTGGCGACGCTGGACGCATCGCGGCGGCGCTTGGCGCGGCGGCGATGCTGGTGCTGGCGCTGTCGGGCGCCGCGCTGGTCGCGCGCCGGACAGGCGGCTGGCGGCGCTGGTTCGCGCGGCTGCGCGGACCGCTGGCCGGGCGGCTGCATGTCGAGATCGCGCGGATCGCGGTCGCGGGCCTGCTGCTCTCCTCGGCCACGGCGCTGTGGATGACGGCCTCGACCTTCGAGCTGCTGCCGGACGAAGGCGGAACGCCTGCCTTTCCCGCAGGGGTCAGCGGCAGGACCGGCATGGACCTGGGCGCGATGGCGGCCTTGAAGGAACTGCCCGCGGCCGAGTTGCGCAGCCTGTCGCTGGCCGATCCGGGCGATCCGACGGATGCTCATACCCTCAGGACCGCGCGGGGCACGGGCTATCTGGACCAGGGCAGCGGCGAACTGCTGGCCTGGGCCGATCTTTCGGGCTGGGGCCGCCTGTCCGAGACGATCTTCATGCTGCACACGGGGCAGGGCGCGGCGGTCTGGGGCTTCTTGCTGGGCCTGATGGCGCTGGGGGTGCCGGCGATGGCCGGCACGGGCCTCGCCCTGTGGCTGTCCGCGCGCCGCGCCCGGCCGCGCATCCGGGGCAGTGCTCCGCCCGGCCGGGCCGAAACGGTCCTGCTGGTCGGCAGCGAGGGCGGCTCGACCTGGGGCTTTGCCGCCACGCTGCACGCCGCCCTGACCGAGACAGGTCAGCGCGTCCATGTCGCGCCGATGGCGGGCTTTGACCCTGCACGTTACCCTCGGGCCCTGCGCTTCATCATCCTTGCCGCGACCTATGGCGAGGGCTGCGCCCCGGCCTCGGCCAAGGGGTTCCTCGACCGGCTGGCGCGGCTGGACCGCGCGCCCGAGGCGCCGCTTGCCGTGCTGGGCTTCGGCGACCGCAGCTTTCCCGCCTTCTGCGCTTATGCCAAGGAGGTCGCGGCAGCCACAGCGGCAAAGGGCTGGCCGCAGCTTCTGGCCTTCGCAACCATCGACCGCCAGTCGCCGCAGGAGTTCGCCCGCTGGGGCCGGGCGCTTGGCGCGGCGCTGGGGATCGGGCTGGAACTGCTGCACCAGCCGGTGGTGCCCGCAACCGAGGCGCTCACGCTGGTCTCGCGCCGCGACTACGGGGCCGAGGTGCAGGCCCCGACCGCGATCCTGCGCTTTTCCCCGCCGGCCCTGACGATGTGGCAGCGGCTGATGGGGCGGGGCTTCGCGCGCTGGCAGGCGGGCGACCTGCTGGGCGTCCTGCCCGAGGGCTCGCCCGTGCCGCGCTTCTATTCGCTGGCCTCCGGTTCGCGCGACGGATTTGTCGAGATCGTGGTCCGCAAGCAGCCGGGCGGGCTCTGCTCGGGGCAGCTAGCTGAACTGCGGCCCGGCGGAACCGTGGGGGCATTCCTGCGCCGCAATCCGGGCTTCCGGGCGGGCCGGGGTCGCGCGCCCCTGATCCTGATCGGCGCGGGCACGGGGATCGGGCCGCTCGCGGGCTTTATCCGCGCCAATGCGCGCCGCCGTCCGGTGCATCTATTCTTCGGCCTGCGCCACCCGGACAGCGACTTCCTGTATCGCGAGGAACTGGCGGAGTGGCAGGCAAGCGGGCGCCTCTCCAGCCTTGTCACGGCCAACTCCCGCGGCGAGCGCCCGCATCATGTCCAGGACGCCCTGCGGCTCGAGGCCGCCGCCGTCGCCCGCCTGATCCGAAAGGGCGCGCGGGTGATGGTCTGCGGCGGGCGCGGGATGGCGGCGGGCGTCGGCGCCGCGCTGGACGAGATCCTCGCCCCCGCCGGGCTGACGCCGGCGCTGCTGAAAGCCGAGGGACGCTATGTCGAAGACATCTACTGACCCGACCCGCCATGCGCTGAACGGCCCCACCATGGGCAGCCGCTGGTCGGCACTGTTCTTTGCGGATGGTCGCGATCCGGCCCCGGTCCATCAGGCGCTGCAGGAGGCGGTCGAGGAGATCGACGCCCAGATGTCCACCTGGCGGCCCGATAGCGACCTGATACGGCTGAACGCGGCGCCGGTCGGGGAATGGGTGCCCGTGCCCGCGCATCTCATGACCGTTCTGCGGCTGGGGCTGGAGATCGGCCGCGCCTCGGGCGGGGCCTTCGACATTGGCATGGGCGATGCGGTGACGGCCTGGGGCTTCGGCCCCGCCCCGGCGGACACGGAGCGGATCGCGCAGGCGCTGGCCGTCCCGCGCCGGCCCGCGCATGAGGTGCTGGAGCTTGACCCCGCCGCCTGTCAGGTGCGGAAGGGTGCCCCCATCACGCTGGACCTGAACGGCATCGCCAAGGGCTATGGCGTGGACCGGCTGGCCGGGACGCTGCGGCGCTTTGGCATCAACGCGGGACTGGTGGGAATTGATGGCGAGATGCGGGCGCTGGGGCTGCGCCCGGACGGCTCGCCTTGGGCCCTGGCGATCGAGGCGCCCGATCCCGCCCGCCGCTCGGCCCATTCCGTGCTGGCGCTGCAGGATGCGGCAGTGGCGACCTCGGGCGATTACCGCCACCGGGTCCGGGCAGGGGGGCGGGAGCTGTCCCATACCATGGACCCGCGGCGCGGCGCGCCGTTGCCCGCCCCGCCCGCCTCTGTCACCGTGGTCGCGCAGAGTTGCGCCGAGGCCGATGCCTGGGCCAGCGCGCTGATGGTGCTGGGTGAGGCGGAGGGCGCGGCCCTCGTCCGCCGCCACGGTCTCGATGCGCTGTTCCTGCTGCGCGACGGACAGGTACTTCAGCCCGTCGCGGCAGGGTGGCTGTTCAGTTCACCGGTCGATGTATTAGCTGGCCCTTATCCAGGTGCGGACGACCCTGACGGTTCGAGCACAAGGGCGGCGCTGCAGTGCCAGTGCAGTACCGGCAGTGCCCCTGCCTATGCATTCCCTGCACGGTGAATCTCTAAGGCTTGCCAGTCCTCCTCTGGGGACCGGGCAGGGTAGCTTCCGAATGCACACGCGGGCAACCACCAGGCCAAACGGAAAAGACACAGGTCAAGCAGACAGAGCATATTGCATTCCACCGGTCTGAGAGACCTTTCAGAACCTAGGCCGAACACTCGGAATGTCCTTGTTCGCAGGTCGGCCGGATCTCGGTCTGGTTCTACCATGGCAAATTGCAGCAGTCTTGACGGGAAAACCCGTGCAGGGCCGACCATGAGCCTACCGGCGGCACGTGCCGCTATTCGCCGGGGAACTAGAGGCGGCTCAGACAGTCACAACCCAAGCCGCCGCCTGTGGCAGCACATGATTCATGACCGCCTGAAAGGCCGCAACGACAGCAGCGGCGCTGTCGTCCGTCGCTACCGCCGAACCGGTGAAGCTGCGCGAGGCGATCAGGCTCTGGTCCGCATCGTTGAGCAGGGTCAGTGCGATCTCCACCCGTGCGACGAGGTTGCCGGCCGGGTCGGCCTCAGCCTGGAAGGCATCGATGCGGGCCAGCAGCACGCGGTCGGCCACAGGGCCGTTCTCGACCTGACCGACATAACCCATCCTTCCCGTGCCGGAGATCGAGCGGATCAGGAGCGACTGGATCAGCAGCGGGGCCTCGGCGCTCCAGCGGGCGCGCGGAAGATGGGCGATCGAGCTCGGATCGGGCTTGACGACGATGCGGTCGGTGGCGATCGCCGAGGGAGCCTCGGGGCGGGCCACGACCAGCGTCCGTGAGGAGCCTTGCCGCCCCGGCGCACCCGCAGCGGGGGTCAGGTCGAAGGTATCAAGCGCCCTGCCTCCGCCGCCGATCGCCGTCAGCGCGGCGCAGCCGCTCAGCATCGTCAGCGCGCCCGTCAGGGTCGCGCGGCGGGACAGGGGGCGCAAGTTCATCGTCTCATCTCCGATATTCCGGGACGCGGTTGCCGGACAGGAAGCCGGCGGGGTTCTGCTGCAGGCGGCGGACGGCATCGTTGAGGGTGCGGACAAGACCGCGGACCTCGGTCCCCAGCCGCGCCAGCTCGGGCAGTCCCCGGCCGGCGAAGTCGCGGACCCCCGGCGCGGCCACCTTGACGGTGGTCTGCACTTCGGCCACGACCGCGTCGGCCCGCGCGATCAGCGCCGACAGGTCCGAGGTGATCGCCGGCAGGTCCGTCGAGAACTGCGCCGCCGCCCTGTCAATGCTGGCCGCGGCCGAGCGGATGTCCTCCAGCACCGGCGCAAGGTCGGTGTCCATCAGGCCAGTGGCGGATTCGAATGCGGTCGCCGCCGCCGCCATGGCGGCATCGGCCGTCCCGAGCGTGTTTTCCAGAACAGTCATCGTTCCCTTCGCCCGATCGAAGACCTGCGTGGCGTTCTGGATGGCAAGCTGCGCGTCGCCCATCAGAGGCGCAAGCCCCTCGGCGAAGGCGGTCACATCCGCCGCAACCCGGTCCATGGCCCCCGAGGCGGTGGTGACGGCCGAGCGGATGTCGGCCATAATGGTGGGCAGGTCGCGGTCGACTGTGGTCTGGATCGTGCCGACCGCTTCCTTGACGCGGGCCACCAAGTCGCGGGAATCGGCCACCAGACCTGCGCCATCGCCTTGGGTCAGCGCCGTCAGGCTATTCGAGGCCTCGGTGACGGCAGCGAAAGCGCGGCCGGCGGCGGCCAATGTGCCTTCCAGTTCGGCAAGCCGGGCATTCAGCAGATCGGCGGTCTGCGTGAAGCCCTGCAGCGCCGAGGCAGAGCCTTCGGCGATCTCTGCGACCGCCGTTTCAAGCGTCGTGACCGTCCGCGCCACCTGGTCCACAAGGCCAGGCACCCGGTCGCGCATTAGCGTCGCGGCACTTTCGAAGGCAGTGCCGGCCTGCCGGATGACAGGGCCCGCCGCGTCGAGCGTGCGGCGTGCCTCGTCGAAGGCGCCCGTGACAGCTGCGAGGGTGCTGTCCATATTCGCCAGCGTCGCCGTGACCGAGGTGCCGATGCCGTCCAGCCGTTCCGTGAAGCCGGCGATCTGGTCCGAGGCCCGGACCAGCGTTCCGGTCAGCCCCGAGACATCGCGCAGCGCCTGATCAAGCTGGGCCGACGAGGTTTCGAGATTCCGCAGAATGCCCGCGACATGTGCGCGGTTCTCCTCGCTGATCAGGGCCTGCAACTGCTCGATCAGCTCGCTGGCCCGGGCCAGCAGGGCAGGGGCCTCCTCGGCCAGTGCCTGCACCGTCGAGCGGCGCGAGGGGATAATGGGCAGCTCGCTGTCGGGGGCAATCAACGGCGGGGCCTCGCCCCTGCCTCCCGACAGCGCGATATAGGCGACGCCGGTGACGCCCTGGAAGGTCAGTTGGGCCACGGTGTTCTGGCGGATCGGGGTGGTGGCGTCCACCTCGACGGTGGCCAGCACCCTGCCGGGATCGGGGGCATAGATCTGCAGCCCGATCACCCGGCCCACCGGGATGCCGTTGAACAGGACATCGCCCGACTGGTCGAGCCCGGTCACGTCGTCGAAAAGGATGCCATAGACATCGTAGCGGCGGTCGATCTGGACGCTGGCCAGCCAGACGAAGAAGCCGAGGCTGCCAAGAATGCCCAGCAGCGTGAAGGCTCCGATCAGGACGAAATTCGCGCGGGTCTCCATCACGGCCCCTTTCTGGTACCGGATGTTCCGGCGGCGGCGCGGGCGCGGGGACCGTGGAAATAGTCCCGCACCCAGGGGTGATCGACCCGGCTCATCTCGGCGATCGTGCCCACGGCCAGCATCCGGCCTTCGGCCAGCACCGCTACCCGGTCGCAGATCGCGTAAAGGGAATCCAGGTCATGGGTCACGAGGAACACCGTCAGCCCCAGAGCCGCCTGCAACTGGCGGATCAGCGTATCGAAGGCGGCGGCGCCGATGGGGTCGAGCCCCGCGGTCGGCTCGTCCAGAAAGACGATCTCGGGATCCAGCGCAATGGCGCGGGCAAAGCCGGCGCGCTTGCGCATGCCCCCCGAAAGCTCGGCGGGATACTTGTGCAAGGCGTCCTCGGGCAGGCCGACCATGCGGACCTTCAGCGCGGCCAGCATCTCGCGGAGGTCCGCCGGCAGCCGGGCCTGCTCGCGCATCGGCACCTCGACATTCTCGCGCACCGTCAGAGAGGAGAAGAGCGCCCCGTCCTGGAACATCACCCCCCAGCGCCTTCGCAGGCGACGGTATTCCGCCGCGGGGGTGTCGCGCACGCTTTCGCCCAGCACCTCGATGCTGCCGGCGTCGGGCTTGGTCAGGCCGACGATCTGACGAAGCAGAACGGACTTGCCCGACCCCGAGCCGCCGACGATGCCGATCACCTCGCCGCGCATCACGTCCAGATCCACGCCGTCATGGACCGTGTGGGCCCCGAACCGCTTGACGAGACCGCGCACCCGGATGACGGGTTCGGCCGTGGTGCCGGGCACGGGCATCACACCCCCACCACCGCGAAGAAGATCGAGAACATGGCATCGGCGACGATTACCATGAAGATGGACAGCACTACCGACAGCGAGGTCAGCTGCCCGAGGGACTCTGCGTCTCCCTCAACCATCATGCCCTCGTAGCAGCCGATGACGCCAATGATCAGCGCGAAGAAGGGCGCCTTGATCATGCCGACGCCGAAGTGCCAGACATCTGTGTCGGCCACGAGACGCGAGCGAAACACTGCCGGGGACACTCCAAGCTCGATCCAGGACATGATGGCTCCACCCACCAGCCCCGCAATGTCAGCGATGAAGCCCAAGATCGGCAGCATCAGGATCAGCGCCAACACCCGCGGCATCACGAGGACGACGATCGGGTCCAAACCCAGCGTCCTCATTGCATCAATCTCCTCGCGCATCTTCATGGACCCGATGGCCGCCGTGAAGGCCGAGCCGGACCGCCCGGCGACGATGATCGCGGTCAGCAGGATGCCCAGTTCGCGCAGGACCGAGATGGCGATCAGGTCCACGACGAACACCTCGGCGCCGAACTGGCGCAGTTGCGTCGCCCCTTGGAAAGCCAGCACGACGCCGATCAGGAAGGACATCAGCGCGACGATGGGAACGGCCTTCCAGCCGACCTCCTGCATGTGATGGACAACCGAGGTCAGGCGCAGCCGCCGCGGTCGCAGCAGCGTCATTGCCAACGCGGCGATCACCTCGCCCAGAAAGCCCGTCAGGGCGAGAGCAACCTTGCCGCCCGCGAAAGTCGCACGCCCCAGCGCCTCCAGCCGGTCGGAAAGGGTCCGCCGCGGCGGCCCGGCCTTTCCTTCGGCCGCCAGGTTGCAACGCACCGTCTCGACAAGCTGCATCTGCGCGTCGCTGGCCCCCTGCAGGGCGACCGGGCGGTCGGGCGAACCCAAGCGGCGTTGCAGTTCCAGCAGCAGCCAGGCTCCGGCCGTGTCGAGACGGCGCACCTGCCCGATGTCCAGCGCCGAGGCACTTGCGCCATCGCGCACGATGCGCTCGATGTCGAGGCGGCCGACCGCGACCACGGACAAATCACCGCTGAAGGCCATGATGCCACCAAGGATCTCGATCACGACGGGCTTGGCCGCGAGGGTCATGTCCCCCTGCGTCAAGGATGCCGATCCGCCATGCTGCACGGGATCATCCTTACCTTTGCTGCCTGCGTGATCTCTCCGGCTCTATTGTGCTGATGCGTCTGCCGATCTCTTCGACAGGCTTATCCAATGCCACGCTTGCGGCAACAGCTTTCAGAAACGGTTGACGGGCAGCTTCAGATAGACATGGCCGTCTTCCTCGGCCGGCGGCAGGCGCCCGCCACGCAGGTTGACCTGAAGCGCGGCAAGGATGCGGTCGGGCAGCGGCAGGGTGGCATCCCGCT
Source organism: Paracoccus niistensis (assembly GCF_042432925.1). Classification (NCBI taxonomy): domain Bacteria; kingdom Pseudomonadati; phylum Pseudomonadota; class Alphaproteobacteria; order Rhodobacterales; family Paracoccaceae; genus Paracoccus; species Paracoccus niistensis. The sequence goes on along the minus strand of NZ_JBHLWE010000005.1, from coordinate 10,588 downwards.
CGTTGCGGCGCCTGAGCCAGTCCTCGCGCCGGGTGCCGGCCTTCACATGCTTGTTCCCGGCCAGATGCTCGGCCACCGTGGCCTCCCACTTCGGCTCGTCGCGATCGTCCGTCCCGTAGTCGTGGCCAACGAAGATGCGTGTCTCGGACGGCAGCGCCAGGATGGCTTGGATCGAGTCCCAGAGCTGCTCGGCGTTCCCGCCGGGGAAGTCCGCGCGCGAGGTGCCTACGTCGGGCTGCATCAGCGTGTCGTGCGTGAAGGCCGCGTCGCCGCAGACAAGGGTGATCGACCCTAGCGTGTGCCCGGGCGACAGCATCACCCGCATGTCGAGATCGCCGATGCGGAAGGTCTCGCCTTCGGCAAACAGCCGGTCGAAGTTCCTGTCCGGGTGAAACACGCCCGGCATGTTGTAGAGCCCGGCCCAGAGACGGGCGATGTCATGCACCTTCTCGCCAATGGCCGTGGGGGCGCCGGTCCGCTCCTTCAGATGAGCGGATGCCATGACGTGGTCGGCATGAGGGTGGGTGTCCAGCACCCATTCGACGGTCAGGCCGTGCTCGGCCACGAGATCCAGCACCTGGTCCATGCTCTCGGTCGAGAAGCGATAGTTCTTCGGGTCAAAGTTCCAGACGACATCGATCAGCGCGGCCCTCTTCGTGATCGGATCGGCGCAGACATACTGGATCGAGCCGGTGTCGGGCTCGTAGATGCCCCAGACATCCGGGCTGCCGCGGCCGGTCGAGGGGGAATGGCGCACGACGCGCTGCTGCAGCTTGGAGGTGCTCATTGCGTTGCTCCTTTGGAAGCCAGAAGATCGAGGGACTTGACGCGCGTGCCGATCCAGAGGCCGGCGAGCATCGCGGGCAAGAAGACCAGCGTGCCAGGGGCCATCAGCGGCAGCGCCGTCCAGGCGGGGCCGGGGCAGAAGCCGCCGATGCCCCAGCCGGTGCCGAAGAGTGCCGCGCCGAGGATCAGGGATCGGTCGGTCCGGCTGTTCGTGGGCAGGTCGAAGCGTGTTTCGAGGACCGGGGCGCTCCGGCGCCACACCAGCCGGTAGCCGATGAAGGCGGTGACCATTGCGCCGCCCATGACGAAGGCGAGGCTCGGGTCCCAGGAACCAGTGAAATCGAGGAAGTTGAGCACCTTCGCCGGGTTGGCCATGCCCGAGATCACCAGACCGAGCCCAAAGACGAGGCCGCTGAGAAAGCCGAGGGCAATCCGCATCAAGCACCTCCCAGAACATGACGCGAAAAAAAGACGGTGACGACGCCCGCCGCCATGAAGGTCACGACCGCCGCCAGCGAGCGGCGCGACAGCCGCGCCAGCCCGCAGACGCCGTGCCCCGAGGTGCAGCCCGACCCCAGCGCCGTGCCGAGGCCGACCAGCAGCCCGGCCGCCAGCATCCCGCCAAGGTTGCCCGGCACCGACTGGTCCATCCTGCCGCCAAGCAGCATCCCCACCAGCGGAGCCGCGATAAGACCCAGCAGGAAGGCCATCCGCCAGTCCTGGTCACGGGGCGCCCCGTTCATCGGCAGGACCGCGCCCAAGAATCCGCTGGTAATCCCCGAGATGCCCGCGATGCGCCCGAAGAGGCCCATCACCATCACCGCGCTGAGGCCGATCAGGACCCCGCCGCCGAGCGAGGCCCAAGGCGTGAAATCTGTCTGAACTGTCATCTCCATCTGCGACTGCTCCTGCGCCCGTCCGCTTGCTTTCACGGCGACAGGGGTGTATATATTAACATTACCTAAATAAGACAACACTAATGTAATGAAGAAGAACGCAGCCCTCCCGATCGTCGCCCTTCAGGAGAAAGCCGACCATGTGGCAGGTCGCCTGGCGCTGGTGGCCAATGCCAAGCGCCTGCTGATCCTGTGCGAGCTGGTGCAGGGCGAACGGTCAGTCGGTGCCCTTCAGGCGGCCGTGGGCCTTGGCCAGTCGGCGCTGAGCCAGCACTTGGCGAAGCTGCGCGAGGCGGGCATGGTCGACACCCGTCGCGAAGCCCAGACGATCCACTACCGGATCAGCGACCCGGACGTTCAGGTGCTGATGGCTGCTCTCTACGAGGCATTCTGCAAGGAGGAGTGAGCGCTTGGTTCATCGCACGTAATGACAGATGAGGCGCAGCCTTCCTGTTATCGGCTCGTCACATTGGCCCGTGTTCCGAGGGTTGGAGCAGGGACGTCCACCGTCCGCACCGGCCAGCGCTGCTGCCGTGCTGCCGGCACCCGACGACTTCCGAGCCGTCATGGCGTGATGGCGACCTTCAGGACCCCATCCTGCTGATTGGAGAAAAGCTCATAGGCTTCCTCGATCTCGTCCAGGCTGAAGCGGTGCGTCACCAGCGGCCGCGTGTCCACTCGTCCCGAGGCGATGGCATCCATCAGGCGCCGCATCCGCTCCTTGCCGCCGGGGCAGAGGGTCGTCACGATCGTGTGGTCGCCCAGGCCGGCCAGGAAGGGGCCGAGGGGAATGGTCAGGTCGCCCGAGTAGACGCCCAGAGAGGACAGCCGGCCGCCCGGGCGGAGCACCCGCAGCGCGGCCTCGAAGGTTTCCTGCCGCCCAAGCGCCTCGATGGCCACATCGACGCCGCGTCCGTCGGTCAGGCGCATGATCTCGGCGACCGGATCGGACGTCGTGAAGTCGATCACGTGGTCTGCCCCCATGCGGCGGGCCATTTCCATCCGGGCCGGCACGCTGTCCACGCCGATGATCGTCGTGGCGCCCATGAGGCGCGCGCCGGCGGTAGCGCAAAGCCCGATCGGGCCCTGCGCAAAGACCGCCACCGTGTCGCCGATGCGGATGTTCCCGCTTTCCGCCCCCGAAAACCCGGTCGACATGATGTCCGGGCACATCAGCACCTGCTCGTCGGAAAGACCGTCCGGCACCGGCGCCAGATTGGCCATCGCGTCGGGGACCAGCACGTATTCGGCCTGCGTGCCGTCGATGGTGTTGCCGAACTTCCAGCCGCCCATCGGCTTCCAGCCGTGCCGCGTGCCGGGGCCGTCCTGGGCGTGGCAGCCGCAGAGCGCGGCGTGGCTGTGGCCCGAGGTGCAGATCGCCCCGGCGATCACGCGCTGCCCTTCCGCATAGCCCTGCACGGCCGAGCCGAGCTTCTTGATCACGCCCACCGGCTCATGGCCGATGGTCAGCCCGCGGGCGACGGGATATTCGCCCTTCAGGATATGGACGTCGGTGCCGCAGATCGTCGTCATCGTGATCCGCACCAGCGCGTCGAGCGGGCCGACATCGGGCACCGGCTTGTCGTCGAGCACGATCCGGCCCGGTTCCACGAAGATGGCGGCCTTCATTCTTGCGGTCATCGTCCTTCTCCCCCTTCGATCGCGATCGTCCCGGGCGAAGGTCCTGCCGATGGCAGGCATGGCGTTCTCGCACGGGCCTTCCGGTTCCTGCCCCAAGGTTGGCCGCAGGAACCCCCCTTGGCGAGACAAAATGCGCCTGCGGGGGTCACGATCCTCGTTCGGGACGACGCGCGGCCGTCACCGCTCGGGGCGGCCCCGGCGCGTCACCCCTTCAACCCCAGCCTGATCTGCTTCTCGATCTCGATCAGGGCGAAGAAGGCCGCGCCCAGGGCCACGATCAGCAGGCCGTCAGCCAGCGGGACGGGCTCGGTCCCCAGCACGGCCTGCAGGGGCGGCAGGTAGGTGACGGCGAACTGCGCGGCGGTGATGACGACCACCACCGTCCAGACCACGCGCGTGCCCCTGACCGCGTCCCAGGTCAGCGAGGTGCCGTGGATGTTGCGGATGAAGAAGAGATGGGCGATCTCCAGCACCACCAGCGTGTTCATCGCGACGGTCTGGGCCAGCGCCAGGGGATAGCCGCGGTCGAGCGCATAGCTGAACATGCCGAAGACGGCGGCCAGGAACAGCAAGGCCACCAGGGCCACGTGCCAGACCAGCTCGCCCGACAGGATGGGCGCGTCGCGCCGCCGGGGCGGGCGGGCCATGGTGCCGGCCTCGGTCGGCTCGAAGGCCAGGGCAAGGCCGAGGGTGATGCCGGTGATCAGGTTGACCCAGAGGATCTGCACGGCGGTCAGCGGCAGGGCATGGCCGGCGACCAGGGCGGTGATGACCACCATCGCCTCGCCGGCATTGGTGGGCAGGGTCCAGCTGATGACCTTCTTGAGGTTGTCGTAGACCGTGCGCCCCTCGCGCACGGCGGCGGCGATGGTGGCAAAGTTGTCGTCGGCGAGGACGAGGTCGGCGGCCTCCTTGGCGGCCTCGGAGCCCTTGAGGCCCATCGCGATGCCCGCGTCGGCGCGCTTGAGCGCGGGGGCGTCGTTCACGCCGTCGCCGGTCATGGCCACCGACAGGCCGTTGGCCTGCAGCGCCGTCACCAGGCGCAGCTTGTCCTCGGGGCTGGTGCGGGCGAAGACATCCACGCCCATCACCTCGAGCGCGAGCTGCGCGTCGTCCAGCTTGTCGAGATCCTGGCCGGTCAGCACGCGATGGGGGTTTTCCAGGCCGATCTGCGCGGCGATGGCGGCGGCGGTGCCGGCATGGTCGCCGGTGATCATCTTCACCCGGATGCCCGCGGCCCGGCATTCGGCGACCGCGGCGACGGCCTCGGGGCGGGGCGGGTCGATCAGGCCGATGAGGCCAAGGAAGGTCAGCCCGCCTTCCAGCGCGGTCCCGTCGATCCGGTCCGCGGTCTCGGCCCGCTCGGCCAGGGCAAGGACCCGTAGTCCGCCCCGCGCCATCGCCTCGGCGCGGTCATGCCAATGGGCGTGCTCGGCATCCCCGCACATCCGCAGCACCCGTTCCGGCGCACCCTTCACATGGGTGACGCACCCCTCGGGGCCATCGGTCAGCACCGCCATGAAGCGGTGCCGGCTGTCGAAGGGGATGGCGTCCAGCCGGGTGGCGGCGATATCGGGCGCCACCTTGCCGGCAAAGGCCAGCAGCGCGCCTTCCATCGGGTCGCCCTCGACGGACCAGAGGCCGTCCCGCTCGCGCAGGGTCGCGTCGTTGCACAAGGCCGCCGCGCGGGCGAGACGCCCGAGGTCGCCCGCGGGCGTGATCGCCCCCGTCGGCGCATAGCCATCGCCCGCCACGGTGAAGCTGCCCTCGGGGGTTTCCACGGCGGCGACCACCATCTCGTTGCGCGTCAGGGTTCCGGTCTTGTCGGTGCAGATGACCGAAACCGAGCCGATCGCCTCGATCGCCGGCAGGCGGCGCACGATGGCATGGCGCCGCGCCATCGCCTGCACGCCGATGGCCAGCGTGATCGTCATCACCGCGGGCAGGCCTTCGGGGATCGACGAGACGGCGATGGCGACCACCGTCATAAACAGGTCGGCAAAGGGCAGGTGGCCGACGAAATAGCCATAGGCGAGCAGCAGGGCCGCCGCGAGCAGGATCAGGAAGGACAGCCAGCGGGCGAAATGGTCCATCTGCGCGACCAGCGGCGTGGTCAGCTGCTCGACCCCGCTCAGCAGCCCGCCGATGCGGCCGATCTCGGTCCCCGCGCCGGTCGCCACGACCAGCCCGCGGGCGGTGCCCTGCGTGACCAGCGTCCCCGACCACAGCATCGGGCGGCGATCGCCCAGGGGCGCGTCGAAGGCGACGGGGTCCACGTCCTTTTCCACCGGAACGGACTCGCCGGTCAGGATCGCCTCCTGCGCCGCGAGGCCGCGCGCCTCGATCACGCGCAGGTCGGCCGGCACCTTGTCGCCCGCCTCGAGCAGCACGATGTCGCCCGGCACGATCCCGGCTGCGTCCAGCGTGACCCGCTGCCCGTCGCGCAGCACCGCCGCTTGGGGGGCCAGCATCTGCCGGATCGCCGTCATCGCCGCCTCGGCCTTGCCTTCCTGGACAAAGCCGATCACCGCATTGGCCATGACCACCGCCAGGATGACGCCGGTGTCGATCCAGTGCTGCATCGCCGCCGTTACCAGCGCCGCGGCGAGCAGCACATAGATCAGCACGTTGTGGAACTGCGCCAGGAAGCGCAGGACCTGCCCGCGGCCCCGGACCTCGGGCAGGCGGTTCGGCCCGTGGCGGGCCAGGCGCCGCGCCGCCTCGGACCCGGTCAGCCCCCCGGGCCCGGACACCAGCGCGAGAAGGCAGGTGCGGCCGGAATGCGCGTGCGGATGCGTGAGCGCCGACGTCAGGGAATGGTGCATCTCGTCGTCGCTCACGATCTCGCCTCCGCTTGAATGCCGGCTGCCGGGGCCCCCTTTTCACGCGGCGCATCCTGCGGGCGTCAGGCGCGCGCGCCTGACGCGATGCCTGCCCTGTCCTGGCGCCGCCCTGACGAGCTTGCCCAGCCTCGGGGTGAGGTCAAGACCGCGGCAGGCCGCCCCGGGAACCGGCGGCGAACCCACCGGAGCTTGCCGGCGATGGCCGGTCCAAGGCACCATGTCCCCATGCAGCAACCCGGGATCGATGGGGGCAAGGCGGGGATGGTCAGCCATTCTGGCAGGTTGTCGCACAGGCGCGGCCCGCCTTTCCCTTCCTCCCACGATGTCCAAGACCGCATGGAGAAGCCGAGATGACGCACAGCCGCATCGCCTACATGCCCCTGATCACCTATCCCGAAGCGATCGCCGACGACGCGACCCGCGCCGCCGTCGCCCTGGCGCGGCCCCTGGGATACGCGCTCAGCGTGACGACCTTCGCGGTCGATTTTCCCCGCGTCTCCTCGGGCTTGGGCGACCTGCTGATCGACATCCCCGGACTTGTCCAGTCCACCGAGGAAAAGAGCAGGGCCGAATGCCGCCGCCTCGAGCAGCTCGTCCTGGAAAGCGCCGCATCGCCCGCCGATGTCCATTGCACCGCGCGCAAGGTTCCCTGGGGAGCCGTGCCGGGCGACGCCGCCGAGCAGGCCCGATATTTCGACCTCGCCCTGCTGCCCTGGGCCGCCGACACCGCCCCGGTCGGGGACATGGCCGAGGCGGTGGTCTTCGGCTCGGGCCGCCCGGCCGTCCTGGTGCCGCCCTCGGCCCGTCCCGCCCCGGTGGATCATCTCGCCATCGCCTGGGACGGCAGCCGGGTGGCCGCCCGCGCGCTTGGCGATGTGCTACCGCTTCTGGCGGAAGGCGGCTCGATCTCGGTGCTGACGGTCCGAGACGAAAAACCTTTGGGCGGATCAGATCTTGCCGGTGCTCTTGCGTCATCGCTGGCAAAGCGGGGGCTCAACGCTAAGCCTGTTGAGACAACTCTCGGTAATAGAACTATCGCCGAGGCGTTGCAGGATACCGCCCTGTCAAACGGTGCGCAGCTTCTGGCAATGGGGGGATTTGGTCACTCCCGCATCCGCGATTTCGTTCTTGGCGGGGCGACACGGGGGATTCTAAGTCAGTTGCGGCTCCCAGTTCTACTATCGCATTGATTGGTGTTCGTGGGAGATGCCAGAGCTTCGCGAGGAAGGCATCTGCACCTTCATCCAGGGAACCGTGCGGATCCTCAATTTGCCCGAGTTGTCCAACACAGGCCAGTATCGCTGGGACTATCTGTATCTCGGCGCCGATCTCGACCGGTAAATCCACGAAAGAGTGGCGAAGCCGCAAAGCTTGCCCGAGCGCGCATCGGCGTGAGGCTGAGGCTCGGTGGTTGGGAGGTTATCTGCAGCAACCGTTGGAAGGATGCAGTGTGCTTGAGTTTGACCAGACAAGTTGCGCGGCACGCCTCCCTGCCTCAGGCCAGGCCTTCGGCCACCAGGTTGCGCAGATGCGCCACATTCTTGATATGGACCATCGTGGCCTCGATCTGCACGCCATGATCGCGTAGCCGTGCAAAGGCCCGCGACAGGGTTTCCGGCTTCATTCCCAACCGGCCGGCGATCAATGCCTTGTTGTAGGGCAGCACCACCGGACCATCGTTCTCACATTCCGCCGCGAGATCCAGCAGGAACTCGGCCGCCCGCTGTACGCTCGTGCATGTCTTCAACTCCTCGATGTGGGCAACAAGCTGCTGCAGACGCAGGAAGGCCGAAGCCAGCATCGATGTGGCAAGCACCGGGTCGGACTGCAGCAGACGGCGCACACGGCCCGCGTCCAGCCGCAGCAGCCGCGCCGGGCTGATCGCCTCGGCCGAGACCGGCCAAGGCTGGCCGCAAAGCGCTGCCGCGTCGCCGAAGCTCTGACCATCGCGCATGGTGCCGATCATCGCCTCGATCCCGCTGGGGGCAGTGCGGTAAAGCTTGATCCAGCCGTCCAGCACGACGAACAGCGCATCAGCGGGCTCGTCCTGCAGGAAAAGGATCTGGCCGGCGCCGAGGCCCTGCACCCGTGCACCCTTCAGCAGCATGGCCTCTGCGGCCTCGGGCAGGCTGGCGAGCAGGGCGGACCGGCGGGCCGCCTCAAGCTCGTCAGGCGTCAGAATGACCTGGGCAGAAGGCGAGCCGGTGTTGCATTTGCGGAGCCTTGCTGCGTCAAGAATGCAAGTCTTTGCTGGGTCAAGCCTGCACGGCCTTGCCGTGCAGCGGGTCGGGGTCAGTTGGGCCAAACATTCCCTTGTCTTGCTGCAACTCAGCATGTGCGACCAAGCGTCTGGCCGTGTCTGTCGGATTGGGCTAGCGGATTGAAGATCAATCTCGGCCTGGCTCCCGTCTGCCCCTCGATACCGAGTTCAACCCTGGTATGAAATGATTGTTCCGTCGAGGTTCCTGTCGCGGCTTTCACGCCGGTGCGATCATGTGGGCCACCAGGATCTCGCCGTCCTGCTCAACGGAGGCACACTGCAGAGGCGGGCACGGGAACAGGGGCACTCCGCAGCAAAGACCGACGGCATTCTCTGCAAATCGTGCCGGATACGCTTCCTGGCTACCCGGGCGGGCAGGAGCCCGCAGCGCTATTGAGGCACGAAACCGCCGCCGCTATGCCAACCTCGAGCTGATCCGGAGCGTCTGCATGTTCGAAGTCATCTGCGTCAGCTTTGCCTTCGTCTTCGGCCTTGCAATGCGCCAGATCGGCTTGCCGCCGATGGTCGGGTTCCTGGCAGCGGGGTTCGCGATCAATGCGCTGGGGCCCGTGCTGAGGCTGCCCGAGGCGACCGGCGACATCCTGGACTACCTGTCGCACTTGGGCGTGCTGCTGCTGCTCTTCGCAGTCGGCATGAAGCTGCGGCTGCGGCAGATCGCACAGCCGCAGGTGCTGGGCGGGGCATTGCTGCATTTCGTCGTCTCGATCATCGTGGTGACGCCCGGACTGGTGCTGTTTCTCGGGCTGGACCTGCGGACTGCGGCCATGCTGGCGGTCATGCTCGCCTTCTCCTCGACGGTGTTCTCGGCAAAGGTTCTGGAAGAAAAGCGTGACATCGGTGCCTTCTACGGGCGGACCGCAATCGGCATCCTCGTCCTTCAGGACATTATCGCGCTTGTGGTGCTGTCAATCTGGGGCGGGCAGGCGCCTTCGGTCTGGGCGCTGTATGTGCTGGCGCTGCCATTGCTACGTCCGCTCTTGTTCCGGATCCTGGATCTGACGGGCCAGGATGAACTGCTGGTCCTGATGGGCATGTTGCTGGCGCTGGTGATCGGCGGCATGGGGTTCGAGTTCGTGGGCCTAAGTTCCGAGATCGGGGCACTGGCCATGGGGCTGATGCTCTCCACCCACAAGCGCGCAAAGGAACTGACCGACGCGCTCTGGGGCCTGAAGGAGGCCTTCCTGGTCGGCTTTTTCCTCCAGATCGGGATGTCGGGCCTGCCGGATCCGGGCGATCTGGTTTTCGCCGGGGTTTTCATCGTGCTGTTGCCGCTGAAGGCGGTGCTGTTCTACCTGCTTCTCCTGCTGTTCCGCCTGAGAGCGCGCAGCGCCTTCCTGGCGGCAGTCAACCTGGCCACCTACAGCGAGCTCGCGCTGATCCTTGCGGCCGATCTGGTGCCGGACAAGCTGGTGGCGATGGCGCTGCTGGTCAGCCTGTCATTCGTTGCGGCCTCACCCGTGAACCGCATGGCACAGGCGCTGTCCGACCGCTACGAAAGCCAGCTGCAACGCTTTCAAACGACAAGGTACCACCGGGACGAGCTGCCGACGGACCTGGGCAATGCCCGCATCCTGATCCTGGGCATGGGCCGGACCGGTTCGGCGGCCTATCAGTACCTGCTGCCGTTCGAGGACCAGTTGGTCGGGATCGACTCCGACATCTACAAGGTCGAACCGCACCGGCAGGCTGGCCGCAATGTCCTGTGGGCCGATGTCGAGGATGCGGGTTTCTGGCGTGGGGTGAACATCGCGGGGCTGGATGCCGCGGTTCTGGCCATGGATGGAACCGAGGCGAAGGAGGCTGCGGCCTGGGCGCTGCGGTCCAAGGGGTTCGCCGGGCCGATCATCTCGCATGTGCTGCATGAGCAGGAGGTCGAGCGCCTGAAGGCGGCCGGCGCCACCCATCTCTATCTGACGATGAACCAGGCGGGCATGGCTCTGGCCGATCACACGGCGCGCGCCTTGGATCTGGAGGTAACGCCGTCCGAGCTGGGACGCAGCTAGTTTAACGGCGCATGGGCCACCCCATTTGCTGTGAACCGCGCCGATTTTGCCGGATGGACGCGATGGCCGCGCTATGGACGCGCTACCCCAGATGCGACTTCGGATCCCGTGAGAGTTTCTCTCGTCGGTGTCCACGAC